>JBEKRG010000060.1:0-56603 GCA_049518955.1 Occallatibacter sp.
CGAGAGAGGGCCGCGAGCTGTTGCGGAGTTTCGATTCCCTGAGCAACCAGTTGCAAGCCCAGCGTATTGCCGAGGCGAATGAGCGACTCGAGGACGGCAAGCTGGCGGCCCGATGAAAGCGCGGCGGCGGTGAGCCGAGGAGAGAGCTTGACCATGGCGACAGGAAGGTGGACCAGGTGATTCAGAGGCGCGAGGCTGGAGCCGAAGTCGTCGATGGCCACGCGCACCTGCCAGTCGGCCAGGCGCTGGAGAATGGCGACCGCGGCGTCAGGGTTCTCATTAAACGCGCTCTCCGGCGCCTCGAACAGGAGGCGCGAAGGGTTTGCGCCACTGTCTGCGAGAGCCTTCATCAGGTGCGCGATGAGGTCGGGGTGGTAGAGCTGGCGGCGCGTGAGGTTGACGGTCAAGATCAACTCCTGCTCGGGCAGGCGATCGCTTAAAACACGCAATTGCGCACAAGCGGCATCGAGGGCCTCGCGGCCGAGCAGAATGGAAAGAGTGTTGTCTTCGGCTGCGGCCAGCAGATCGTCATAGCTATGCACGGTGCCGTCGGCGCGGCGCAGGCTGAGAAACGACTCGAATCCTTCGAGCAAGCCGCCGACGAGGCGGTAGATGGGCTGAACCTGGAAGACGAATTGGCGCTTGTTGACGGCGGTCCGGAGCTCTCGATCGCGCTCCTGCTGGCTGGTGACGGTGAGCTCGAGGTGTTTGTCGAAGATTTCGTAACGTCCGCCCCCGGCCTGCTTGGCGCGGTACAT
Source organism: Occallatibacter sp. (assembly GCA_049518955.1). Classification (GTDB taxonomy): domain Bacteria; phylum Acidobacteriota; class Terriglobia; order Terriglobales; family Acidobacteriaceae; genus Telmatobacter. The sequence continues at coordinate 759 of JBEKRG010000060.1, forward strand.
GGCGAAGTCCGCGTCGCGAACGAGAAGATCGGCGGTGGTGTGGTCGGGACCGGCGATGGCAGCGCCGATGCTGGCACCGGCGTGGACGTCGCGGCCAAAGATTTCAAACGACCGCTCCATCTCGCGCAGGATGCGGCCTGCCACGACTTCGAGATCGTATGTGGTGAGAATGTTGTCCACTAAAACGGCAAACTCGTCTCCGCCGAGGCGCGCGGCCGAGTCCTGAGGACGTAAGGAGGCGCGAATGCGGCCGGCAACGGCGATGAGCAGAGCGTCGCCAGCGGCGTGACCGAGGCTGTCATTGACCTGCTTGAACTCATCGAGATCAACGTAAAGGACACCGCAACTTTGACTGGGATCGCGCAGACGCCGGTTGAGCGTGAGGTTGACGTGGTCAAGAAACAGGGCCCGGTTGGGCAAACCCGTGAGCACATCGTGCATGACGTCGTGCTGTAACTTCTCTTCGGCCTGCTTGTGCTCACCGATATCGCGGAATGTGAAAACATAGCCAACCCTGCCGCCATCGACGAGAAGGGGGGCGACCTGCAGGCTCACGTCGACGAGCTCGCCGGCTTTGTTGCTGCGAACCGTTTCCGCAGTCGAGAAGCCATGGTCGTCGACGGCTTTGAGCAGTGCAGCATTTTCGTTGAGGCGGGTCTCCGGCACAATGAGCTCGCGCAGGCTGCCACCACCCGCCTCCTCAGCGGTGTAACCAAACATGCGGGTAAAGGCCGGATTGGCGTAGAGCACATGATTCTGGTACTCGATGGCGACGGCTTCGGGGAGACTGGCCAGCACGTCCTCCATCAGCCGCAATCTGGGAGCGCGCTCACGGTCGCTGGGATGGGCCACAATGACGGCCCCGCGCTGCTCGGGGTGAAGAATGCCGTAGGTGCCTTCAACGGGGATCAGGTGGCCGCTCTGGTCAGGAAGAGTGGCGTGAAAGGGGCTGCTATGCTGCGTGCCAGATAAAAGAGTCTGCGGCTCGGCCGTGCCGGGGAAAAGTCCCCATAAAACCTCTTCGACCGGGCGTGGAGTCCACTGGCCTTCGGTGAGGCCCAACATGCGGCGCGCTTCGGCGTTGGCAAAGACGATTTTTCCGGCGCGCTCCAGGAACACAAGGACTGGGAGCCTGTCGAGGACTTCGCGCTGCGCATCGGAGTTCGCGTTCTGGTAGAGATTCAAGCCGATGGCCTTCAGGGGATTTGCCGGGCCCGATTGCAAAGGCCTGCCTTCCGGGATTGCGCCGGCGCCTGATGGAGGATTTGCCATAGCATAAATCCTATTTAGTCAAAAGCTTGATCACCATCCCCAAAAGCGGTCAACGGGTGCAACCAAAGTCCATCCGGGAACCAGGGATCAGAGATCAGGGATCAGAGAACAGAGATCAGTTTGCATGGGTCCCTCAACTAGCTGAGAAACATCCCTCAGCGGCTAAAGCCGCTCTGATTCTACTGGCGCTGTTGGCACGCGACCCACCCACTGCGTGGGTGCCCCGGTCGTGCCCTTTCAAAACGGCCGCGCACATAGGTTTTTCAAGCAAGCTTCTCGTATGGTGTCTCGGAAGCTCTCGCCACAGGTCGATTTCCCAAACCGCAGATCCTTCGACGCGTCGCCACGGCGACTCGCTCAGGATGACAGCGGCATTCATGTCGTGAACTTCGGGGGGATAAGGCATCAGGGAATCTCGACCAGCTCCATCTGGCCGTCGCGGCGGCGATGGAGGACGAATGTGTCTCCCAAAACGGTATGGAAGATGAGCAGATCGCGGTCGCGGAACTCTGCGTCCTTGACGGCCTCCTCAATGGTCATGGGCTTGAGCGCGATGGCTTCGGCGCTATTGACGATGTGCGGCTCGACGACCGTGGCATTGGCGGGAAAGGAGTGAACCGCGATGGAGGCGCGGGCCTTGCCGGAAAGACGAGCCGATCCTGTTTCGCCGGCGTCGGCATCCGGTTCAACACGCGCCTTGGGCCGCGTGACGGGGGGCGCGGTGAGCACCTTATCGCCTTTAGGCAGGCGTTTGCTGACCAGGCGGCGGTCGCGGTGGCGGCTGGCCTGATGCTCGGCGTGCTCAATGGCTTCGCGGAGCGCTGCGAGCGGCGTATCGGCCTTGCCGGTCGCGGCAAATCTCTGCAGTCGCGCCTGGACGGTGAGCTCGACGATGTGAACGTGGCGCTCGATGCTAAAGGTGACACTGGCGCGCGCCGTGCGGCCGAGAATCTGGCCCATGCGTTCCATCCCCTCCTCGGCCTGCTCACGCAATGCTTTGGAGATTCTCCCTTTTCTGGCGGTCATTGCCACATCCATGGTCGCCCTCCGCTTGGAACCATCCAGCCGGAACCGGAATCCGGCGTTTGTGGAGCACAGTATATGCTGAAGCAGCCTCTAGCTTCTAGCTGCTAGCTTCCAGCTTTCCGATTTTCTTGCTTGGAGCCGCGTCTCTGGGTGAATTCAGGAAACCGTCCCACTTTAAGACGTGCAGTGCAAGCGAGTGGGATCGTCCGGCTCGGCGCAAGCCAGGGGCTAGAAGCTAGAGGCTAGAAGCTGCTTCCTAGATTTCCCAGCGCAACAGGACGGTGCCCACCGTAAAGCCCGCGCCCACGGCGGCCAGCAGGACCAGATCGCCCTTCTTGAGCTTGCCTTCCTCGATGGCCGTCTCCATGGCCAGGGGAATGGTTCCGGCCGAGGTGTTGCCGTACTTTTCAATGTTGATAATCACGCGGTCCGGATCCAGGCCCAGCCGATCCGCAGTGGCCGTAATAATTCGCTTATTGGCCTGGTGGGGAATGAAGCAGCCCAGGTCCGCGCCGGCGACGCCGTTCCGCTCGAGGAGCTTGAGCGTGGCTTCGGCCATCTTGCGCACCGCGAACTTAAACACCGCGGGCCCATCCTGGTAGATGTAATGCCATTTCTTGTCGACGGTCTCGTGCGTTGACGGATTGAGGCTGCCGCCGCCTTTGAGGTTGAGCGAGACGCCGCCGGAGCCGTCGATCTCGTTGAGGGAATCGATGAAGCCGATTTCGCCGTCTTCAGCAGGCTCAAGCAGCACGACGCCGCCGCCGTCGCCGAAGAGGACGCAGGTGGTGCGGTCGGTGTAATCGGTCATGCGCGTGTTGGCGTCGAAGCCGCACACCAAAACCTTGCTATAAGTGCCACTTTCGACCAGATTCACGCCGGCGAGGAGTGCATAGACGAAGCCAGAGCAGCCGCCGGAGACGTCGAAGCCCCAAGCGCCTGTGGCGCCGATCTTGTTTTGCACCAGGCACGCCGTGGAGGGGAACATCATGTCAGGCGTGACCGTGCCCACGATGATGACCTCGACTTCGGCGGGCGAGATGCCGCGCGCGGCCAGGCACTTTTTTGCGGCCTCGGTGCACATGTCGCTGACGCCAAGTCCCGGCGCCAATTTGTGCCGCTCACGGATCCCGGTGCGCGACAGGATCCACTCGTCGCTGGTCTCCACCATTTTTTCGAGGTCTTTGTTGGTGATCACATCGGGGGGAACGTAGGTTCCGAGCGCCGAAATTTTGGCGCGCCGGCCCACAATGGGGCGAACGGTAAGGCTCAAAGCATTTCTCCTAGCGGCGCACGCACCGGTTGGGAACCGGTTCGCCGTCAAAAAAGCATGAGGAAAACGCAAAAATGTACCGGGTGACCTACTGCACACGTACTAGCCCGTTACCGTTGCTTCCTTCCGGACCTGGCGGGGTTGGCGGGATTACGTCGCGTAGGACCCGGCACTGATTGATTTTATCACTCCAAATCGAATGGGCCTTCGCCACGGAGACGCGATAAAAATCAGGCCAGATCGAAGCGGTCAAGGTTCATCACCTTGGTCCACGATGCCACGAAGGCCTCAACAAACGCCTTCTCGGCATCGGTGCTGGCGTAGACTTCAGCGAGCGCGCGGAGTTGCGAGTTTGAACCGAAGACGAGATCGACGATAGTTCCAGTCCACTGGATCGCACCCGTCCTGCGATCACGACCTTCCAGTACGCCTTCCGACTTGGCGGATTTTTGCCACTTGGTTTTCATGTCGAGGAGATTGACGAAGAAGTCGTTCGTCAACGATCCGGGCCGCTTGGTAAACACGCCGTGCGGCGACTGGCCGAAATTCGCGCCCAGGACTCTCATGCCGCCGATCAGAACCGTCAGCTCGGGAGCAGTGAGCGTGAGCAGCTGTGCCTTGTCGAGCAACAATTCCGCGGCACAGCTTTCGAGCCCCTTGCGAACATAATTGCGGAAGCCGTCGGCTCTGAGTTCGAGTACCGCGAACGAAGCCGCATCGGTCTGAGCCTGCGATGCATCGGTGCGTCCCGGCGCAAAACCCACCTTCACGTTGTGGCCGGCCTTCTTTGCGGCCGCGTCAACGGCTGCGCACCCACCAAGAACGATGAGATCGGCGAGCGAGACCTTCTTTCCGCCCTTTTGCGCCGCGTTGAACTCTTTCTGGATGGCCTCGAGCTTCGCGAGCACTTTTGCGAGCTCAGCCGGTTGATTGACCTCCCAGTCCTTTTGAGGTGCCAGGCGAATGCGCGCGCCGTTGGCGCCGCCGCGCTTGTCGCTGCCGCGGAAGCTTGCAGCCGACGCCCATGCCGTCGTCACGAGCTGCGAGATCGTGAGGCCAGACGCGAGAATCTTGGCCGAAAGTGCCTCGATGTCTTTGGCATCAATCAGTGGATGGTCGACCGCGGGAACCGGGTCCTGCCAGATGAGCTCTTCTTTGGGCACCAGCGGACCGAGGTAGCGCGAGCGCGGGCCCATGTCGCGATGCGTGAGCTTGAACCATGCTCTGGCAAAGGCGTCGGCGAACTCCTCGGGATGTTCAAGGAAGCGGCGCGAGATTTTTTCGTAGGCCGGATCAAATCTCAAAGACAAATCGGTGGTCAGCATCGTCGGCGCGTGGCTTTTCTTCGGATCGTGCGCGTCAGGAACGGTGCCCGCCCCGCCGTTGCCCTTGGGCTTCCACTGGTGTGCGCCGGCTGGACTCTTGGTCAACTCCCAGTCATACCCAAAAAGATTGATGAAAAAGTTGTTACTCCACTTGGTCGGCGTCGTGGTCCAGGTAACTTCAAGGCCGCTGCCGATGGTGGCGTCGCCATTGCCGGAGCCAAAGGTGTTCTTCCAGCCCAGTCCCTGCTCTTCAATACCGGCGCCCTCAGGCTCACGGCCAACATACTTAACCGGATCGGCAGCGCCATGCGTTTTGCCGAAGGTATGTCCGCCAGCGATCAGGGCAACCGTTTCTTCGTCATTCATCGCCATGCGAGCGAATGTCTCGCGGATGTCGCGCGCCGCGGCGATGGGGTCCGGATTGCCGTTCGGGCCTTCGGGATTCACATAGATCAGTCCCATTTGAACCGCACCGAGAGGATTTTCAAGCTCCCGGTCGCCCTTGTAGCGCTCGTCTCCCAGCCACTTGGTCTCAGGTCCCCAATAAATGTCTTCTTCCGGCTCCCAGATGTCGGCGCGACCGCCACCGAAGCCGAAGGTCTTGAAGCCCATCGACTCGAGCGCCACGTTGCCGGCGAGGATCATCAGATCGGCCCACGAGATTTTGCGGCCATACTTCTGCTTGATGGGCCAGAGCAGACGTCGCGCCTTGTCGAGATTCACATTGTCGGGCCAACTGTTGAGCGGCGCAAAGCGCTGCGCGCCTCTGCCGCCTCCGCCGCGTCCGTCGTGAATGCGGTAGGTGCCCGCAGAGTGCCAGGCCATGCGGATGAAGAGCGGCCCGTAGTGGCCGAAGTCGGCCGGCCACCATTCCTGCGAGTCGGTCATCAGGGCGCGCAGGTCCTTGATTACGGCGTTAAGGTCGAGAGTCTTGAACTCCTCGGCGTAGTTGAACTCCTCGCCCATGGGATTAGAGAGCGAGGACTGCTGATGCAGAATCCCCAAGTTGAGTTGACCGGGCCACCAGTCGTTGTTGCCTTTTGCTCCTGCCGTTGTGTGTGTGAGCATATGGCCCGAAAACGGGCACTTGGATTCGCTGGGCTTTGATTCGCTCAGCATGGCGTTTTGATCGTCAACAATTGGCGGTCCGGGGGTCTGTGTCTCGCGTTCAGACATTGTGCTTCTCCTTGGGGGCCAAGGCCTCTGGTCGAAATCTATGGCGTCAGCATCGCGAAAGGGAAACCTGCCAGACGAAGCTGAGCCGAAAGCTTTGGTCAGTCCAGTTTATCTCTGCCGGGATGGCCGGAACAAATGCGCGGAGACGATGGTTCCAGAAGATCCCGGCCGTTGAGTTGGGGCTCTTACCGCAGACCTACCAATCCGGTAACCGATTGAATTAATTTCACTGGATCGTAACCCACCCCGTCCTTGAAGACAGCTTCGACTTTTTCGATGTTGGCGATGTTCTGAGCGGGATTTGCGCCCAGCACAACCAGGTCCGCTGTCTTGCCGGGAGCGATAGATCCAATGGCCGCGTCTTTTCCCATGTATCTTGCGCCATTGAGGGTAGCGATTTGGATGGCCTGGACTGGCGGGAAGCCCGCTTCAACCAGTAGTTCGATGTTGCGCTGATCGCCAAAACCTGGAACAACGCCGCCGTATCCGGTGGGATCGCAGCCGGCCATGAGCAGTCCGCCGGCCGCAACGAATTCACGCTCGAATTGCATTTCAACCTTCAAAAGCTTTGGAGCCTCGCCACGCTCAAGCAAGTTGGGATTCGCGGCCTGCTCCGCCAGTCGCGCGCGTGTCGCCAGATAACTTCTGACGCCTTCCGGTGTTATCGTCTTGAGCACTGGGTTCTCATATGCCAAAGGCGGGCGGTTGGGAATAAATGTTTCCAGGATGGCCAGTGTGGACGTAACGGCAACATGGTGCGCAACAAGATCGAGAATCATCGCCGTGACCTCGGGCCCCGCAATGTCAACATTGGTCTCAAGGTCCTTTTCCGCAGCGCTCGCATCCGGGCAAACGTCGGGCAATTTGCCGGGATAGAACTCGGTGTCGACAACAATTCCATGTTCCAGGTTGTCGATGCCCATCTCCGCGGCATCTTTAAATCCGATAGAACAGAGATGGCCGGTGATCTTGAGCCCGCGAAAGTGCGCGCGACGGATGGCCATCTTGAGCTCATCCGAAGTGATGTAGTTGTAGGCCTTGAACGAAGTGACGCCTTCGGCAGCCCAGTAGTCGACAGTGCGACCGGCGTCGTCGGCATCGGCAAGTTGATGCATCTGAAGCGCGAACGTGCCCCTGCCTTCGAGGTAGGGACCGGTGACGTCGAGCTTGGGGCCCGGAATCAGCCCCGCATCGATCTGTTTTTTCAACTCAAGATCGGTGTAGGGCTCTACGCTCCCCGCTGTGCGTGCCGTGGTGACGCCGCCGGCAAGATAGAGGCGCGGCGCACTGTCGGCCATTTCCCCGTAGAGCGCGTTGCCGGCGTCCGGCCGCTGCGGCAAAGGGTAAAACAAGTGCTCGTGCATGCCGACAATGCCGGGGATGACGGTCTTGCCCGTCAGATCTAGGACTTTCGCATCGGGCGGCAGAGGGATGGATGGACTAGAGGGTTGCACGGCAATAATCTTGCTGCCCGCAATGTCAATGCGCATGTCCCTCTGCGGTGCGGATCCGGTGCCGTCAATGAGCGTGACATGCTCCAACACCAGCACAGGCGCGTTGACCTCGATATAGGGAGCCAGTGGCGATGGCTTCTGCTGGGCGCCTAATAAAGCGGAAAACGGCAAAACGGAGGCGAGAAATGCGATACGGATAGATCGATTCATGGCAGGCCGATCGGTGAAGAATTGGAACCAGTTTCTTGAGTTTCAATCGCCTGCAAGGAACTGTCAATCGCAGTCCAAAGGTCGGGCACGAGTTCCTGCCCTCTTATCCACATTGGCACCTTTGATCGGCGTTGACCCTGCCGTTCCGCGTCCGTAGAGTCTTATTTGAAGTGGCATAGTGGCCGTATGCGCGGCGTTTTGCAAGGCCGCCGCCACACGCACAATGGGCTTTGCAAGCGGGCTCGGCGATTCCGGTTCGGGTCGGAGAAGAAGATGCTGAAACTAAAGAAGATTCATATCCTCGGGTTCAAAAGCTTTTGCGATCGCACTGAAGTGACGGTCGCGGGCACGGGGATCGCCGTGGTGGTTGGGCCGAACGGGTGCGGGAAGTCGAACATTTTGGATGGAGTGAGCTGGGTGCTGGGCGAGCAAAGCGCAAAGAGCCTGCGCGGCTCGCACATGCAGGACCTGATCTTTGCGGGGACGCGCGAGCGCAGGCCACTGGGCATGGCGGAAGTCACGCTGACCATGATCGATCCCGATGCCTACGAAGGCCCAGTGCCGGTGACGCCTGAGGTCGAGATCGATCACGATGGACCGTCGGACTGGGATGAGGACGAGGTGCGGCGGCAGCGAGCGGTGGAGGCCGAAGAGATCATCGCCAACGAGCAGCCGGGACAAACGATTGAAGAAGAAAATGGCGAAAAGCTTGCGGCTCCAGAGACACAAAACGACGGCGCGGATCGGAATTCTTCTCAGCAGCAAGGAGTGGTGCTCAAGATTCGTCGGCGCAAATTCCACAGCGCGCCGCAAAAGGGCGAAGTGGTCATCACGCGGCGCTTGTTCCGAACGGGCGAGAGCGAGTACCTGCTGAACGGCAAGCTGTGCCGGTTGCGCGACATTCAGGACATCTTTATGGGCACCGGCCTGGGGCCCGAGAGCTACGCCATCATCGGCCAGGAGCGCATTGGCCAACTACTGAGCTCAAAGCCTTACGAGCGCAGAGCCATCATCGAAGAGGCGGCAGGCGTAACGCGGTTCAAGACCAGAAAACGGCTGGCGGAGCTGCGCCTCGAAAGCGCGAAACAGAATCTGGCGCGTGTCGACGACATTTTTGAAGAAGTGACGCGGCAGATGAACAGCCTGAAGCGACAGGCGGCGAAGGCCGAGCGGTATGCCGCTGTGCGGGAGGAACTCCGCGGGCGCTTGCGCGTGGTGCTGGCGAGCCGCATGGCCACGATGGATGCGGACCAGGCGCGGCTGGACCAGGAGATAGCGTCTCTGACTGAACGCATCCACGGTTCAGTAGAAGCAGTGACGCAGCGCGAAGCGAACCAGCATAACCTGACCGAACGCGGATATGCGCTGGACCGCAAGGGAGAGGCAGCGCGGACCCAGGCGAGCGAAGCGGCTGTTGAACTGGAGCGGGGCAAAGCGCGGGAGCGCAGCAACACGGAGCGCGTAAGCGAGCTGGAGGCGCGGATTGCGGCGTCGGGCGTGGAACTTGACCAGACACGAACCCAAAGGTCCGGGATCGAAGAGGAGCGCGCGCAACAGAAGAGTTTTCTCGAGACCGCGGCCGGCGAAGCGCACCAGTTCCGCGAGAAGGTGGAAACGCGGCAGCACGAGGCGCGCGCCGCGGCGGAGGAAGTCTACAGCGCGGAGCGCGACCTTGAGGCGGGGCGACGAAACGCCATGCACCTGCTCACGCTGGCCGCCAACGCGCGGAATTCAATTGTGCAGGGCGAAGAGAGCCTCTTCGCACTGGAGCGCGAGGCGGAGCGGCTGGAAGGGGAATTGGGCCAGGGGCACATCGAGCAGGAAAACCTGAGCATCCAAAGTTCGGAGTCGAGGCAGCGTTTTGGCGCTTCGGACGCGGCAGTAAAGCGGCTGGAAGAAGAAATTGCTGCCCTGCGCGAGTCTGCGCAAAACAAGCGGGCCGATGAAGGGGCGCGCCGTGCTCAGGCCAACCAGCTGCGCGGCGAACAGGCTGCGCTGGCAGGCCGGCGCGACTCGCTCAACGCGCTGATCCGCAATCATGGCTACGCCACCGACAGCGTGCGAAGGCTGCTGAAGCCGGGGGCGCTGGGGCCGTCGGTCGCACCGGTGGGCACGCTGGCGGACTTTGTTGAAGTGAGCGGCGAGCATGAAGGCGTGGTAGACGAATTCCTGCGTGAAGAGCTCAATTACGTGGTCGTCGAAAGCTGGGGCGCGGCGGAAGAGGGCGTACGCGTTCTGAAGACGAGCGACGGGCGCGCCACATTCCTCGTGCACTCGGACGCGCAGGGCGTGCTCTTCGACACCGGCGAGGGACCGGTGGACGAGCCTGGCCTGACCCCGCTGCGCGATGCGATTAAAGTGTTGAACGGATTCGGGCGGTCGCTTGAGTCTCTGCTGCCAAAGCTGCGGCACGGCTATCTGGCTGACAACGCCATCGAGGCGCAGCGCTTGGCGTTGCGCTACACGCACGCTTATTTCCTCACGCCAGAGGGTGAATGCTTTCATCGCTCGACGGTGACTGGCGGCAAGCCGGCGAGCGAAGGGCCGCTGGCGCTGAAGCGCGAACTGCGCGACACCGAAGGCAGGCTCGCCATTCTCGATTCGGGGCTGACTGCGGCCGAGAGAGACGCTGAAGCGCTGACGCGAGCGATCGAAGAGCTAACGGCGCAACTCGAAACCCGCGGCGAGGAGCGGCGACAGGCCGAGAGCGAGGCAGCCAACCTGGGCGCGGCTCTCAGACAGATGGAGGCCGAGGAACAGCGCATCGAGCGGCGCATGCAGGAGTGGCAGTCGCAGGCGGCGCGCAATAAGGATGCGCGCGACGCCAAGCACCAGACGATTGCGGAAAAGCGCGGCGAAGCCTCGCGCCTTGAGGCTGAGCATGCGCAGGCCGAAAGCAACCAGAATACGCAACAGGCGCAGTTGGAGATTTTGCGGCAGAAGCGCGAGTTGTTGCAACAGGAAGCGGCGAAGATGACCGCCGAACTGGCGGGCCTCGAAGAGCGGCGGCGCGGAGCCGAAGCGGCCTTCCAGCGCATCGACCGGCTGTTCGGCGATCTTGAGCGGCGAGTCCAGTCGATCGAACAGCAGCGCACAGCGGCAACGGCAGAGCGCGAGCAGCGCATCAACGAAAACGCCGAGCTCGCAAAGAGTCTGATGGAAGTCGCGCAGGCACAGACGAGAGCGCTGTCCACGGCTCAATCCATCGCGGAGCAGGCACAAGCACTGCGGCAGCAGTTGGCCGAGCTTGAGACCGCGCTCCGCAGCGAACGGGCGGCACTGGACCAGCTACGCGAAGATCGCGCCGCGCTTTCGAGCGAGTTGGCCAAGCTGCGCTCCGACTTGGAACACCTCGAGGCTAGCTGCCTTGCCGAGGTGAATGTGGAAGCGCAGGTCCTGCGCGACGACGCGGCAATCGCGCGTCTCGCCGGTGAAGAACTAGCGACCGAGGAAGAAGTCTGCCGCACGCTGCGCGAACGGTTGGACCAGATGGGCCCGGTGAACATGATGGCCCTCGACGAGTACAAGGAAACGGCCGAGCGTCACAGCTTCCTGACCACGCAGCGGCAGGACCTGATCGAGTCCATCGAAAACACGCAGGAGACGATTAAGGAGATCGATCAGATCTCGCGCACCAAGTTCGACGAAGCGCTGACCAGCATCAACGAGAATTTCGGACGCGTTTTTGCGCGGCTCTTCCAGGGCGGCCAGGCATTTTTGCGCGTGAGCGACGAAGGAAATCTGGACGAGAGCGGGCTGGACATCGTGGTTTCGCCGCCGGGCAAGAAACTACAGAATGTGCTGCTGCTTTCGGGCGGCGAAAAGTCGCTGACGGCGTTGGCGCTGCTGGTGGGCATCTTCCAATTCCGGCCCAGCCCGTTCTGCGTGCTCGACGAAGTCGACGCGGCCCTCGACGAAACGAACGTGGGCCGTTTCGCCGATCTGCTCGAATCGCTGAGTCGCGACACGCAGTTCCTTATCGTGACGCATTCCAAACGCATGATGCAGGCCGCCGATATGATCTATGGCGTCACGATGCAGGAGCCGGGCGTGTCAAAGGTGGTGAGCGTGCGGCTGGGGCATCAGCGCGAGGCGCAGCGGGCGACGGCGTGAGAGAAGCAGCCAACAGCCGGTAGCTTGTAGTCGATAGCCGGAAACCAGCTACAGGCTAACGGCTACAAGCTTTGCTGCTGGCAGATCGAAGCATTTCCGAGGACATCGTGCCAGGCAAGCTCGAAATGATTGTCGGGCCCATGCGGAGCAACAAGACCGCGGAGTTGCTGCGCAGAATTGAAACGCGCCGTGAGTACGCCAAGCAATACGTGATGTTGCTGAAGCCCAGCGCCGATACCAAGGCCGCCGCCGGGCTGGTCGAAAGCCGCAATCGCAATGGTTGCGGAAAAATGGAGGCGGTCGAGTTCCCTTCCACCAATCCCTGGACCGTGCTGCCGGTGATTCGGGCAACGGAGCAGCGGATCGGCAAACGCCTAGAGTGCATCGCTCTCGACGAGGGTCAATTCGTACACGATCTCTTTTTGTTCACCAAGCGGCTGCTCGACGCGGGCTACGACGTTATGGTCTCGGGCCTCGAACTCGACTTTCGCGGCATGCCCTTCGGCGAGATGCTGGAACTTTCGTGGCTGGTGCGCACCTACGCCGGCAACGTGACCGAGTTGGTGGCGTATTGCAGTTGCGGAGCCAAGGCCTTGTATCCACAGCGAATGATCGATGGAAAGCCGGCCGACTACTCCAGCCCAATCATCATGGCAGGAGACAACTACGAGCCGCGCTGCGAGGAGCATTTCGTGCTGCCGGGAAGGCCACATTGAAAGAAAGTTTGTAGTTCTTGGTTCCTGGTTCCTAGGGAGGGTCGGGCACATGCCAGCGTTTGGGAGGGCCATTAAGGACAAAAATTCGCCCCCGAAGGATAACTTCTCTTCGGAGGCGCTTGTAGATCTACATAAACAAGATAAAGACGGGGACCAGTAGCCGGCACTGGAGGTCGGTAGCACGCGGCTACTGGTGATCCCTGCATTAAACGAAGCTAGCCGCGGCTTCCCCTTTCCACTGCTGCCTCGTGTCGCCCGGCTCAAAGATGGCTTTCTTACACGCCTTCCGAACCATGTTGACAGTCGAAGTGTCTCCTAAGCGCCGCTGAGGGTCCGTGACGGCCGTCACAGGGGTTTGTGTTAACGAAATACATGGGAGAATAACCGCCATTTCCGGCCGGAATGACGACCGAATGGTGCCATAGCGGTCTTGGGAGATGCAGCCGTTGAGAGCAGACCGGCCTGCGGCTTCGGTACACGCGCAGGAATCATTGACAAAGCGCGCTCGCCGCCGGAGAATCGAAAATTCAGCCCCCCGAAGAACGATCCAAGAGGAACAATCCAAATGGCAGCATTGCTGACGACCGACCTTGGCGACATTCCCTTGCTGGGGCGCGGCAAGGTGCGCGACCTTTATGAAGTAGATGGCGCGCTTCTGCTGGTGGCGACTGACCGCATATCGGCATTCGATCACGTGCTCGGCTCTGGGATTCCGGACAAAGGCAAGATTCTCACACAGATTTCGCTTTTCTGGTTCGACCTGCTCAAGAACCTGGTTCCCAATCATGTCATCACCGCGAATGCGGAGGAGTACCCGCAGGCACTCCAACCGTATAACGATCAACTGGAGGGGCGCTCGATTCTGGTCAAGTGCGCCGATATGTTTCCGGTGGAGTGCGTGGCGCGGGGATATCTGGCGGGATCGGGATGGAAGGAGTACCAGGCATCGAGAACGGTGTGCGGCATCGAGCTACCTCCCGATCTGAAAGATGGATCTCGGCTACCGGAGCCAATCTTTACGCCGGCTACCAAGAGCCAGGACGGTGCGCACGATGAGAACATTTCATTTGCGACAATGGAAAAGCTGGTAGGCGCCGGCGAAGCAGCCGATCTGCGAAGGCTGACGCTCGCAATCTACCAGTGGGCCGCCGCGCATGCGGAATCGTGCGGGTTGATCTTGGCCGACACGAAATTCGAGTTTGGCAAAACCTCCGAAGGGGTTATCCTTGCCGATGAGGTTCTCACACCGGATTCATCTCGTTTCTGGGACGGCAAGGATTGGCAGCCCGGCGGAGCGCAGCCTTCGTTTGATAAGCAGTTTGTACGCGACTACCTGGAAGAAATTGGCTGGAACAAGCAGGCGCCGGCTCCGGGTCTACCGGAGGAAGTTGTCGAACGGACCCGGGCAAAGTATCTTGAGGCCTTCCGGCGCTTGACCGGACGGGAGATGGGCCAGTAGGGTTTGTGAACGGGCCCTGTAGCGGACACGGAGCGGAATATGACGTGGGTTGATTGGGTCATTCTGGCGGTGCTCGCGGGAGCGACCTTAGGTGGACTTGCGCAGGGGTTCTTCCGCACAGCCTGCTCGCTGGCGGGGTTGATCCTGGGGCTTACGCTGGCAGCGTGGAACTACCAGCGAGTCGGGTCTCTGTTCAAGCCGATCTTCAAGGCTGATGCGATCGCCAACACCGTCGGTTTCCTGCTGGTCGCGCTGCTTGTCATGGGGGTCGCGAACCTGATCGGCGGCATGATTGGGAAGGTAGCCGATAAGTTGGGCCTCGGATGTCTGGATGGCTTGGCCGGAGCAATCCTTGGATTCATTCAGGGAGTGTTCCTGGTGATGATCTGCATCCTGGTGATCGTGGCCTTTTATCCAGGGCAGGGATGGTTAAACGAGGCCAGGTTACCGAAATTGTTTTTCGGGACGCTCCATATGAGCGAGAAGGTGAGTCCCGGCGACCTGGGCGATCGCGTGCGCAAAGGCCTGATGCTTTTGGAGCACGAATCGCCGGAGTGGATGCACCCCCACGGCACGAGCTGAGAAATTGTGCTGCGCGAAGGCCGCGGGACGGGTTAGACTGATTCTTCGTATTTGGCAAGAGGGACGAGTGAAACGAGAACTGGAAAGCCTGGTGACCCAAATGCACTCGAGCGGAATCCGCTACGAAGAGGCGGTGCGCGAGTTCAAGCGGCAGTACCTGCGCGAGGTGCTGGTGGCGCACCGTGGAAACCAGTGCAAGGCGGCCGAGGAACTGGGAATGCATCGCAACACGCTGAGCCGCGCGATGGCGGAGCTGGGACTGGATCTGACCGAAGTCCGTGCCGAACTCAAGCGTCCGCCTCGGAGCGAACGTCCTGTATACGGAGCGTATCGCCAGGGCTACCGCCAGGGCTGAAATCTCGCCCCCGCATCATGCAGAAAATACAACAGAAGAGCGAAGCCCGAATCGAGATCGAGCCCGATTTCGTGTGGGATGGGCACGATGCATACCTGTTCGACATCGACGGGACGCTGATGCGCAGCCGTGACCGGGTCCATTATGAATCGGTGGCCGCGAGCATGCATCGGGTTACGGGATTTGAGATCACGCTGGCCGGGGTTTTGATCCATGGCAGCACGGACACCGCGATTCTGCGTGAGGCATGCCGCCAAGCGGGAATCCCCGACAATGTTCTGGAGAGTCACTACGACGCTATTCTTGAAGCGATGCGGAATTCCGTCTCCGAAAGGCGCCATGAGCTGGACCCGGAACTGACTCCGGGGATCGAAGAGGTTCTTCGGTATCTGGCGCAAAAGGGCGCGCTGCTTGGCGTGGCTTCAGGAAACCTCGAGGCTATCGGCTGGATCAAGATTGAGAAAGCCGGCCTCCGCGAGTGGTTCCGCTTCGGCGGCTTCAGCGACCACTTTCCAATCCGCGCCGAGTTAATCGGCCATGCGGCGCAAATGGCCAGGGAACTGGCGGGCAAAGGGGCGCGAATTTGCGTCGTGGGCGACACCCCGCGGGACATCGAAGCGGCGCGCGCCAATTTTCTTTCCGTCATCGCCGTGGCCACGGGAAAATATAGCTTTGACGAGTTGTTGCACTCCCAGCCGGAAGCGTGCGTTTCCTCGCTCAAGGATTTGCTGGCCATGGCTCCGAGCACAAAATGACAATGCTACCGGAAACGATCGTGGGGCGCGAACGGGCCGAGGCCCGGGGCGGACGGACGCGCGCGGCAGCGACGCTTTGCTGCGTGCTGCTGGTTCTTGCTGCCGCAGCGGGCGTCCTTGAGGCGCAATCGAGCAGTCCCGCACCTCAAACGGCACCAAGCGCAACGAGCACCCACGGCCCTTCTTCCGTGCCAACGGCCAACAGCGACACAGGTGCGGCTGGCGACACGGGGGCGGCGGCCGCTCAGCCGCCTGCAGAGAGCGAGATTCCCGTGCCGTTCAAAACGAAAGAGCCGCGAAGCAGCGATCAGAGGCGGGCGGAAAAACTCTATCTGGAATCGAGCAAGCTGTTTCTGAACCGCCAGTTTGATCAGGCGATGCAGGGATTTGATCGCGCCGCGGCGCTCGACCCCTCGAACTCTAACTACCACCTGGCTGCCCTTGTGGCCAAAAGCCACGAGGTGACCGCACTCATTCAGGAGGCGGCCAAGGACCGGCTTCTGAACAATGAGGCTGGCGCGCGCGCCGCTCTCACGCGCGCTCTTTCACTCGATCCCGCAAACTTTGAGGCCAGCCAGCATCTCGACGAGCTCGCCGATGAAACAGTCCGCGCTCAGCCCAAGTCGCAGTATGAGCAGGCAGCGAGCGAGATCGCCGGCGAGGACACGATCCTGGCGGGGCCGGCAAAGCAGAGCTTTCACCTGCACAACGATCGGCGTCAGGTAATCGACCAAGTCTTCAAGGCGTACGGGGTCAAGGCCATGCTCGACGACAGCGTGCAACCGACCCAGATTCGGCTGGACCTGGATGACGTGAGCTTTGCCGATGCAACGCACATTCTGGGAATGGCGACGCACACCTTTTTCGTGCCGCTTGACGCGCATCAGGTCCTGGTAGCCGACGATACGCGCGGTAACCGCGACAAGTTGATGCCCCAGGAGTCGGAGACGGTTTACCTGTCCGGGCTGAGCGCCGATGAAATGACCGAGGTTTCGACACTGGCAAAAGAGGTGTTTCAAGCGAAGCAGGCTCAGCTTTCGCAGTCGCAGCATAGCCTGACCTTGCGCGCGCCGGCATCGACGCTGGATGCGTTCAACGCCACGATGAGGAGCCTGATTGAAGGACGCAGCCAGGTGCTCGTAGACGTACGCATGATTCAGGTGGCGCATACCAGCACGCGCAATACTGGAACACAGCTGCCGCAGAGCATTTCGGCATTCAATGTGTTTGCCGAGGAGCAATCGCTGTTGAGCCAGAACGCCAGCCTGGTGCAGGAGATTATCTCGTCAGGGCTGGCCGCGAGCAACGATCCGCTGGCCATCCTGGGCATCCTCATCGCCTCCGGTCAGGTATCGAGCCCATTGCTCACCAGCGGATTTGCGTTGTTCGGCGGCGGGCTGACGGAGTCGGCTCTGGCGCCAGGCGCAGCGACGTTCAACCTGAACCTGAACACGTCCGATTCGCGGGAGCTCGACCAGATTGAGCTGCGCATGGAGGACGGTCAGGACGAGACGATCAAAGAAGGCGAAAGGTACCCCATTCAGACGGCTTCGTACGGGAACCTCTCGTCCAACGTCCCAAAAATCCCCGGATTGACGGGAGCAGGAAGCTCGAGCGCCCTTTCATCGCTTCTGTCATCGCTGACATCGTCGGTCCCGAATGTTCCCATGGTGCAGTACCAGGATCTGGGATTGAACCTGAAGGTGAATCCCAGGGTATTGCGCGATGGCGACGTCGCTCTGTCCATTGACCTCAAGCTCGATGCGCTGGCAGGGTCCTCGATCGATGGAAACCCCATCCTGGACAATCGCGCGTACTCAGGGGTGGTCACGCTGAGAGCAGGCGAGGCCGCAGTGGTGGCCACGGAGATGGACAAGTCGCAGAGCCTGGCGATCAGCGGAACGCCGGGAATCAGCGAGATTCCTGGGCTGAACGATGTAAGCAGCAAGGATTTGCAGCGGAACTACGCTACATTGGTGATCGTCATGACGCCCCATGTGATTCGCGGGACCCAGGCCGCGGGACATACCGCGATGATGCGGGTGGAGCGGGGCACGCAGTAGGTAAATGCTTCCGGCTTGGCTGCATTGATTCCCCGCTGATTCGTGCTCAAATCAATCCACGCTTGAAACTTTCACTTCACGTCCAGCCGTCTTTTCAGAAGGACCGCAGGTTGGTACCATAACGCATCGGCCCAACCGGCTGGTTCCCCCTGCCAGCTCATTCATCCGCATTCCTTTGGATTTGAACAAGAGTTGTTTCCTGCATTCGGTGTTGGCGTGGCGCGCCAAGCGAATCGAGTGCCCGCGACCGATGCAAGTCTCACTGGAGGGAATCGATGTACGCGATGAAAGTTGCGCGCTTTGCCGGATTCTACAGTGCTTTTTACAAGGGATCTCCTGAGCTACGGGCCTGTTGCAGGACTTCCGCGGTCCTCGCGGGACTCACGATCCTTTTCGCAATGGGGGCTGCCGCGCAAACGCCTGCACCGCCGGTGCTGAACGTGCCCTACCAGTGCGCGAATGGCATCACCTACACCGTCACGACCTGCAAGCCGTACCGCGCCGACCAATGGTGCGATACGGTCGAAAAGCAGAACGGCAACCTGGTGACGACGATGGACAGCGCATGGTCGCAGATGACCGGCAGGCTGAAGGGGTGCACCGTCACACCACCTTCCGCAACCCCGGCGGCGCCGAGCGCTCCGGCCCCCGCGAGCACGCAGCAGACATTCAATCCCGCATACTTGAAAGAATTCCCCACAGTGGACCAGATCATGGCGCAAGTGAAAGGTTTGAGTGCACAGGACACGGCGAATCGCCAATTAAGCGCACTGCATGAATTGGGGCAGTTGATTGGGGCGCTGGCGGGACCGCGCCTGCAGGCAAACCAGATGACGCCGGACGAAGTGCGCATGTTGACCACCTATTTCAACGCGTACACCAGTTTCGCCAAGTCGGCGGCCAATCCGCAGGATTCCTATGTTGGCCAAACCGATTTCACGGCCTATTTGTTTCAAACTTTTCCCATGCCCGACATCCAGCAGCTATGGCAGGCATCGATGAACCAGGCGCCCGGGCAGCCCGGCGGATCAAACACACAAACGCTGCCGCCGACAAACGATCCCAGCCAGATCGCGATCCGCCGATGCTTTGAGCTGGGCGGCACCGGATTACAGTGTGTCGGCGCGGGAATGGGCGAAGGCCTGAAGCAGATGATCGGCATCGACCTAAGCGGGCTTACAGGCCCAGGCAAGGCAGGCCTCGTGTTGATCGGCACCTTCAAGGCATCCGGAGGACTCACCTTCGCCTTTGCCGACGCCAACGTCGACATCGGAAACTGCGGCAAGATGGTTCAAGGCGCGCACAACTACACCGTCGGCGCCTCAGGAGGAAAGTGGTCCATCGATATCGCCAATCAGCCACAGGCGTTTGTCGTCACGCTGGGGCCAGATGGGAACGCTGCTGGGCCCGCTGCCGATGACATCACCGGGCAGCAGATCACCGGCTATGAAGTGGTGACGAATCGGAAAACCGGGGCAGAAGTTTCGCGCACGCCAGTCTACGGACCCATCACAGAGCATTGCAGCATCGGAGCGCTCGCGCCCGGACCCGGCGTGATTCTCGACGCGGGACTGTCCACAAACGGATCCAGCGTGCTCTCGGCGCTGGGCACGGTGCTCAGTACGATGGCCGGCGATGCTTCATCCAATGACTCAAATCAGTTTACGGTTCCGCCGGGACCGCGCATGGCTGGTCTGTTCACAAACTCCAGCGGCCTCAAGATTCAGTTCAACGACGGGAATGCCGTGATCGATTGCGCGCAGGCACATGTGCTGGCAAGGTACGACGTCTCGCTTCAAGGCGGCGCCGCGGTTGTCTCCTTGAAGAGCGACGGTACAAATCCATTCACTCTCAGCGTTCATTCCGATGGGTCGCTTGCCATGTCTCAGCCGCTCACGGTGAACGGCAAGCTGATGACGGCGATGGACGACAACGCGAACCCCATCTTCACGCCGACCACTGCAACCTGCAACGCGGGAGCGTTGGTCGCGGCAAAGTAGTCAGCTCGAGCCAGGAAAGAGGCGAGGACGATACGCTTCGTTGCGCAGGGTGCCGCCCACCCTTTTCTGCAAATCAGAGCGGAAAGGATGGGTGACGAATTCGATCTTTCCGGCCGTCAAGGCAGAAGGACGCCGGCAAGAACCCTACTGGCCGCTAACGCCATCAGCCTTGGCTTGGTAATCGACGATCTTCTTCAGCAGGTCATAAGGAACAGCGGCAACAGGAAGTGCGCGGCCGTTAACCATGAGTGTGGGCACTTCGTTTACACCCAGATCCTTCCCCAATTGGATGGATGCTTCGACGTCAGCCTTGACCTCCGGCGTAGCGGCGCAGGCCGCGACTTTCGCAGGGTCAAGACCGGCCTTTGTGGTGGCGCTGTTCAGCGTAAGCGTTGCGCCATCGGGGCTGGCGAGGCCATCCTGACCATCAAAAACCGCGGACGCGAACTGGAAGAATGCCGAACTGCCGCCCAGTCTCGACACGCAGACGCCGTACTCGGCCGCGTTCAAAGCCTGCGGATGGAGTGAAGCAATGGGAAAGTTCTGAAAGACAATCCGCGCCTTGGGATAATCCGCAGCCAGCTTGTCCATGTTGGCCTGGGCTTCTTTGCAGTGCGGGCATTGGAAATCGGCAAACTCGACCAATTCCAGATCCTTCGACGCGGCTCCGCGGTAGGGACCGTTGGCGTGCTGCTGTAACTGCTGCCGTACATCGGCGAAGGGATTCGCGCCGAAGTTGACGATTTCGTCGCCGATGATGATGTGCTTGCCATCGGGAAGAGCGTAGAAAGAGAGCACCTGGGGTTTTTGCTTACCCGTCTTATCGCCGATCAGAACGATGACTTTGCTGACACCTTCAGCTGGCGTTTTGAGAATGGCCTGCACTTGCCACATTCGGTCCGTGTCGTAACCCCAATTGGCCTGAAGAAAGCCGTTGACGACTTCCGCGGTGGGAGCGGGGGCAGTGAAGTTAGCGGGATCGGGCTTTGGAAACACCGGTGGTCCCGACGGAGCCGGCGCAGCGGGAGGAGCCTGAAGCTGGGGTTGGTCTGCCGGAGTCGTGTCGGGCGGCTGCTGAGCGGGCGCCGAGGGCTCGGAGGTGGTATCAGGCGCGGGCGGCGCGGGCGGCACGTGCTGCTGGGCAACAGCTTGAAGTGCGGGAACGAATAAGGCAATCAGCGCGACGGCGCCGATGAATCGGGTTGACAGACGGATCAAGCTTTTCTCCTTCACTTAAGGGAAAACTCCCTACCCTTAGCTTATAACGCGGCAGTGGAATCTAGAGTCAGACCTGGACTTTGACCGCGATCGGAAATCTCCGGCCCATGCCGAATGATTTCGACGTGACTTTCAGGACGGGAGCGGCCTGCTGGCGCTTGTATTCTGAGCGCTCAATGAGATGCACTACTTGTTGGACGAGTTCGAGGGTAAAACCGTGCTTCTCGACGATGCACTCCGGCGTCTCATAGCGCTCGACATAGGATTCGACGATGGGATCGAGCACTTCATACGGCGGCAGCGAGTCGGTATCCATCTGGCCTGGCCGCAACTCGGCCGAGGGTGGCTTCAAGAGAATGGCGGCGGGGATCACTTCCTTCTCCCGATTGAGCCAATTGCATACGGCATACACCCGCGTCTTCACCAGATCGCCGATCACCGCAAGGGCGCCCACCATGTCGCCGTATAGGGTGCAATAGCCGACAGCCATCTCGGATTTGTTTCCCGTCGTGAGCACCAGAGCGCCCAATTTATTCGAGAGAGCCATGAGGATCGTACCGCGGATGCGAGGCTGGATATTCTCTTCGGTCGTGTCGGGCGGCACCCCACGGAAAAGCGGCGCCAGCGCGTGGTTGAAATCGGCGAACAGCTCGTTGATGGAGATGGTTTCAAACCGGATACCGAGACTCGACACCAGCTGGCGGCTGTCATCGATGGAGCCCGAAGAGGAATACGGACTTGGCATCCCGATAGCCGTCACATTCTCCGCGCCGAGAGCCTCAGTCGCGATGGCCGCAACCAGCGCTGAGTCAACGCCGCCACTGAGGGCGATGACCACTTTGCTGAATCCGCACTTGCGTACGTAGTCGCGCGTTCCTAACACGAGAGCGCGGTAAGCTGCTTCGGTTTCGTCATCCTCGGGCAGCGGCACGGGCGAAGAATTGAAAGGATCGACGATCATCAGGTCTTCTTCGAACGAGGCTGCCTGCGCAATCAACTCTCCGCGCGCATCGAGAGCCAGCGACGAGCCGTCGAAGACGAGGCTGTCGTTGCCGCCCACCTGGTTTGCCATCAACACCGGGATCTTATCGCGGCGCGCGATGGCGGCCAGCATCTCGCGGCGGACGGTGCGCTTGCCGTGCCAGAACGGCGAGGAAGAGAGGTTGATATGCAGCGCAGGGCTCTGGCGCATTAGCTCTTCCATGGGATCGACGGCGTAAAGCCGGCGCGGCCAGAAGTTTTTGTCGTTCCAGGCGTCCTCGCAGATGGTGATGGCGAGCCGAGTCCCATCGAGGTCGATAACCTTCTGCGTTCCCGACGGCGAAAAGTAGCGCTGCTCATCGAAAACGTCGTAAAAGGGCAGTAGGCACTTGTGTTGTTCGAGGAGCAGATTGCCGCGATCGAGGAGGACGGCAGCGTTGAAAGCGGGTTTGCCATCCGCGCCGCCAGCCGGCAGCGCGACGCCGGCCAGAACTGCTGTGGGCAAATCGAACGTGGCGGCTCGAAGCTCATCAACTGCCGTCTGGCAGCGAGCGAGGAAGCTGGGTTTCTCAAGGAGGTCGGCGGGCGGATAGCCGCAGATGGCGAGTTCAGAGAAGACGGTCAGGCGAGCGCCTGAATCGGCAGCCCGCCGGCTGAAAGCGACGATCTTTTGCAGATTTCCAGTGAAATCCCCGACCGTGGGATCGATCTGCGCCAGCGCGATCTTCACAAATCCAGTGTAAATGGAGGAGAGCCGGACCTCCTGGAATCACGGAGCCAGGGGAACACGCAGGAGGTCGAGGATTCTCAAAGAAACAATTTCAGGGCGATTAAGCAGGAACAAGGAAAGCTAAGTTATTGGATATAAATACGTTCTGCGACCGTCCCCAAATGGGGGATTTCTTTCGACGAAAGGCAGGGCCTAGGATCAAAATCGTAACGATTTGACCCATCCCTAAAGGCACGGCGGGGGCGGTCGACGAAATCTGCTGAAGACAGATTGTTTGTCGGGGGAACGCCATCGGACCGCAATTGAAATTGGGCGAGTTGTTGATCCGTGCCAACCTGGTCACGGATAAAGACGTTACCGCGGCCCTCCAGCGCCAGGTGTCACAGGGTGGAACCCTGGGCGACAATCTGGTCGCGCTCGGGTTGATTGACGCGGGTTCGATCGACCGCTTCATCCACCGCGTGCCACAAGAACCCGCTGACATTGAAAGCACCGGCATCGCGGACACCGATCTTCTGTCTCTCTTCATGAAGTTGATGTTTTCTTCCCGTCTGGAAAAGATCGGTCAGATTGCGGATGGAATCAAGCTCCCTCAGCATATCGTCATGGACCTGGCGAATATCGCGATTGAGCGGCAGCTGATTTACACGCTGGGAGCGATGAGTTCGGACAGCGTGCTCGACATGCGTTATTCCATGACCGATGAGGGCAAGCGCTGGACACTCGAAGCGCTGCAGCGCTCGGGATACATTGGCCCCGCGCCGGTCACGCTGGCGGAGTTCATCGACCGCGTCAACATGCAGAAGCCGACCAACGAGCGCGTGACGCTGGAGCAGGTCCACAATGCCATCGAGGAATTGACGATCGACGAAACCATTGTGGAACAAGCTGGACCAGCGCTGAACTCCGGCCGTGCGATTCTGCTCTACGGGCCGCCGGGAAACGGCAAGACCTCAGTCGCGCTGAGTTTCGCAAGCGTCTTCAAGGATGTAATCCATGTGCCTTACGCGATCACCGTCGAGGGACAGATCATCCGCTTTTACGATCCCCGGCTCCACATCCCGGCCAGTTTGCCGGCCGGTCAAGAAGAGGCTTCCGAGTTTGCAAATTTCCGCCGGGATACCCGCGACAAGCGCTGGGTTACTTGCCGGCGGCCGTTCGTGGTTGCCGGAGGCGAACTGACTCTGGACATGCTCGACCTGCGCTACGACGAGAAGGGGCATTACTATGACGCGCCGTTGCACATGAAGGCTTTGGGCGGCTGCTTCCTCATCGACGACTTCGGTCGGCAGTTCGTCAGCCCCAGAGACCTTTTAAATCGGTGGATCGTGCCCATGGAGAGCCGGGTGGACTACCTGAAGCTGCGCTCGGGCGCAAGTTTCAGCATTCCTTTTGAAGAGATCGTGATCTTTGCCACCAATTTGAATCCGGAAGACCTGATGGATCCGGCGTTTCTGCGCCGTCTCCCCTACAAAATCGAAGTCGGCCCCCCGGGCCTGGATCAATTCCGCCGCATCTTCCAAATGGAATGCGCACGGCACAATCTGACTCTCAGCGATGAAGTCTTCAGCTTCATCGTGTACATGATCACAAAAGAAAAGGAACTCGAACTGGCCGGGTTTCAGCCCAGCTTCATTGTTGAGCAGGTTACGGCGACATGCCGCTTCCTGGGCAAGGATCCGGAGCTGAAGTCGCCCTACGTCGAATATGCCGTGAACAATCTACGGGTGCGCCGAAACACCGAACCGCGAATGGAGCGGACGCCGCAATCAGTCCCGCCGGAGATGCTCGCTGAAGTAAAGAAGCCGGTGGATTCAGCCCACGTGTTCCAGGACGTTGAGATCAAGCAGAGCACTGGCCTGGTCTAGCAGCAGCCCCCACGAAAATCGATCGGCTCCGCTGCGCCAATTCTTAAACCTGAATAATCGCCTACGTGCCGGTGCCGGAAAAAACCACGGCAATAGTGCGCATAATGATCTTGAAGTCCAGCCAGATGCTCCAGTTGTCGATGTAGGTGACGTCAAGCGAGACATAGCTGGCGAAGGATGGATCCTGGCGGCCCTGCACCTGCCACAATCCCGTAATGCCGGGAGTCACGTCGAGGCGGCGCAGGTGGTCGAGATCGTACTTGCGCACTTCACCGGCTAGAGGCGGGCGTGGCCCGACAATGCTCATCTCGCCGCGAATTACATTGATGAACTGGGGCAGCTCATCCAGCGAATACCTGCGAAGAAAGCGGCCCTGGCGTGTAACGCGGGGATCGTTTGAAACCTTGAAGAGCACGTCATCGCGCTCATTCATGTGCATGATCTCGGCGCGTCGGCTGTCGGCATCGCGAACCATGGTCCGGAACTTGATGCAGCGAAATACGACGCCTTTCTTGCCGATACGTTCAGAAGTATAGAAGACCGAGCCGGGGGAATCGAGCTTGATCGCGATGGCGATGGCCAGCAGGAGGGGCGACAGGAAAATGAGAACCAGCGCCGAAAACACTGTGTCGAAGACGCGCTTGAAAATGAGGCCGATTTCAGGCACCGCCCCGCGATGCAGGGGGATCGTCGGAAACTGTCCGATGTACTCGATGGGACTGTTCCAGGCCAGGCCGTCGTAGAGGTCGGGAATCACACGCAAATCGACCCCATGTACCCGAGCCTGCTCCAGAACACTCTGAACGACCACGCGCTCGCAGGGGGTGGTGAAGAAAATCTCGTCGATGAACTGCTTGCGAGTGTGTTGGAAGAGAGTTTCGAGGTTGCCCACGATGTCTTCTGACACGTCCTCGTGCGGTGAGCAACCGGGCAACTCGATGAACCCCTTGAATGTGTAGCCCAGGTGGCGAATCTTCTCCAGGTGCTGACGAAGCGCATTCGCCTCTGGTCCCGTCCCGACGATGAGCACATTGCGCGTATCGAGCCCGCGATCAAAGCGCTGGTAAAGCAAAATCCGATAAATGAAGCGGCGCAGTCCTACGCCGATGGCCACCAGGCCGATCGTTTCAAGCACAATGCTGCGGGAAATGGTTTCAGCTCTGACCAGATAGAGCGTGCCGGTGAGGAGCAGGCCGGAAGTCAGGCAGGCCTGGGCGCTCATTCTCTGTTCGTGGAGAAAGTTTGTCATGTGCATCGGCGTGTAAAGGTGTAAGCGCCGGCTGGTGACGATCAGCGCACAGGTGAAGCCGCATAAGAGGGCCAGCAGGATCCACACCGACAGGCCGTGAAACATGGTGCCCTCAAAAAAACTTCGTGCGCCAGTCATGGGGTCCGTGCGGAATCGATAGAGCGTAGCCGTTATCGCGGCCAGGAAGACGGTAAGGGCATCCATCGCCATCCACAGCTTGGCCGTGCCCCTCGAAGGTCGTAAGGAGTTGCCTGCGGCTCTGGCGTCCCATTCAGCCGAAGCGGTCAGAGACGATGACAGCTTTTGCCAGAAATCCGAACTCGCCATAGGGTCTACGCAGACCTCAAATCTTCTTAAGAGCCTGGACTACGGGCTGCTGGGGTTGATATCGAACACGTGAGGACCAAGGGGCATGTGAAGCACGAACTGACACGAGCGGCTTGTTCTTCGCGACGGGCGATGGTTTCCACGACCCGGTGTTGCGCCTGGAATTGCGGCTGAAGCAGTGCCGCACCCGCAAGGCACACCTGACGCTACGTGTGGTAGCACGCGGACGCGGATTCAGGATCCCCCGTGTGGACATTTGTTTGGACGTTAGGCCCGGACTAGTTAAGAAAGGAAGTACAGTGAAGGCAAAACAAAAACTCAGATCTTGTCTATTTATAAGCGCGAAAAGCCCCGAGCGTTGCTCGTGCCGCCGAATTCGACGCAATGTCGGGTGCAATCGCTTGACTCCAGCTTGGCCCAAAAGGGAAACAGATAACAAGAGAATCATACCGCTGACAGATTACGGGCGAATGCAACGAATTTGTTACCAGAGAAGGATTCTGGCTGATAAGTCTATTTTAGCTTGAATGGGCGAAGGATCCATAACTCTTTTAATCTGAGGGTAATACATAAGCGTCGAGGCTTAGGAACTGGCGGATCGGTGGATCGGCGGACTCAAGAAAGCCACTAAGGGGACCGAAGAATTCCGCCCGCCCTTGATGGAGAAAAAGCACGGAGTCGGCCAGCTTCTCGGCAAAGCGCGTATCGTGTGTGACCACGATGCTGGTGAATCCAAGCTGGAGCTTGAGGCGCTGAATAAGTCCGCCAAGGCGGCGTGCTGTGATGGGGTCGACCATGGTCGTCGGCTCGTCATAGAGGACGATCTCCGGTTGGGCAGCCAGCGCGCGGGCCATGGCCACAGCGCGTTTGCGGCCTGTGGACAGGCTGCCTGGAAAGGAGTCGGCCACATCCTCGGCGCCTGTGAGTCCGATGAGCCGGCCGACAATCTGGTCCACCTGGTCATCGGCCAAGCCGCCTTTCTCGCGCAAGGGAAAGGCGACGTTCTCGCGCACGCTCAACGAGTCGAACAACGCGCCGTTCTGGAACACCATCGTGATCCGTTTGCGAATGGCGCGAAGGCCTTCTTCATCGAGTCCCGTAATTTCCTGCCCTTCGACCTGAATCGATCCGGAGTCGGGCTTTAAAAAGCCCATCAGCAAGCGCAGCGAAACGGATTTGCCGACGCCGCTGCGGCCAAGAATGCACAGCGTCTCCCCGCGGTTCACAGAAAAGCTGACATGCTCCAGGACAGCACGGCCGTCGAAGGAGATGGAGACATCGTTGAATACGATCATTGGGTTTGCCGCATCCTGAGCGGACGCCTGCTGCAGCAGCGGCTCATCGCGATTGGGTTCGGCGAGCGCGTCCAGTTCGGCTTCGAGCGGCTCCAGGGAGTCGGGGCCGTCGGGATTCTCGAACAGCGACATGCATCCAGCTTACGCGATGGCATGTGGCCAGAGCGCCTCGGCCCGCTGAAGATCCTGAGGAGTATTCACGTTGAGGAACCAGCGAAGGGGAGCCAGGTCGAAAGGATGCGCGACCTGCCCCGATTGAGCCAGCATCTCGACCGCAATGACGGCGATCGGCTGGCCGAAGCTCTCCGCCGCAACTTGAAATGCGGAAAAGCAGCTGCGCTTCCCGGAATCGAGTTCCACTTTGAGCACTGGAAGCGTGGATCGGTCGAGAACTACGGGGAAAGTCTGCGCGAAACCGTTAACCGATGGAACGGTGACGGCGCGGCCGGTGATTCGCGCGTGATGGAGCAGGTACGCGACAAGAGCCGGCGGCAGGAGAGGCAGATCGATGGGGAGAAAGACGACGAAGCGCGCAGAGGCGGCCCCCAGCGCGGCGCAGATCCCGGCCAAAGGGCCGAGCCCAGGCTGCGGATCGAGAACGATCGGCGCATAAGTGGTGAGCGTAGAGCTGGCGGCCGGGCTGGCTCCGGCAATCGCGGCCGGAAGACATGCCTCGCGCAATAGGTCGAGCGCATGCGCGACCAACGGCCGGCCGGCAAAGTGCAAGAGCGCCTTATCGCGGCCCATGCGGCTCGATTGTCCGCCGGCAAGGACAAAGCCTGCCGCGTCCGTTTCGTCGGTCGAGGCTAATCGCTCTCTCATCCTGGGCGTAGACTACCGCATCGATAGCCGCCTTATCCCTCCGGGGTCGCGCAGTGGGGGGGGCGACAGGTCTTCGTCGCTGGGGTGGCTCGCTCCCTTGCTCCCTCGCTCCCTAAGTCCCTAGTCCCTGGTCCCTAATCCCTGGTCCTATTCCCTGTCTTTCCCCACTTCCTCCAGGAAGCAAATCAGCGATTCGATGCCCAGTTCAAAATTCCTCAGGCTGAATTTTTCATTGGGCGCGTGAAGATTGTCGTCGGGCAATCCGAAGCCCATCAACACACTGGGCAGGCCGAGGTTACGCTCGAAGTCGCCGACGATCGGGATCGAGCCACCGGAGCGGATGAAGACAGTGTCCTTGCCCCAGACTTCGTGGAGCGCGCGTGTGGCGGCCTGGACGTAGCGGTTATCTACCGAAATCAGACATGCTTCACCGGCGTGAATGAGCCGGACGTCCACGCTCACACCCGGAGGAACGATCTTCTCTACATAGCTCTTGTAAAGGGCAAAAGCCTTAGCGGGCGTCTGGTTGGGAACCAGGCGCATGGAGACTTTGGCTTGCGCCTTGGCCGGAATCACGGTCTTGGCGCCCGTGCCGATAAAGCCGCCAGGCATCCCGTGCACATCGAGCGAGGGACGGGCCCAGGTCCGCTCGAGCACGCTGTATCCAGGTTCGCCGGTGAGTTGCGTCGAGCCAACTTCGTTCCTCCGGTATTCCTCTTCGTCGAAGGGCAGTTTGCGCCATGCTGCAAGCTCCTCGGCACTGGGAACGACAACCTCGTCAAAGAAGCCGGGAATGAGAATGTGGCCGTTCTCGTCCTTGAGTTTCGCAATGATGTGCGTGAGGGCAAAGAACGGATTGGGCGCTGATCCGCCGTACATGCCGGAGTGAAGATCGTTTTTTGCGCCGCGCACTTCGATCTCGGTGTAGATCATCCCGCGCAGGCCCACGCAGAGAGTCGGCAGACCGGGAGCAAAGAGTTCGGAGTCGCAGACCAACGCAAAGTCGGCTTCGAGGTCAGCAGGCTTCGAAGCAACGTAGTTTGCAATTCCCTCCCCTCCCACCTCTTCTTCGCCTTCGAAAATAACTCGGACGTTGAGGGGCAACGCGTGATTCACGGCCATAAGCGACTCAAGCGCTTTGACCTGGGCGACCACCTGGCCTTTGTCGTCGACCGCGCCCCGAGCGTAGAGATTTCCATTGCGCTCCGTGGGCTCGAACGGCGGAGTGAGCCACTCGTCCAGCGGGTCGGGCGGCTGAACATCGTAGTGGCCGTAGATGATCACAGTAGGCTTGCCAGCCGCATGCAGCCAGTCGGCGTAGACCAGCGGATGGCCTTCGGTCTCAATGAGGTGCGCGTTCTCCATGCCGATGCGCTTAAGTTCGGCCAGCAGCGACTTGGCGGCTTTGCGGCAGTCGGTCGCGTGCTCGGGCAGCGTGGAGATGGAGGGAATGCGCAGCAGAGCCTTCAAATCATCGAGATAACGGGTGCGATTTTGGCGGGCATGGTCAATGGCAGATGAAGACATGGAACACTCCAATTTGAAAAATAGACAGAAGAGAGTATAGACCGCCGAGGCCGCGGGGGCGGTGATGAACAGCGTTGATTCTTGGATTTAGAGTGCGGCGCAAATCGCGGCCCAATGTGCCGCTCTTACGACAGAGTTGGACACGCGGATGAAGCTCTTGGCCGTGAAGCCATCCCATCGCCTATGCCGCAGGTTCCGGAAACATGCGGTTGAACTCCGGGTCGTCGTGGAGCGTCAGCAGGTCCGGGTCGCGGCGCGCCCAAACCGCGTCGCGATATCCTACTTCCCAGGCCTTGCTCAGCGCGTCCAAACCCTCCGCTTTTCTATTCAGAGTGCAGTATAGGCAGGCCGCGTTGTACAGAATCAACGCCTCATTGGCGCGCAGGGTCACGGCCATCTTCAGTTCGCGCAAGGCGTCCTCGGTTCGCGCCAGGCGTGCGTAGTCCCCGCCCAGCAGAATGCGGGCCCGCGCGTCTTCGGGCACCTGCTTCAGGTGGTTTTCAAGTGCCCCAATCCGGCGCTGGATCATGTTGCGCTCTTCTTCCGACTTGCCCAGTGCGCCCATGGAGTTCATGATTGGCACGTAGACGTTGTAGTCCTCGCCGCTCGACTCGATCGCAGCTTCCGCTAAGTCCAGCACTTCCTGGTAGCGTCCCGCAGAAAACAGGGCGCGGCACAGCAAGTAATACGCTCCCTCCGAGTCGCGCTTGCGCTCGATGGCCTTCTTGACCATGCGCACGGCCTCGTCGTACAGCGAGGCTGCATAGAGCACCCAGGCCTGGCTCACCTGCACTTCGGGCAGGTCCCAGCGTAGGGCCACGGCCTTGCCTGAAGCTTCGCGCGCGCGTTCCAACCACATCTGATCGCGGCTGTAGTAGTAAAGCATCGCGCAGGCGTTGGCGGAGGCGGCGTATGCCAGCGCGAAACTGGGGTCGATGACGACTCCATTTTCGAACATCTGCAGCGCGAATTCCAGATCCTGCCTTGTCTGCCGCCGCGCGTAGCTCTTGCCGCGCAGGTAGAGGTCGTAGGCCTGCAGGTTCTCCGTCGGCTTAACGGCCAAGGCTTCCAATTCCTCCGGCGAAAGCGTCACCCGCAGCGCTTCGGCGATCTTGCGCGCCATTTCATCCTGCACTTCGAAAACGTCCTTCATCTCGCGGTCGAAGCGCTCTGACCACAATGGAAAATCGGTGCGCGCATCCACCAGCTGCGCGCTGATGCGCAGCCGCGCCCCGGAACGGCGCAGCGTCCCGGTCAGCACGCACGCGGCGCCCAGCTTCTGTCCCACCTGCTGCGGGGTCAATGCCTGGTCCCGGAAGGCCAGCACCGTCGGGCGTGAAAAGACATTCAGTCCGCGAATCTTCGATAGCTCCGTAATCACGTCTTCCGTAATGCCGTCGCGCAGATATTCGTCTTCTTTCGAGCCGCTCAGGTTCTCAAAGTAGAGCACGGCGACCGATTTCCTCTGCTTCTGTACTCCGGAATCCGAATCTGTCTTCGCTTTCGCGCGGCTCTTGTTCGACTCCAGGTTGCGCTTCATCCGGTTCAGGTCGGTTTTAAGATCCGTCGCCGTCTGGCAGCGCAGCGTCCGGTCCTTTTCGATGCACTTCTCGAGGATGCGTACAAACTCCAACGGCAACGCCGGATTGATCTCTGCGGCCGGTTGCGGCTCGCGGTTGAGAATGGCGTCGAAGATCACTGCCGACGTGTCTCCCGGAAAGGGCAGACTGCCTGTGGCCATCTGGTAGAGCACCGTGCCCGTCGAAAACAAGTCGGTGCGCGCATCCACCAGTTGTCCGCGAGCCTGCTCCGGAGACATATACGAGATGGTGCCCACTGCCGAGCCGGGCGACGTCAGCTCGTCGCCCGCAGCCAGTGTCCTTCCGCCGTCCGCCGCCTGCGTCGTCTGGCCCTGTGTGATCTTGGCCAGCCCGAAATCCAGGATCTTCAGCTGGCCGCGGTCGGTCAGAAACAGATTCGCCGGCTTGATGTCCCGGTGCACGATGCCCTTGGCATGGGCCGACTCCAGCGCATCGGCAATCTGGATTGCCAGCGGCAGGATCGTCTCCACGTCCATCGGCTGCCCCCTCATCCTTTCCGCCAGCGTCTTCCCCACCAGCAGCTCCATCACGATGAAGTGCTGCAGCTCGTATTGCTCAATGGTGTGGATGGTGCAGATATTCGGGTGATTCAGCGATGAGGCCGCGCGCGCCTCGCGCTGGAAGCGCTCCAGCAACTGGCTGTCCCTGGCCATCTCCGGCGGAAGGAACTTGAGGGCCACGTGACGGTCCAACTGCCCGTCCTGCGCTTCGTACACTACGCCCATGCCGCCCGAACCCAGTTGGCGAAGAATGGTGTAATGCAGGATTGATTTCCCGATAAGTGGGTCTGGATTCATCTTGTGCCGTTTAGTATAGAACGGCGCAGTGGGCCGTCAATGGGAAGATGGCCGGTCAACTGGCTGCTGGTGTGGGGCCGCGGCAGTCTGCTTTCGCCGCCATCAGATTCACGGCAAGCCGAGACTCGAGCGCCCTGACCTGCGCGGCAACCTAGTCCTTGTCCGCGCTCCCTTACAATGAATTTCGCAGTCAAAACAAAAGTACAGGCTCTCGGGAAAAGGATCGTTTTGGAACAACTCTTCTTCGGGAGCCGAAGCCGCATCCAATTTGCTTGTCTCATCTACATGCAAAAGCTCGTACCCTTGAACTGACATCCAGGCCTTTGCTTAAGTACGAGCGTGGTCTCTCGCACCGAATCATTCGTCTTTCTTGCCTCTGTACCTTGCTGGTTTTGGCGCTGGCGAACACCAACGCATCCGGTCAGGTGCGCCCCGAAAACCCCTATTATGCGCGAAAGAATTCATTTGGAGTCTTCGGCGCCTATTCTCCGGATTCGAGCCATATGCTGCTCGGATACGCCGAGAACCGCAAGCTCGTCGATTTCGGCGTTTCCTACAACAGGCGCCTGATCATGGGCCACGCGGTGAACTGGCAGTTCAGCCTGGAGCTGCTTCCGGTGGCGCTGGAGAGTGATCCAGTGGGCACCGAAACAAACAATCAGATCACGCCGGTTGTCTCGAAAACGACCTACGATTTTGGAGCGCAATTTGTGACCTGTGCTCCTGCCACCGTTCCCTACAGATACACAGGTGAAAATGGCATCGTCTACAGCGGGACGCTGACCTATTCCTGCAACGGGCGCCGCTGGACGATCGGCGAAGCCATGTCGCCAATCGGAATGCAATGGAACTTTCTTCCTCGCCGCAAGATCCAGCCCTTCTTCACCGGACACGGCGGCTACATGTACTCGACGCAGCCGATTCCCATCATCCAGGCCGGATCCTTCAATTTCACCTTCGATCTCGGAGCGGGGTTTGAAATTTACCGGACTCTGCACCGATCGATTCGCGTGGAATACCGCTATCACCACATTTCGAATCACAATACCGCGCAGGAAAACCCCGGGATCGACAGCGGCCTGTTTCAAGCGTCGTACGCTTTCGGGCGCTAGAGCCCATCGAAGTAGACAACTGCCGCGCATCGCCTGCAGAACCCCTCTTCCGGCAGTAAAATAGCTGGCAAATCCAACCTGCGTAACTGGAGGAGAGATGTTGACCGGCAAGTGGGCTACATCGTGGAGCGCTGCGTTGATCGTGCTGCTGGCGACTGCGGCCAACGGAAAAGCTCTGGCAGGCCAGAGCGAGGGTGAGACGTCGATCCCTGCAATTCCCGCCGCAAACAACTCCTGGCCTGAAGTCAATCTCAACGCGGTTGTGCTTGACAAACACGGCGCCCCGCAAGCTGTCGACGAGAAGCAGTTTCGGCTTTTCGAAGACGGCGCCGAGCGGCCACTCCAGTTTCGGGGTTCACCGGACTCTCCGGTGTCGATTGGCTTCATCGTCGACTGTTCAGGGTCGATGTTCAATCGTCGCGAGTTAGTTGCCACGGCCGTGAAAACGATCGTGAAGACGCTGCCGGAGGGCAGTGAGGTCATGGAGGTTTCATTCTCTGACCAAGCCTTTATTGACCTCCGACTCACTCCTGTCTCCGGAATTGACCCGGCGTTTCCGGATCATCTGGACGCCCGCGGCGGTACGGCGCTCTACGATGCCGTCATTGCCACGGAGAAATACTTTGCCGCACATGCGCGCTATGTGCGACGCGCGCTGGTCCTGATCAGTGATGGCTACGACAACGCATCGAAAGCAGGGCTGGAGGAAGCGATGCGCAGCCTGCAATATCCAGGCGCGCCCACATTCTATGCGGCGTCTGTTTACGGCGAGAAGAAATCATACGCCGAGGTCAGGCTCGGAAGCAGAGCCATGGAATTCCTCGCCCAGGCAGGCGGTGGCGTCGCTTTCACCTCATCCAAAGACAAAGATCTCCCTCCCGCTGTCGCACGTCTCGCGGACATGATTAGCAGCCAGTCCGTTTTGCATTTCACCGCGGCCGACCCCGAGCGAAACGGGGTAGCCCGCAAGCTGGAGGTGCGGCTCCCGATCAAGGAGGTCGAAATTCACGCGCTTCCCGCCTATTTCGCTCCTGCCAAATAGGGTTCGATGGCGAGCGAGGCCGGCGTCGGCCGCGACCGACGACTCGCCGTCGCACCGCTGCCCACCGGCCTAATTCATGGCCGGATGCCACTGCGAAAAGGTAAGCTAATGGGGTGACCGAAAGGCCCCTATGGAGAACAGCGTAAAGGTTTTGATCGCCGAGGATGAGCCCAACGCGCTGGCCGGGTTGGCGGAGCTGATCTCCGGGTGGGGATACCGCACGGAGTCGGCGCGAGACGGAGTCGAGGCCTGGGAAAAAGCTCAGGCCTGGGACCCTGCCATCGTAGTGACTGACCTGAAGATGCCCCGCATGGACGGCATGGGCCTGTTGGCCAAACTGTCTGAGGGTACTGAGGGCTTGAGCGCCAACATGGCGGTAGTGGTGCTAACGGCCATGGGTTCGATCCAGTTGGCTGTCGACGCCATGAAATTGGGCGCGTACGACTTTCTGCAGAAGCCCGTTGATCCGACGCGGCTCAAGACCATCCTGGCCAACGCCACGAAACAGCGCCAAACGGTAATCGAACTTGAAGTTGCGCGCCGCAGACTGCGCGAGTCTGGCGTGCTGGGCCAACTGGTTGGCAGCTCGCGACGCATGCGGGAAATCTTCACGCTGATCGAGCAGGTTGCCCCGTCGAACGTGCCCATCCTGATCACCGGCGAGAGCGGGACGGGCAAAGAACTCGTCGCGCGCACCTTGCACGATCTCAGCCCGCGCAAGGCGCGCCCGTTTGTGGCCGTGAACTGCGCTGCCATTCCGGAAACGCTGATCGAAAGCGAAATCTTCGGGCACGAGAAAGGTTCATTTACGGGCGCGGTAGAGCGAAGGGCTGGCTGCTTCGAACTGGCGGCAGGTGGAACGCTGCTGCTGGACGAGATTGGCGAGATGCCATCAGGGACGCAAGCCAAGCTGCTGCGCGTGCTGGAGGAAAGGAAATTTCGCCGGCTGGGCGCGCGCACCGAGATCGATACGGATGTCCGTGTTCTGGCTGCGACCAATCGAGACCCGCAGACCGCGGTGGCGGAGGGTCATCTTCGCGCCGATCTCTATTACCGGCTTAACGTCTTCAACATCGCCATGCCCCCGCTGCGCGAGCATCTGGAGGATCTGCCGCCCATGGTGGAAGCCATGGTGAATGAAATGAACCAGAAGCACGGCCGTAAAGTTTCGGGTATCGCGCCGTCCATGCTGGACCGGCTGATGGCACATAGCTGGCCGGGGAACGCGCGCGAATTGCGCAACACCATCGAGCGCGCGGTCATTCTTTGCCCAGATGGCGCGCCGCTCGATGCGGGACACCTGCCGCAGGGATTTGGCAAGGATGCGGCGGCAGCGGCATCCTCGGACAGCAGCTCAATCACCGTTCGCGTGGGTGCCACGGTAGACGAGGCTGAGCGGCTGTTGATCCTGCGGACCCTGGAGGCTACCGGGCAAAACAAGACGCGGGCCGCGGAGATTCTGGGCGTGAGCCTGAAAACTCTGCACAACAAGCTCAAGGAGTACGGCCGGGAGCGGCATGAAACCGAGAGTTGAGAAGATTCAGAAAGCGCTGAAACGCCTGCTTATTTCGTCCCCGAACGCACAGAAATTCTCGTCAAAACAGGTGAGAACAGCCAACCGCGCCTGAAGGCTTTAAGGAGTGCTCCGAGCGGATGTGCCGCCGTTCTTTTAACCGATGGGCTTGAAAACCAAACTCGTGCTGGCCATTACGGCTCTGGTGTTCTTGATCGCTGGGGTGGTCTCACTGGTGTATGTGCACCAGCTGGTGAAAGCCGCTGTGAAGGAGACCTACGACACCAACCTGATGGTGGCCGACCAAGTGCGCTATGCGCTCCAGAACGCGCTGGAGGCCGGCCTCCAGGGCCTCACGGTCGATCCCAACAATCCCGGCGAGTTGCGCGCGCTCATGGCCGAAACCGTGCAAAACGATCCCACCCTTCAAGCCTCGCTGGTCTCGGTCATCCGCTATTCGTCTACGGTGTACGACGTCAACATCGCCGATAGCCAGGGGACGGTGTTGCTGAGCACGAATCCCGCTAATCAGGGTAAGCCGCTGCCGACTCGACCCGCCTTTGACCATCTGCTCAAAGCCGGACCGGTGCCGA
Organism: Occallatibacter sp.; assembly: GCA_049518955.1. Classification (GTDB taxonomy): domain Bacteria; phylum Acidobacteriota; class Terriglobia; order Terriglobales; family Acidobacteriaceae; genus Telmatobacter. The sequence continues at coordinate 37,213 of JBEKRG010000060.1, forward strand.
TGATGATGCAGGTCTTTGGCCAGCCCAAGGTCCTGGACATTGTTGCGACGCTGGAGAACAACGGAAAGCTTTTCGCTTCGGTCCACGTGGGAGTTCACACGTCACTGTTGCGCGCCGCCTATGACCCGGTCTTGAGAAAAGCGTTCTGGCTGATGGGTTTTGCCCTCATCGCGGCGTTGCTGGCGGCTTTCTCGCTGAGCAACCTGGCGCTTCGGCCCATGACGGAAATCAGCCGGCAGCTCGACCGCCTGACCGCCGCCGGAGAAGCGCCCGTTGAAGAAAGAACGCCGAAGAATCAGGACGTGGCGGCGCAGGTCTCCACGAAGATTGAGAAGATCGGTCAGCGCATGCGCAACGTTGAAGAAGTTTACTCCGCGCTGCGCGAAAATCTCGACCAGATTCTGGGCAATCTGCAGGACGGAATCATGCTCTTTACCGAGGACCGGCGCGCAGTGCTGGTGTCGGAAGCGGCGCGGCGGTTCCTTCAGATTGATCGCGATGACATCCTCGGGCAGCATGCGAGCGAATTTCTTGACGATTCGAATGCACTCGGACGGGCCCTGCGTGAGGCGATCGAAACAGGCAGGCGCATGGACAAAGTTGAGATCCGCACCGAAGCTGGTCGCCGCATCGAAGCTTCCATCGACTTTATTAACGACGCGGAAACACACCAGGGCCTGGGCGCGCTAGTCACGTTGCACGACCTGGAGTCGGCGGCGCAGATTGAGTCGGAGCTGGAGCTCTCGCGGCGCATGGCAGCCATCGGCCGGCTTACTTCGGGAGTAGGCCACGAGGTCAAGAACCCGATTAACGCGATTGTCGTGCATCTGGAGCTTCTTAAATCGAAGCTGGGCGAATCGAATGGACCGGCCACCCGGCACCTGGAGGTAATCGACGCGGAAATCCGGCGGCTGGACCGCGTGGTGCAGACGCTGGTGGATTTCGCGCGGCCGGTGGAGGTGCAACTCCGAGAGCAGGACCTTCGCCCTGTCATTGGCGACGTTCTCGCGCTGGCTGCGGACGAGCTGACCATGCGCCGGGTCACGCTGATCAGCCGCATACCAGCCGAGCCATTGATTGCGAATGTGGATGCCGACTTGCTGAAGCAAGCCGTGCTCAACGTCATTCAGAATGGCGCGCAGGCCATGCCGAATGGTGGTCGTCTCGAGGTCACTCTCGAACTGGACGGGAATCAAAACGAAAGCCAGATCCAGGCGTCGAAGGGTAACGGGATGGCTGGTGGAGCTCCGCATGCTGCGGCGCACGCTGCGCTGCTGCGCGTGGCCGACGAAGGCATCGGCATTCCTGACGAAATCCGCGACAAGATCTTCGATCTGTACTTTACGACCAAGATCGGCGGCAGCGGCATCGGACTGGCCATGACTTACCGCATCCTGCAGTTACATCATGGGAGTGTGGACGTACAATCAAGGCAAGGCCGCGGCACGGAATTCCGGCTGCGAATTCCACTCGCCGCCGCGGACAGGGGACGCCGGAACCTGCAACCGGCGGCTATTGAAGATCAAAAGGGGTTGGGGGAATGAGGTCACCTGCCAAGTGCGCTGTGTGGCTGCTGCCGTTTGTGCTCACCGGCTGCTTCCACATGCCCTTTCACAAAACTCCGCCTCCGCAGCCGATGCTGCCGCCGCCGCTGGTTGTACCCCTGCATCCCATTGAACTCGTGTCGATTGAACTTCCGGCTGGGGTGAGACTGATTCCTGGCAAGCCTCTTTACAACATGAGGGTCTACGACGAGACGGTCAAACCGCTCATCAGGCACTGGAGGTCAGTGAATCCACCGGAGATCGTTAACGTTCCCGAGGTCGCTGCAACTTCCGAGGTCAGCGCCATCGGTCAACTTTCTTCGGGCGACCCAGGGAGTTATCGCCAGCAAACGGAGGCCTCCATTGCGTCGATCGAAAGAGGTCTCAACAGCATCAATCGGCCTCTCAGCGACTCCGACCAAAAGACCGCGGACCAGATTCGGGAATTCCTGAAAGAGGCGCGGACAGCGCTGGCTTCAGGCGATGTCGACGGCGCACACACGCTGGCGGCCAAGGCACAGGTCCTGCTGGCTGGGCTCACGCAATAAGTCCACCGCAGCTCCGGGCTCCGGCCCGGCTGTTGTGCGGACGTCTCCGCCCGCGCACCCGAACCAACTCCTCCCTACAATTCGCCCCAGCTCAGCTTGGTGCGCAACGCGTCAAAAAAGCCACCCTCGTTGAGGCGGACGAGCTTGACGGTGTGGCTCGAGCGGCAGCATCGCACTTCGTCCCCGCGGCGTAGTTCGACGCCCTGCTGGCCATCGATGGTGAGCAGAGCAACGTTCGGAACGCCTTCGACCCGAATGTTAAGCACCGCGCTGCCAGGCACCACAATGGGCCTCAGCGTAAGCAAATGCGGACAGATGGGTGTGACCACCATGGCGTCCACATCGGGCGTCAGGATGGGACCGTTAGCGGCCAGGGTGTACGCGGTTGAACCGGTGGGGGTGGATACGATGACGCCGTCAGCGCGGAACCGCGCAACGCTCCTGCCGTCGAGTTCCACGGCAAACTCGCCCATGCGGGCGATGTCGCCCTTGGAAACAACGATCTCGTTCAGCGCCTCGAAACTCGCCAGCTCCGCCCCCCCGCGCCACAGCACGGAGTGGAGCATGGCGCGCTCATCGAGACTGTGGCAGCCTTTGCACCAGTTTTCCAGCGTGGCGTAGAGATCGGCGAGACGAACCTCCGTTAGGAAACCCAGGAATCCGAGATTGACGCTGAGGATGGGCGTGCCAACAGTAGCAAAAATCCGTGCCGCGGCAAGCAACGTGCCGTCGCCGCCCAGAACGATGACCAAACCGGGCGAGCGCGACGGCATATCGACGCGAGGAATGGCAGGCGCGGAATCGGTGTACGCGCCGCCTTCCAGGTCAAGCACGACCTCATACTTGTGCGTGCGCAGCCAAGCCACCAGATCAGGCAACAGCCGCTTAAGCTCTTCCCTGTTGGGCTTGCAAACAATGGCCACCGAGGTCATGCGTCCCAGTGTAATGGACTCGCTCGACCGGGGGCCAATCTCGATGCGCGCAAGAGCACATCGTCAAGTGCGGGAGCAGGACGAAATCATGGCGCGGAAAAAATACTGACACGATCGGGCTGTTGTTTGTATATTGGCTCAACGCCAAAGAGTTGAGGCTGTGGGTTGACTTGGCGGGCATACTGGCGCTGCCTGCGGCTGGCCAGAACGATGACGCGGGAATCGGTCCGGAAGGAAGGGTGCGATGGAATGGTACTTGATGGCATGGAGGAAGTTCGCTCAGTTTGACGGTCGCTCGCGGCGCAAGGAATATTGGATGTTCACGCTGTTCAATTGCGTGGCCGTCTTGGCGTTGGGAGCGATTGCAATGGCAGCAGCAGCAATTCTCGCATCCCGAAGTACGGATGCCTCGGGAGACAGCTCGCCTTTGTTGTTTACCCTCATGTTTATTCCGATTGGCATCTATGGATTGGCGATCACGATTCCCAGTTTGGCCGTGGCCACGCGCCGGTTTCACGACATCGGAAAGAGCGGCTGGCTGCTTTTCTTGCTGATCGCGCTTGGCGTCATTCCAGTCGTAGGCTTCATTACCGCGATCATTCAGATCGTATTCCTATGCCAGGACAGCGTTCCAGGGGCTAACCAGTACGGACCCAATCCCAAGTTTCCCGAGCAGGGAGCGATGATGTATGCCGGAGTTGTAGGCTTCACACCTCCTGGCTTCGCAGTTCCACCGCAGCAACCCTTCGTTGCCCCTATCCTCGGATTCTGTAGGAACTGCGGCACGAAGTTGACCGATGGCTCTCCATTTTGCGGGAATTGTGGAACGCGTATTTGAAGTCCGTCTCGCTCGCCGGGAGACTGAAACTTACGCTCGCCGCGCATAGAGCAGGAACTCCTGGTTCCCTTCTGCACCGGTGATGGGCGACGGAATGGTCTCAACGACCTTCCAGCCGAGCGACCGCACACAATCAGCAACTTTCTCGATCGCCAACTGGTGTGCCTGCGGGTCGCGCACGATGCCTCCCTTGCCGACGTGCTCTCGGCCGGCCTCGAACTGAGGCTTGACGAGAATCACTGCCTCAGCGAGGCTTGGCGCCGCGGCCAGAACAGCCGGAAGCACGAGTGTGGCCGAAATGAACGACACATCGACGACAAGGAGGGTCTTTTCCAGCTTTCCTCCGACAGTCGCCAACGATCCGGGTCCGAGCAGGCGCGCGTTCGTGCGCTCAAGCAGATGGACGCGCGGGTCGTTGCGCAGCTTCATATCGATTTGGCCGAAGCCGGTGTCAACGGCGGTGACTTGCGCTGCTCCATGCTGGAGTAGACAGTCGGTAAAGCCTCCGGTTGAAGCGCCGACATCGAGGCATGCGCGGCCCGTTACGACAATCTGCCAATGGCTCAAAGCCGCGGCCAGCTTGAATCCACCCCGGCTTACGTAGGGATTGTCCCCGCCGAGAAGCCGGATTGGGGAATCGGAAGGGATCGAAGTCCCGGGCTTGTCAATCTTCTGTTCGCGCACCAGAACTCGTCCGGCAAGGATCAGCGAACGTGCGCGCTCGCGGCTGGCCACGAGGCCCCGCTCAACGAGCAGAACGTCAAGCCGCGCTTTTTGCGGCCGTGCCTTGCCGGCAGGTGTTTCTGGCGTTCCTTCCATTGTGCTAAAAACCTCCAAAAACGGTCAAAGGGCCATTCCCAATTTGAGGAATGACCCTTTGGAGATCTCGAGTGTTCAGTCACGCACTCTACGGTATGGCTTGGCACGCCGAAAGAGATGCGAGTGAGGCGCTGCCCGGAAGATTACAAGGTTGTCCGTAGCCGGGTACACGGCTCGTGTAATTGTTGTTGCCGCTCGATCCCGTCTGGGTTGTGGTCCGGATGTCAATGGGCGTGCCTTCCAGCAAGACCGTGGTGTCGATCAGGTCGGTCACCGTAGGGCTCGATTCGATGATCGTGATAAAGGGGCTGTCGGGCGCCGCCACGTAGACTTTGGCAAATTCGGAGTTCTGCGTGTTGATGACGGTGCGCGGATGGCCGACGACGGTAAGGGTCTTTTCCGCGGTGTACGTATGGAGATTCACCACTGTCACCGTGCCGTTGCCGGTGCCGCTGTCGTCGTTTTGATTGGCTGTATAGGCCTTGCTGCCGTCGGCAAGAACTGTCACGCTGGCAGGATTGGGAGTGGCCGTGTTGCCCACTTTAATCGTAGTGACGGTCCCAAATCCGCCCGTGATGGCGCCGCAAGCCGCATAGGTAGTGCAATTGCTGTTGGTGTAGGTGTTGGAATCATTGCCGTATTCGTCCAGCGGGACATCGACGACGCTGATCGTTCCCCCGTCGTAATTGGCGACGACAAGTTGCTGGGTCGCTGTGTTGTATTCGGCGTAAATGGGTCCCGAACCGGTGGGAAGTTGAATGGTGGGATGGCAGGTGATCCATTGCCCATTCTGATTTTGAAACGGCGTGCAGGTGTCGGGCGTATTGTTCCTGGTGTTGATGACTGAGAGGGTATCGTCTCCGCGATTGACGACATACATGCGCTGCAGGTCCGGGGTTTGCACCGCGTAAACGGGGCACTTGCCCACAGGGATCGCGGGATCGGTCGTGTTGCTGGAGAGCTCGATCGGAGTCGCTACGCCAGTCGGAGCAGTTGTCGGAGACACGTTACAGGTCATCGGTGCAGTATCGGGAACATTCTGGCTGAGAACATAATTGCGTTCTCCGCCGATGGTTCCTGGTCCAGCGACAAGGACGGGCATCGTGGCTGGACTGCCCGAAGTGGCCACTGGGATCGCCAGCTTAAAGGCCTCAGGCGACCCGCTAAAAAGATCGACCACGTCGCCGTTGAGATCGGTTGTCCAAAGCCCGTTGGATGGCGACAACAGGTTGACCGGCTGCGCCGTAGGAGGCAGCGTGGATTCGGAGACGTTTTTGGCCTGCAAGCTGGCGCTTAGGGCGAAATTGGACAAAGTCCCGTCGCTGTTGATGGTGTAGCCCGTGGCGCCAACTTCATCGATTGTGAAAACCCTTGGACCCGGACCAATGTCCGTTTCGTTCATAATCGAGTCGCCGGAATAATCGATGATGGTGACCACCCCGGGCGTGCTCGATCCAGTGGTGGAAACTACGATCGCGTACGATTGGACCTGGGCCGGCGGGCCGCTGGTTCCGATCGGAGTAACCACTGGCCTGTAATTGTCGCCACAACCGCCAATGAGAGCCGCGAGCGCGAGAGCAGCTCCTGCCTGCGCGAAGAGCACACGCGCCGGGCATGACTTCATGTGAAAAAGCCTCATTCGGAATCTTTCCTGCTTTCCTGCTGATTGTAAATCACTGGGGTGGGCGCTGGAGACGGTAACAGCCCTCCAACAAGTCCGACGCAGGCGGCCGCCAATCGTCATCGCAGGCGGGAAAAGTGCGGGTCTTTCTCAAGCTGCAGCAAGCAGTTAGGATGAGGCGTGGCTCAAGATAATCTGGCTTGGCAATCGAAGCTGGTGTTGCTCGCGGTGTTGCCTTTCGCAGGCACGGATGTGCTGCTCGCGTGCTTCGGGTGGGCAACGGTTTCCGCTGCCGTCGTGATTTGGACATTCGGGTTAAGCGCGTTGCTGGGGCTTATTACCTGGAGACTGCGGGCGGCCACGCCTGCGGCAGCAGCAACCGGGGCGCTCATCACGGCAAGCCTGATGTTCTCAACCGTTGAATTCCCCTACGAGCCTTGGCATACGGCGCTGATTCCCGTGCTGGCAGTTTCATTGCTGGCCTTCGCTGCCACGCGCGCCGGGCGCCGAAAAAAGGAGCGGTTGGGCACCGCCGAGGCGCGGCGGGGAAGGTTGGCCGCGCAGGTTGCGGCTAATCTGGGCCTGGCGGCGCTGGTCGCGAGCGAGCCTGTCAGGATCTGGTTCCTGGATAGCCGATGGCCTCCGCTCCGAGCCCACTCTGGAACGCTTATGCAGGCTATGGCTCTGGCCGCACTGGCTGAGGCCGCGGCAGATACAGTTTCGTCGGAGATCGGGCAAGTGCTGGGTGGACGGCCGCGGATGATCACGACATTGCACGCCGTGGAACCGGGCACCGACGGCGCAGTGAGCGCGGTTGGGACCGTGGCCGGCGTCGTCGCAGCGGCCATCGTGGCGGGCGCCGGAAGCTGGGCCATGCGTGGCGACTGGAGTCTCTTCAAGCTGAGCTGTGCCGGCGCGGTGTTCGGACTTCTTTTCGACAGCCTGCTCGGAGCCACTTTGGAGAGAAAGGGTTGGCTCGACAACGACGGGGTGAATTTCTTGTCGACAGGAAGCGCCGCAGTGTTTGCGCTGTTGCTGACGGCCTTCATGCGCTAACGCGTTTTTTGAAAAGACCTGCTGACTCGTTCCCGTGTTCCCTGTTCCCTGTCCACTGTTCACTGTCCACTGTTTTTCAATGCAGATGCAGCCGCCAGAACGTGTAGCTGAGGATCTCGTGGGCGATGCGCTCGGCCTCCAGCGTTCTATCTTCAACCGCCGGTCGCGGGCGTGGCGACGTGAGCACGTCGAGGCCTTCGGCGGCGCAGATCGCGTGGATGCGGAACATGTGTGTGTCGTCGCTGACCACCACCAGCCGGTGCAGGCCATTCACGCGGGCGATCACGGCGATGCGGCGGGCCGACTCTTCAGTGTTGCGGCTCTCGGTTTCAGCGATGATAGACTGCTCCCGAACGCCCTTGCTGATCAGATAGCCGGCGCCAACGGAGCCCTCGGTGTACTGATCGCCCCCCGGGCCACCCAGCGTAATGATGAGCGGAGCGATGCCGCGATGGTAGAGCACAAGGGCGTGGTCGAGACGCGCGCGATAAACGGGCGAGGGCCGTCCGTCGTATTCCGCCGCGCCAAGAACGCCAATCGCATCTGCGGGAGCAGCTTGATCCAGATGTGCGTAGCTCTCAATCTGCACGTAGACCCAGCGGCACCACACCAATGCTCCGCCGAGCACGAGCACAGCCAGCACGACGATGAAGCGGAGGACCCAGTTGCGGCGCTTCGTCTTGGATTCGCGCCCCATGCGCTCCATCTTATCGCTGCAGGGTCATCACGATTTCGTGAGTTGGGATTGCGCCTTCGCGCAGAATCTCCCACCGGCCGGCGCCGAGGGTGAGGTCGACGATCGTCGTCGGCTGCGTGCGGCCTGTCGGCCCGCCATCGATGATGAGCGGAATTCGGTCGCCGATCTGATCGCGAACGCACCCGGCGCTTGTACACTCCGAGGCGCCCTGCAGGTTCGCCGAGGTGGCCGTGATGGGCAGGCCGAAGCGCTCCACCACCGCTCGGGGTATGGCGGCATCGGGCACGCGCAGTGCCACGTTGCCCGTATTCGCCGTCGAGCGCAGAGGCAGCTTGGTTCCAGCCCGGACGATAATCGTCAACGGCCCGGGCCAGAATCGGTCGGCGAGCTTGTCCAGTTGGGGATCGGTGTCGCGCGCGAGTTCGTAGGCCTGGGACAGGCCCGAAATGAGCAACGAGAGTGGCTTGTGCTTCTGGCGGCTCTTGATTTGGTAAATCTGCTCGACGGCGTAGAGGTTCACCGGATCGACAGCCAGGCCGTAAAACGTGTCGGTTGGCAAGGCGACAACACCCCCCTTGCGCAGGCAGGAGACGATGTAATCGATCCGGTCCGGTTGGGGTTCATCGGGATTGACGCGCAATATCTCCGCGGACAAGAAGACCTACCTCGGTTCCCGAATAGAAGGAGTGTCTACAGATTCGGAAACTAACACAGCACTAGCTATGGTGCAAGTTTGATGATCACCGCGCGAGTGCTCATATCCACTAAAACGCCGTAGAATCGGCTTGAGCAGCCAGAGGATGCCGATTGATGCCGGTCCGCGTGGTGGAGAGCAAGCAGAATGCGCGTCTGAAGGAGCTGAGGAAGGTGCTCAGCGCGCCGGGCCGCGGTGCTCACGCGCTCGCGGGTATCGAAGGACCGAACCTCATTGAGGAAGCTTTGCGTGCAGGTTTGCGCGTGAAAACCATCTTTGTGGCGCAGGGTGCAGAGCGGTTGCTGGATAAGCTCCAAGTGAAGCGGGACGTCGAGGTTCTGCAACTGCCAAAAAAACTTCTCGACCAGGCGCTGGTGACTGAGACGCCGCAGTCGATTGCGGCGCTGGTTGAGCGGCCGAATTGGTCCTGGTCGCACGTTCTCAAGCAAAACCAGGAGAAAACGCTTGTGCTTGTCCTGGCGGCCATTCAGGATCCGGGAAACTTGGGCACGATTCTGCGCTCGGCCGAGGCATTCGGCGCGACCGGTATTGTGAGCCTGCCGGGAACCGTGAGCGCTTGGAATGCGAAAGCCGTGCGCGCATCGGCGGGGAGCGTTTTCCGAGTGCCGCTGATTGCAGCGAATGAAGCGGAGTGCTTCGAGCAGTTGAGAAAGGCCGGAGTGAAAGTTTTCGCGAGCACGTCGCGTGGAGCGAAGGCTGCCGACCGCATCGCGCTGGACGGTCCCGTGGCTCTCATCATCGGCAACGAGGGCAATGGTGTCCCGGAAGACATTGCTCGGCGCGCCGATGACCGAATCACGATTCCCTGCCCCGGCCCGGTGGAGAGCCTGAACGCAGCCGTTGCCGCCAGCGTCCTGCTCTACGAAGCGTGGCGGCAGCGGTCGAGTAAGCCCTCCGGCAAACCGCAACGCTCCTCCAAAGGGCTGCTGCATGCAATGCCCGCGGCAGCGGGAGCACGGCGATGAGCTTGTTCGACAACGAGCCCGATCTCCCACAGCACTCCTCCAAAGGTCTGCCCCATGCAATAGAGGTGGGCGGAGCCCCATTGGCGGAGCGGATGCGGCCGCGCAATCTCGACGAGTTGCTTGGCCAGGAGCATCTGGTCGGGCCGGGAAAACCGCTGCGCGTGCAAATCGAGCGCGACGATGCCAGCTCGATGATCTTCTGGGGTCCGCCGGGCGTGGGCAAGACCACCCTGGCCAAGATCATTGCCGAGACCACGAAAGCCAGCTTCATCGAGTTCTCCGCGGTCACTAGCGGCATCAAGGAGATCAAGCAGGTGATGGTCACGGCGGCCAAAGCTTCGCAACTGCATTCGCGCACTATTCTCTTCGTCGACGAAATTCACCGTTTCAACAAGGCACAGCAGGACGCTTTTCTTCCTTACGTGGAGCGCGGCACAATCCGTTTGATCGGCGCGACTACCGAGAACCCTTCCTTTGAAATTATTTCGGCGCTCCTCTCGCGCTGCCGCGTGTATGTACTCGAGCCGCTCAAGGACGAGCAGGTTGTGACTCTGCTGCGAAGGGCTTTGGCCGACAACGAGCGTGGCCTGGGCGCCATGCAGCTAACCGCGGACGGCGATGCACTGGAACTCATGGCCGGCTATTCGAGCGGAGACGTCCGCAACGCATACAACACGCTCGAAGTAGCTGCGCAGCTCGCCGTGGCCGATGGAAGCAAGCACATCACCAAATCAGTTGCGACAGAAGCCGCGCAGAAGCGCGTATTGATGTACGACAAGGCCGGTGAAGAGCACTACAACCTGATCTCCGCGCTCCACAAGAGCGTGCGCAACTCCGATCCCGACGCGGCTCTCTACTGGCTGGGCAGGATGTTTGCCGGCGGAGAAGATCCCCTCTATCTCGCGCGGCGCATCGTGCGCATGGCCGTCGAGGACATTGGGCTCGCCGCGCCTGAGGCTCTGCATCTGTGTCTTTCCGCAAAAGACACCTACGATTTTCTCGGATCGCCCGAAGGCGATCTTGCGCTGGCCGAGGCCGTCGTCTACCTGGCGCTCGCGCCGAAATCGAATGCGGTGTATACGGCATTCGGCGCGGTGCAGGATGACATCGAGCACACGCGGCAGGAGCCTGTGCCCCTGCACCTGCGCAACGCGCCGACGAAGTTGATGAAAGATCTGGGCTACGCCGAAGGCTACCGCTATGCCCACGAAGAAGAAGGCAAAGTTGCCGACATGGACTGTCTTCCCGACTCACTCAAAGGCCGTACCTACTACCACCCCACGCAGGAGGGCCGCGAAAAGCAGCTCGCCGCGCGCATGGAAGAGATCCGGCGGATCAGAATCGGCAAGCAGAACAAATAACCTCGTCGTCTCCACATACTTTCGTTAGCTTGAGAAGCGGTCAAGGCCGCGATCAAATCATTGAATGGTAGAATTGCTCGCGCCTGTCAGATAGCCCATACGGTGGGCCGGGCATTGCCATGAAAACAGCCCTGTCATGTCTGGTTGTTGTCGCCTCGCTTTCGAATAGCGGGCAGCTGGCGGCCCAGGCGTCATGTCGAATGAGCGTTCCTGTGATCGCGCTCGCTTCCGGGCCAAGCAACGGATTCTTTGCAGACGAGCTGCGCGCGACACTGAAGGGCAAGGAAATAACGATCAAGCAAATAAAGCCTCTGCCGGCTACACGGCGGTTCGTTTTTGTCCTCGATCGCAGCGGGAGTATGATAGGCGTCCGCCATTCAGAATCAGGGTCGATCTATGATCTCGACCGCAGGGTGAACCAAGGTGTGGAAGAACTTCTAAGCGTTATTCCAAGCAACAATTCGGTCGCATTCCTCGCTTTTTCTGGCGGGCAATCGACTAAGACGGAGTTCGCGAATCCGGCAATGGCCCGTTCGGAATTGCCAACGATACTGGCTTGGAAGCCGGGAAAAGGGCAATGGAGCCATAGAACGCCTCTCTGGGCCAACATAGAAACCGCCTTACATATGCTGAGCCCGCGCAGAGACGGCGATGTAATCGTCGCGGTCTCGGATGGGCGCGACAACATGAGCAAGTTGTCGAAGAATAAAATCCAGAACGATCTGTTGACGAGCGGCGTACCGATCCTGGCGGTGATGATTGCGAATCCCTACCTACACACGCTGGACAGTGCGGACGGTCTGAGGGACTTTGCTGGACTGGCGGACTCGACCGGCGGCGCGGCTGCATTCGAAGATCCGGCGCTGGAGGCCGGGTTTCCCATGGGTGCACAGCTGCTGTTCCGACCGGACCAGTTAATCCCGCTTCTCGCACACCAATACGAGTTGGAGATGGTAACTCCGCCAATTCAAAAGCCTGAGAAATGGGAACTCAAGGCCAACTTCACAGCGGCTGGAAGAAAGCTGGACCTACTCTATCCCCGCTACCTGCTCCCCTGCACAGAAACGCATTAGTCTTCTCGCTTCGGAGTGTTGTTCTTCTTCGCGTCTCCGGTTTCCTTTTGCTCATCTGAGCCCGTTGAGTCGGCGATACTGACGGTGCCCGGCGAGTCGTTGACCAATTCATCGTCCACTAGGTCGTCATCTTTTTTGTCTTCGGTTTGACCGCCGGCCAGTTCGTGCGTGGACTTCGTTTTTGCGCTCATTGCGCCTCCTCGTTATTAAGATGCCGACGGTGAAGCTGGCGGCGAGAGTAATCGCGAAACCAAGCTCGGTCGTTGACGTGCTAACCCGCTATGGGTTTGAAGACGGAGGCGCCACCTGAGTTGCAGCGCGCGGTACCTTGCTCAGCGCGTCAATCACGATCCCCGGCGTCAAGACCTGCGGCAGCAACGTCGGAGCGCTCTGGCCCGGCAAGTAGAGCGCATACACCGGCACGCCGCTTCGCCCAAGATCAGTAAGCGCCTGCGTAATCGCTGGATCCTCGCGAGTCCAGTCGGCTCGATAGAGCGCAACATTAGCGGCAGCAAACGCCTGCACAACCTCCGGCCGGTCGAGAGCCACGCGCTCGTTCACCTGGCAACTCAAACACCAGCTCGCGGTGAAATCGACAAAGACCGGCTGACCCGCGGAGAGAGCGTGCTGAACGGCGTCAGCTGACCATGGTTGCCAGTTGCCGGCCGTCGCAGCGCTTCCCAACGATGATGCAGCCGGCGCTGAGGATGGCGTGGCGGCGAACTCTTTCGGCGCAACAAAGCATGCGGCAACAACGGCGGCCAGAATAAGCACAGCGATGGAAGTCGCCCAACGCTTCGCCGGCCAGCGGCCGAGGAACCACCCTGCAATCGCGAGAAGCAGAAACTCCGACAACACCGCAAGAAGCAGCCCTGCCCCGTAAGCTCCGGTAATGACCCACGCCAGCCAGATCACGGTCCCAAAGATCGGCACCGAGACGGCTTGCTTCAAAATGTCCATCCACGCGCCGGGCCTGGGCAGCAGCCGGGTCCACGCGGGTTGAAGCGTGAGCGCGACGTAAGGCGCGGCAAGGCCGAGAGCAAGCGCCGTGAAGACGGCGAAGGTGATGGCAGCGGGTTGCGCAAGCGCGTATCCGATTGCCGCACCCATAAACGGCGCAGTGCACGGCGTGGCCACAACAACCGCCAGCACTCCGGTGAAGAAGCTTCCGGCATAGCCTTGTTTCGCCGCGAGCGAGCCGCCCGCGCTGGTGAGCGTCAGGCCGATTTCGAATTGTCCGGCCAGCGAGAGCCCCAGAAAGAAGAGCAGCCCGGCCATCAGCGATAGGAAAACCGGCGATTGGAACTGGAATCCCCAGCCGAGAGTAGCGCCGGCCGCGCGCAGTCCGAGCAGTACAGCAACCAGAGCCCAGAATGAAACCAGAATGCCGGCTGCATAGACAAAACCGTGAGCGCACAGCGTTCGGCGATCCTCAGTCCCGGAGCGGCAAAGCGATAGGCCTTTCAGGAACAGCACTGGAAAGACGCAGGGCATGAGGTTGAGGAGCAGACCGCCGATGAACGCCAGCCCGACGATGCGGGCGAGCGCCGCGAAGGAGAATGTGGGTGCTGGTGCTGGCACAGCGAATATTCCGGGGGTTGCGGCGATCTCGAAATGGGTGGCGCTGCCTATCTCCAGAACCCCCTTCAACAGGGCAGGGTTCGAAGTGAGGTTCGGATCCTTCTTTAGATCAAGAATCACTCCTCCCGGAATTGGCGTGACTATCTGCGGAGAAGGGTTGTCGAGTATGTTTTCGTCTTCAGGAAAGAACGCGGCCTGCGACTCTGCATGACCAAACACAACGAGCAGCTGAAAGCCATTAGTCGTGGGCTGAAAGACGGCTCGGTCGTTCGGCAGCGAGGGAAACGGAACTGGCAGCTGTTTCGTTGCCCAGTCAAGGAGAGCAGCGTCATCGTAGGATTCTTGCGCCGGCGGTAACTTGCCGCTGACGATGTGAACGCTTTCGTCTAGATCGGCTTTCCCGGGAATGCACACTTCGCGACAAACGAGCCAATCGACCTTGGCATGGAGCACTGCAGGACCGCTTTTTGTACTCTGATCTACCGTGAAATTGAACGGGAACACAACCTGGTTCTCATAGCCATAGTCCATCAAAGGCCCAAGAGGCAAACGCGTCGGTACAGGGAATTCGAGAGGAGAGGCGGTGATGCCCTTTGGAAGAGTCCAACCGATGCGGGGTGGTTCACCGGAATCGCCCGGATTATTCCAATAAACATGCCACCCCGGCTCGAGCTTGAAATATAGGCCTGCCCGGTTATCTACGGACGCAGAGAGCAATGTCCGATCGAGGACCAGTTGAACGTGCAGGTGCGCGGCGTCAGCGGAATTCGACGCAGCCTGCATCGGCAATCCCGCGACGCACAGGAACGCTAACCCGAAGATGAAGCGGAAACGACGCATGGCGGATGGACGCTGGAATCGGATGCTTGGCACCTTTACTTTGGACTCAGTTTACCGGACGAAGGTCGCAGAAACGCCATCGCCGTCCGATGGAATTCAATGGACCATCGATGCATGCCGGCGGTAAATGCAATCGTTCTGCACGCACTTCACGCCGGCCGCGCGAGCGCGGGCAACAGCTTCGTCGTGAACGACTTCGTCCTGCAACCAAAGATAAGGAATTCCAAGGCGAATCACATCGTCGACAATGGGCGGAACGTTTTCTGACGCGCGAAACACATCGACAAGGTCGATTCCCTCCCCTGTCTCGGCTTGGGCTGCCGAATTCGCCGCGTCGAGATCCGGATAGCACGGCCCTCCCAACGCTTCAGTCAGCGTGGGATTGACTGGGAAAACCCGAAAGCCAGATTCGGCAAGGTAACGGCCAATGTTGTGGCTGGCGCGCCAGGGTTTGTCGCTCATACCGACAACAGCAATGGTCTTCGTGTTGTGAAGCATCTCGTCGATAATTGCGGGGTCGTTGTCCATATGCGGAAAGTGAAGAATTCACGCTCCTTTTTCCCCTTGTAGCGCCGGCGTCCCCAGCGACAGGTCTTCGTCGCTGGGGTGGCCCGCCGGCCCTCGTGCGGGCGTCCTCGCCCGCACTTCCCGTTCCCTCGTTCCCTGATTCTTACTCGTCCAGTTCGTCGTCCACTTCGGCGGCTACTGCCGTGCCCCGCCGTTTCGCAAGCAAGTATCCGCGCAGAAAAGGCTCGAGGTAGCCATCAAGAACCTTGTCCACGTCGCCCACTTCGACCTTCGTGCGGTGATCCTTGGCCATCCGGTAGGGCTGCAGGACGTAAGAGCGAATCTGCGAGCCGAAGTTGATTTCGAGCTTGGAGTCTTCAAGTTTCTTTGAGATAGCGCGCTTCTTTTCAAGCTCATATTCGTAGAGGCGCGAGCGCAACATCTTCATGGCCTTGTCGCGATTCTTGTGCTGCGAGCGCTCGTTCTGGCACTGCACGACAATTCCCGTCGGGATGTGCGTCATGCGCACAGCGGAGTCGGTGGTATTGACGTGCTGACCGCCCTTGCCGCCGGAACGATAGGTGTCAATGCGCAGGTCTTCGAGCTTCAGATCGACATGAATCGTTTCGTCGATCTCCGGCGACACGTAGACCGAAGCAAACGAAGTGTGGCGCCGATTGGCAGAGTCGAACGGCGAGATGCGAACCAAACGGTGCACGCCGCTTTCGCCGGCCAGCATGCCGAACGCATTTTCACCTAATATCGTGAACGTCGCGGACTTGATGCCGGCCTCTTCGCCGTCCTGGTAGTCGTTCATTTCCGTTTTGAAGCCCTGCTGCTCGGCCCAGCGCAGATACATGCGCAGCAGCATCTCCGCCCAGTCCTGGCTCTCGGTGCCTCCGGCTCCGGGATGCACCGTGACAATCGCATTCAGCCCGTCGGCCTCGCCCGAAAGCATCGTTCTCGCTTCGAGGTCTTCGGCAAACGCTCCCAGCTCCTTGATGCTCTTCTCCAAATCCTGGAGAACATCTTCGCCCTCGCGCCCCAGTTCAAAGTAAGCTTCAATATCGCCCGTGCGGCGGACAAGCTCGTCATCATCGCGCACCAAAGCTTCAAGCCGCTTGCGATCGCGCATGAGCGGCTTCGATGCAGTGGGATCGGACCACAACGCCGGATCGGAGAGCTTCTTTTCTATTTCGGAGAGTTCCCTGCGGATGCGGGCAGGGTCAAAGATACTCCCGCAGGTCGCGCACTTGATTGCGCACGGGAGCGTAGGCGAATTCGAGATCGTTCAGCGACATTTTGCTCTTAAGACCTGGCTTTGAATTCAGTTTTGGACCGCAGACCGCGTTCGAGCGAAAAGCCCAAAACGCCTAACGACAGTATGGCACACAGCCACGCGAACACGTCGCCGTGAGCAGTGTAGAACGTGATCCCGTCGCGGAAACTGAATTCGGCAGGCAACGCGTCCACCTGGTGCCGCGGAATACTCTCGCGCACCCGGCCGTAAGGATCGATTGCGGCTGTGACTCCGGTGTTGGTGTCGCGCAAAAGCCAGCGGCGATTTTCGACCGCGCGCATGCGGGCCATGTTCAGGTGCTGCCATGGCGCGCTGGTGTCGCCATACCACCCGTCGTCGCTGATGTTCACGAGCACTTCGGCGCCGTTGCGCGCGAGCTGGCGCACTTCGTCCGCAAAAACAGCCTCGTAGCAGATGAAAACGCCGTAGCGATGCCGCCCGCCGCTCTGCGTATCGAGCAGGAAAACTCTGTGATCGCTGCCACGCGTGAACGACGACACACGTCCGGTCAATTTGTGGGCAAATGTCAGCAGGTTCTGGAATGGAATGTATTCGCCGAAAGGCACGAGGTGGATTTTGTCGTAGCGCCCAACGATCTTGCCACCGGCGTCGACTATAAAGGCAGAGTTGTACTGGTGCCAGGCATTCTCCTGTGGCGAAAAATCCATGCCGATACCGCCCACCACGAGCGGCGACTGCGTGGTCGTCGCAATAGATCGCATTGCCTGTTTGAAGCTCGCGTCGCCCTCCATGAACGGCGCGGGAGATTCGGGCCAAACCACAAGATCGGGATGAGTGGGATACGGCGGGCAGATGATCTCGCCAGTCGGCGCGCCGGTTTGCGGGATTCCGGCGATGTACGTCTTGCATTCTTCGCCGGCCAGATAAGTGAATTCGGCGATATGCCGGTCCCACTCGGGGCCCGGCCAATTGTCGGCCGCGCCCACATTGAGATTCGGTTGAATAAGGACCGCGGTCGCGGTGGGCTCAGTGTTGGGCGGCGGAACAAAAACGCCTGCATAGCCCGAGATGAACAGGACTGCACCGCACGCAACCCACGCCCAGCGGCCGGCAAAGCCGCTCCTCGAGCCGCGATCAACCAGCAATGCACCGGCAAGCAGCGCGTTCACCGCGACGAGAATGAAAGTGATGCCATAAACGCCGGTAAACGGCGCGAGCTGATTAACGAGCGCGTTGTCGACCTGCGAGTAGCCAAGTTGGTCCCATGGAACACTGGTGATGCGCGCGGCGGCGAGATCAAGGCCGGTCCAGAGAAACGGCGCAAACGCCAGTGCCATGCGCGTGGAACCTGTCGCCCGCCGAACCAGCACAAGCCCCAACCCGAAGACGCCGAAGTAGAGCCCCAGCACCATGCTGAATCCAAGCGTCAGCAATTCCGGCGCAAGCGGTGGCATGTCGCCGTAGTGCATCATCGTGTCGCGAATCCAGTAGCAGTTGCCGACGTACCAAAGCACGCCGCAGAGGTAAGAAATAAAGAACGCGCGGCGCAGCGGATGGCGCCGGTCCGATCCCGCGTCGGAGAAAATAGCCCAAAGAAGAGGCACGAGCGCAAACCAAGCAAACACCGAGCGCCACGGAGGCATCGGCCCGGCGAACGGGAAAGGTAACTCAAGCAAGCCGGCGGATAGTCCCGCCGCGGCCCACGCTCTCCATCTCTGAACCAAAAAAGACGATTGCATACTGCGGCGAGTGTAAAACATTCGGGTTGCGATACACCGGTTCCTGAGTGAGTGCCTCCCGAAGCCGTTGCACTCAAGGGGCTCTTTCCTCGAGAAAGAGCCACCTTGCACAACGCAAAAAACGCGACAACAACTCAGGAACCGGTCTAGAATCGACAACATGATCCTGGCCGTTGCAGCAATTCGTGTGCTGGAAGCGATGTTCCTCTTCGGGATGATCGGGTCGGCGGTGGTGGTGCTGATCAGCTTCTACGAGGACGGCAAAGAGCTTTTCGGCAAAGACTGAATCCCTCGAGTACGAGCCTCTGACGCCGGCATTCGCCAGGCGAACCAATCCCATTGGACCCAAACGATTGACCTTGTAGTTGCAGCCGCCCCTACGAAGCGTAAGCGTCTGGATTCAAAGACTTGGTTTGCCGCTCGGCGCCGCTGTCTCGCTCGAAACCGCGCGCACAGTCTTCATCGGAATCAGCGCATCTTTATTTCTCGTTGACACTGCGTTGATTGAAAATTAGACTCGTCGCAGAGCGGTGGTTTCGCTCACAGGATTTTAACCACCGGCTGCGCCTCGCCGGACCCTAAGCGATGGCCTCTACCCGAACGACCGTAGCAACTCCGAATGACCGTGTGCGACTCATTGTCGCCTCCTCGGTGATGCTCACGTTCATCTCCTTCTGGCGCGCAGCCGCCATCGTCCTCAACGATCTGGGCTCCTCCGCTTTCTACGCCGGCGGTATCGCCGAACAGGCGGTGGGAGCTGCCGCCCCCTGGTTCATCCTCGGAATCATGCTGTTCAGCTTCGCGGTGCGCGCGGTTTATGTCGAGAGCTGCTCGATGTTCACCCGCGGCGGCGTTTACCGCGTGGTCAAAGAAGCCCTGGGAGGCGGATTCGCCAAGCTAAGCGTTTCGGCGCTGATGTTCGACTACATTCTTACGGGACCGATCTCCGGCGTGTCTGCCGGCCAATACATCACCGGCCTCGTGAACGAGCTGTTGAATGTCGCAAACCAGGCACACTGGCTGCCGCCGGCCCTGATGGTCGCAGGCGGCCAGGCGATCCAGTTCAATATGAACTACACCTCGGCGCTGCTGGGCGCGGTGGTCACGATCTATTACTGGTGGCAGAACATCAAGGGGATCGAAGAATCCAGCGACAAGGCGCTGCGGGTCATGCAGATCACCACGGTGATGGTGGTGATTCTGTTCATCTGGGGCACCTACACAGTTTGGCTGCGCGGCGCATCGCTTCCTCCATCGCCTATCCCGTCTCACCTCCACTTCAGTGAAGATTCGC
>JBEKRG010000061.1:0-28843 GCA_049518955.1 Occallatibacter sp.
CTTCCGTGGCAACCGTTCACGGCAACGCTCCGGTGCGCGGGACGCAGTTGCTGGTTGAGCACATGAGCGACGTTGTCAGGCAGCCGTCGCTTTTGGCCATTGAAATTGCGTGGCGCTGGCTTTTCGGAATTCCATTTCTGCTGATTTGCTGGCAGCATATTCAACAGATTCTTGCGGCGTATCCGCTCGAATTTTCCGGCGCGAATTCCATCGACACACAGAATCCGTGGGTAGCAGCCGTCCAGCTTTCGAACGTTGCCGCGTTTTATGAGCCGCATGTGGCCGCGGTATTGCACTGGTTATTGCCGGCCGCGGCATTAGTCTGGATGATCGTTTCAGGCGTGGGCCGCAACCTTCTGCTCATGCGCATGGAGCCGAGCGCGGCGTTTCGGCCCTTTGCGATGGTCCTGCTGCAAGGCTCGTGGCTCGCTCTACTGGGACTGACGATGTGGGGCTGGCTCGGAAGCATGCAATGGGTGGCGGAGACGCATATTGCCGGAGCCGGCGAGCCCGACCTGATTGGCTATTTTATTTGGGCCATTTTTCTTTCGCTCGGATTCTTCACGGCTTTCGCGCTCACCAGTTGGGCGCTGACGATCGCGCCGATTCTTGCCCTTTTGGAAAAACGCTCCGTGCTCTCAAGTCTTGGACAAGCTCTGCGGCTGGGCAAGGGTTTCACCAGCAAACTCGCGGAGATCAACCTGGTTCTCGGCATCGTGAAGCTGACGCTTCTGGTTGTGGCGATGGTTCTTTCCGCGGCGCCCTTGCCGTTCAGCGACCAGTTGGGTCCGGGCGCCATGCACTTTGCGGTGGCCGTGTCTGCGCTGTTTTTTCTGGTCGCCGACGATTTCTTCCAGGTGGTGCGGCTGAAAGCGTTCGTCGAGTTCCGGAGAATCTTCAGGGGCAACGCCGCACCGTGAGCTATTTGCCCGCAGCCTGCGCGGCCTCTTCCTTCAGAAAGGCATCGCTTAGGGTCTTCTTATCCCGCGCGATGGGCAGCAAGGTCGGGTAAAACTGCACGAAGGTGGTGTCCACGGCACCATGAGCGACGTGGCAGCTGTAGCAGGGCGCTCCCTGAGGAATCAACGTGCCATTCTTGCCAGGCGAATCGAACGCGAAGAATGCCCAATTGCCCGGGAAACGCGCCTTATCTTTGACGTGCACCTCGACACCCATCACATCGGTGCTTTGATAGTGCCCGCTCTGGTTAATGGAGCCTTTGCTCTCTGCTCCCCTGACCTCAAGCACCATCACGGTCTTGTCAGGCCACGCTCCAGTGGCCACGAAACTGCGATAGGCCTCGGGATTAACGAAAACATTGTCGAACATGGTCATGCCTGCAGGGTTGGGGCTGTAGCTCATGTCGATGCCGGAGGAAAGGTAGATCCATTCGCGATAATTTGCGGGCGGCAGCATGTCGCCATTGGGCGCGTATGCGGGAGCTTGCTCGGAGGCGGCGCTGGCAACAGGGACATGACGAAGCAAAACGAGCAGGGAAGCCGCCGCCAGGCAAGAGCCAGCCGCGAGCATTGCTTTGGAACGCATGGGACCTCCGACCAAAACGGATACTCGAACGACAAAGAGAATGTTCCAGCGAAGCGGCGGCTGGATCCGGCGCGTTTCCCGCAGGCTGATTCTAGAACAGCTTCAACTGGACCACGAGATACTTCTTCGGGTCCTCGCGCATACCCTTAATGAGCTGGCGGGCCTGGTCCGCGGTTTGGTCAAGATGATCGTAGAGCGCGCGGTTTTTGACCAACTGGCCGGCTGTACCCTCGCCCGCATTTATGCTCTTGGCGATCTCGTCGAGGTTGTTCAATGTATCGTCCAGTTTTTTGGCAAATTCAGGATCCTTGACCAGCTTACCCAGCGAGCCTTTGCCGGAGTTGATTTGCGCGCTCAACTGGTTGAGGTTCGCGGCCGCTGAATTCAGATTGTTATAGAGCGTCTCGTCCTTCAGTAGCTTGCCTGCGGTGCCTTTGCCGGCCTGAAGATCCGCGGTGATCGAGTTCAGATTATCGACCGCCGAATCTAGCTTCTTGTAAAGGGTGTCGTCGTTGATCAACTGGCCCAGGCTTCCCTTGCCGCTCGAAATGTTGTCGGTGATCGTCTTCAGGTTTGCGGTCATCGATCCGATATTCCTGGCCATCGTCGGATCGTTCAGGAGCTCGCCTGCCGTGCCGCGTCCGTGATTGAGCGTGTCAACGAGGGTCTCGATTTTGTGGATCAGCACGTTGATTTCTTCGATGGAGACCTGGCTTGTGTTGATGACGGACTGGATGGTTGGTGAGCCGGATTGCTGAAGTTCAGAGCCGTTGGATACGCGCGGCCCTATGGCATGGGTTGAGTCGATGTCGACGAAGCTATCGCCCAGAACACCGGCTGCCTGGATGGAGGCCAGCGAATCAGTGTGCAGATCGTACCCATACTTCTCGCCCACCTGCATGGTCACCTCGACGGGATTGGGATTCCGCGCAGGGATCACACGCATATGGATGACGTTGCCAATGGTGACGCCTTCAAGCGTAACGACAGCGCCAACTTTCAGGCCGCCGGCGTTGGGAAAGTAACAACGCAGCTCGATGCGGCGAGCGAACAGGCCGCCCGAGGATGCGGTCATGAGAAAGACGATGGCGGTCAGCAGGGCGAGCGCGGCCAGAACCAGCGCTCCCACCTTAAGTTGCGACCACTGAATCTCTTTGCGGCTTGGCACCTTATTCCCCTTGCGGAACTCAGCGGATCAACGCCTTGAGAATACCAGAGGCGGCGCGGTTTGAGCGGCTTCGCCGCCGGGTAGCAGGCCGGTTTTGGGAGGCTTTTCCTCAGGGGCTAAAGCCCTGATTCGTTGGGTCAAGTGATGCATGGGCTGAAGACCTAATCCTCCAAGAAAGCCCGTCGTCTTCAACTGAAACCAACAGTCTTCAAGAGAAGCTCGCACTTTTCAAGCCAAGGCGTTCCATGTGCTCGATTTACTGCTCGTCCTCAAGCAACACGCTGGCCATGGCGAGTTGAGCGGTATGAGTGAGCGACAAGGCAGAGCGAACGACCCCCAATCGACCCGCAATTTGCGCGGCGCGGCCATGGAAGCGCAGGCTGGGTTTTCCGCCAGGTTCGCGGACCACTTCAATTTCCAGCCAATTCACCCCGAAGCTGATTCCCGTTCCCAGAGCTTTAGCTGCCGCTTCCTTGGCTGCAAAGCGAGCAGCAAAACTCTCGGCAGCATTGCGCTTGCACCTGCAATAAGCCTGCTCCGCTTCGAGATAAACGCGATTGAGAAAGCGCCCGCCGAAGCGATCCATAGAGTGCTGGATGCGCGCTATTTCGATTACATCGATTCCGGAACCAGCGATCATCTTGTTTATCAAGCTACAACATTTCTGCCAGAGCGCGCCGGACAGAGTGCCGGCCAGAATGCAGGACAGGGCCGCCGAACGAAACTCGACGCGAGGAATACAAAGCGAGTCCCAATGATTAGCACATGCTTTTCCACACATCTGAGCGGCGGGGATGTGTCAAAGGCGGTCACGCTCGTTCGACTCCGCAACAGGATTCATCCACCCCAGCCTGATTCCGATAAACACTCCGTGAAGATGAAGATGCAGGAAGCGAGCCGGCGGCAGGCACTGAGCATTCCCTGGGCGATGCAGATGAAGGCCGTCTCCACCGAGGATCCGTCGCGACTGGTTCAGGCGCTAACCGGCGCCATCCTCGGTTGCGGCGGATGGGTGCTGAGCCGCGGCGCGAACGATACCGGCCGCGTGAACATGCTGTTCGAGTTCGAGCGGCAGGCCTGCATTGACATCTACACGATCCTGATCGCATCGGGGCTGGAGCTGAGCCAGACCGGCCACCCCCGCTTGACCGAGCTGTGCCAGTGCACGCGCAGCCATCAACGCGATTGCGGCGCGGAGATTGCCAGCGTCGATCTGGAGGTTCAGACTTTTCCCCCGGAGATCGTCGACGTGATGCAGCCGATGGGGCCTGTGTAGAGTGGTTTGGGGTTTGGCGACGGCTCCAGGGGGGCCGATGAGAAATCGACAGAGGCCTGAGTCCGGAATTTAACCTGCCTCGACCAGCCCATATTTGCGTTGCCAGGATTGCTTGAGCTGCGAGCGCACGGCGGCGCGCTCGGCTTCTGTCACTGCGGGCTCGGGACCGAGGACGAAACTCGCAGCTTCCTTCTTGGCCAACTCCAATAATTGGCGGTCGCGCAGGAGATTGGCCACGCGGAAGTCAGGTAAACCCGCCTGCCGCGTCCCAAAAAATTCGCCTGGACCGCGCTGCCTGAGATCGAGATCGGCCAGCTCGAAACCGTCCTGTGTTTCGACCATCGCGTTCAGGCGCTCCTCGCCCAGTTCGGAGATTCGATCGCCGGTGACGAGGATGCAGTAGCTTTTTGCCGCGCCGCGACCCACGCGTCCGCGCAACTGGTGCAACTGCGCGAGGCCAAACCGCTCGGCATGCTCCACTACCATGACGCTGGCGTTGGCCACATCGACACCGACTTCAATGACGGTGGTCGAGACGAGCACATCGATCTCGCCGCGTTGAAAGCGGCGCATGATGATCTCCTTTTCGTCTGCATCGAGACGGCCATGGAGCAGACCAACTCGCAAACCGGCGAACGGACCCTTGCGGAGCTTTTCATGCATCTCGACAGCGGATTTGAGCCCTGATTTTGCACTCGGGGCCGCTTCTTTTGCTAAATCGGGAAAGAGCTCCGCTCTCTTAACCATTGGAGCCGCTCTGTGGCGAGCCGCCGGCGGGGCAGCCTTCTCGGCCTGCGCTTCGTCGCGTGAGAAATCCAGCTCAGGCTGATCGTCCTTCGATCCTTCGATGACGGGGTAGACGATGTAAGCCTGCCTGCCCTGCGCCACCTGCTTGCGCACAAAGTCCCACACCTCATCGGCACGCTCGCCGGGCATGCGCCGCGTGACAATGGGCATGCGCCCCGGAGGCAGCTCGTCGAGAGTGCTCAGGTCAAGATCGCCGTAAAGCGAGAGCGCAAGCGTGCGCGGAATGGGCGTGGCCGTCATCACCAGCACATCGGGCTCGGGCTGATTAGGCTTCTTCATCAGCTTGAAGCGCTGCACCACGCCAAAACGGTGCTGCTCGTCGACGACGACCAGGCCAAGCCGATCGAACTCAACTTTTTCTTCGATGAGCGCGTGGGTTCCGATGATCAGGTTCGCGTCGCCGCGATTAATAAGGCCGCGATTCGTCCGCTTGCGGTCTTCGTCGAGCGAGCCGGTGAGCAGGACAATGCGCGGCTTGCGGCTGGAGCGCTCCAGCAGTTTGCGCGCGGCCAGATAATGCTGCGTGGCCAGAATTTCTGTGGGCGCCATGAGCGCCGCCTGATAGCCGTTTTCCATGGCGACCAGCATGGCCTGAAACGCGACGATGGTCTTGCCCGAGCCGACGTCGCCCTGGAGCAAACGCCGCATGGGGTGGGAAGCGCGCATGTCGGTGACGATTTCGCCGAGCGCGCGTTTTTGCGCACCAGTGGGATGAAAGGGAAGCACTTCGCGGATGGCCTCGCGCACCTTGTCGTTCGTTGCGAAGGCGATGCCCACCCGCTCCTTCATGCGCCGCCGTTTGAGCTCGAGGCCGAGCTCGAGGAAGAAAAACTCCTCGAAGATGAGACGGCGATGGGCCAGAGTCGAAAAGCTTTGCAATTGCGAGAACGATGTGCCTTCCGGAGGAAAGTGAACCTCGCGCAGCGCCGTTTCGCGATCGGGAAAGTCGAGCCGCCCGAGCATCGATTGCGGCAGGCACTCCGGCACCGCGCCGCGCATGGATTCGAGCAGATTGAAGATTACGCGGCGTTGCCATCGCGAAGCCAGGCGGCTGCCGCCGAGCGATTCGTAGACGGGCGTGATGCGTCCCACTTCGAGCATCTGCGTTTCGGCGTCGGCGGTTGCGTTGGGCAAGATCTCGAATTGCGGCTGGATCATTTTGAAGTTGGTGGTGGAGCGCGACGGCTCGACCTTGCCATAGACGGCGACCGTTTGCCCGGCCAGGAACTTGCCCTGAAGATACGGCGAGTTGAACCAGACGCATTTGAGAGCGTGGCGGCCCTGGCCAACGGTGAGCTCGAAGAGCGGCATCCGGCGCGTGCGAAGGAGAGCCGATCCGCGCACCTCGCCGATCACACTGGCCACTTCGCCCGGCTTCAATTCATCAAGGCTGACGGGATTCTGCCGGTCCTCGTAGCGGAAGGGAAGATGGTAGAGCAGGTCCTCTGCGGTCAGGATGCCCTTTTCAGCGAGCATCTTGGCGACAGTCGGACCGACGCCGCGCACATACTGCACTTGATCGCTGAGGTTGGGCACATCTGGATGCTAAATCGCGGAGATGCCGCGCAACAATCCGGCGGCAGCGCAGCCGGTGCGATTCATCTCAGCTGAAGCCCAGGACCGGATGCGGAATGTAGGGTTCTTCGAGGGCCGTGATCTCCTCCGGCGTGAGATGGACGGACAACGCCGCGACGGCGTCTTCAAGATGATGCGGCTTGGTGGCCCCGACGATGGGTGCAGTGACGGCAGGCTTGGCCAAGAGCCACGCCAGAGCCACTTGCGCGCGCGAAATGCCGCGCTTTCCGGCGACTTCGCCGAGACGGTCGATAACCTTGTGGTCCGCTTCCTCCGTTCCCCCGTAAAGAAACTTGCCGAATCTGTCGGTCTCGGAGCGCAGCGTCTCTTCCGCCTTCCAGGCACGTGTGAGGCGGCCGCGCGCCAGCGGGCTCCAGGGAATGACGGCGATGCCCTCGGACTTGCACAGGCCGATCATCTCGCGCTCTTCTTCGCGGTAGAGCAAGTTGTAGTGGTTCTGCATGGAGACGAAGCGCGTCCATCCGTGCAGGTCGGCGAGATAAAGCGCCTGCGCGAACTGCCAGGCGAACATCGACGAAGCGCCGATGTAGCGCACCTTTCTCGCTTTGACGAGATCATGCAAAGCTTCGAGCGTTTCCTCGATGGGGGTTTCGTAGTCCAAGCGATGAATCTGGTAGAGGTCAACGTAGTCGGTCTCGAGGCGCTTGAGGCTCTGTTCAATTTCAAAGAAGATCTCTTTTCGCGAAAGGCCTTTGCCGTTGGGCTCATCGCGCATCACGCCCTGTAGCTTGGTGGCGATAACGACGGATTCGCGGCGCGTGTTGGCCTTGAGGAAGCGGCCCACGACGACTTCGCTTTCGCCGCTTGAATAAACATTGGCGGTATCGAAGAAATTGATGCCAAGATCGAGCGCCTGGCGGAGAAACGGCTGGCTGTCGGCCTCATTCAAGGTCCACGCATGGCGTCCCGGCATTGGTGTTCCCTGAGCGGGGCTTCCGTAGGTCATGCATCCGAGGCAGATGCGGGAAACTTTCAGTCCGGTGCGGCCGAGATTGACGTATTCCATAAGGGCTAACGGCTCCTGATTCGATTTTAGTGCGTAGAACCGTTCCAGCTTGCTTGATGCGGCGACCATTTGAACGGTCGAGAGTACTGGTCACGTCATGGCTGCGTCCGGCCCGGAATTTTGACAATTCGGTGACACAGTACTTTCGTGCTTTGCTTCGCGGCGCAAGAAGGGCGCTGGATTTTTCAATTGTGCGAATATCGGGAGACAACTCTTCTTTCGCAGCAAGGGTCTAAAATTGGGTGGGGGGAAAATGTGTATTTGGGGGCTTCCGTAAGCTCCGGCGTTTACGGAGGAGAGATTCAGGACGTCTAACATAAACTGCGCACGACGTCTAACAAGGGTCGAGCGGGAACATTAACCAGAAAGGCGCCGGGTAGATTGAGCCAGGGAACGGCAGCGACGACCGAACCGCAAAGGCCAGGCTTGCCTTCTCGAAGGCGGCGCGCGGAAAGCCATAGGCCACGGTATGGTTTGAAGTTACTGGGGCGCTGGCAGACGCGGGTACTGGTCGCGGGCGCGGTTCCAATCTTCGTTCTGCTGGCGGGATGCGGCGGAACGGCAACCGGCACATCCTCGAACGGCACATTCTCTATTACTCCCGGTTCGGCCACCATTGACACCAACTGCACTGGTTGCAACACCGTTAACAATTCAGGCACAGCCGTTGAGCAGTTTTTCGCCGCTTTGAACAACGGAGGCGCGGCTTCGGTCAATTGGAAGGTGAGCGGCGGAGATGTCAATGCAGGCGCCGGTTCCATCTCGAGCAGCGGCGAATACACTCCGCCCCCTTACCTCACGGCGGATAGCGTAAAAGTGACCGTGACGGCGACTCTCGCATCGGGGACGGGCATGGGCACAGTTGCAAGCTCCACTGTAACGGTGACGCCAGGATTCCTGGAACCGCTCTCGCCCGAAAATGTGGCGCTCGGCGCCAACGGGACCGTGACCGTCACGGGCTACATTGCCGAAGCCGGCGGCAGCACAAGGATTAACTTCGCCATTTCAAACTCGGCGACTGGGTCAGGCGGCGGGTCGGGCTCGCTGGGCTCAACGAGATGCACGCGCAGCTCGAGCGAGTTTACGCATTGCTCCGCTACTTACACGGCGCCGGGAACGGTTTCCGCCACCGCTGCTACTTATGTAGTGGGCACGATCGGCACATCGTCTTCAAAAACCGCGTCTCAAGTGCTGTTGAATACGGCCGGAATCTCGAGCAATCCGGCGACGCACCAGACGCAACTAGCAACGCCGATCCTGCTGGGCAGTTCCGGCGGCAACAACAACGACTACGACTCGCAGGGTAACCAGATTTTCGACTGTTGTGGCGGCACGCTCGGAGCGTTGATCCAAAACAGCAGCAACACGCAGTACATATTGAGCTGCAACCATGTGCTGGCGCGCAGCGATCAGGCATCGGTGGGCGAAATGATTGTTCAGCCTGGGCTGATTGACAACAACTGCACACCGAATGGAGACGGCTCCGGAACCACGCCTGTGGGGGTTCTGACCACGTGGTTGCCGCTCAGCTCCGCCTCGACCAACGCCGATGCGGCCATCGCGCAGGTCAACTCGGGGGCGGTGAGCCCGACCGGCGCGATCATGGAGTTGGGAACGCCCGGCGCTGGTGGCGTGCTGTCGGCCGCGCCTCCTGGAATTTCTTCGACGAGCGGAAAGGGCGAGAACGGGTCGATTGGCATGGCGGTGGCCAAGAGCGGGCGGACTACAGGGCTGACGTGCGCCAACATTACGGCGGTCAATCTCAGCGTGCAAGTGGGCTACTTCAAAAATTGCGAAGAGACCGAGCCGTATCTGACCAAGACCTATACCAATCAGATCGCCATCGAGGCCGACCAGTTCAGCGACGCGGGCGATTCCGGATCGCTGGTGGTGGATGCCAGCGATGCCGAGCCGGTCGGATTGTTCTTTGCGGGCGGCGAGACGAACACCGGAGTCAGCGAGGGCATTGCAAATCCCGCGCCCACGGTACTGGCGGAGCTGGGCTCTCAGGAGGGAACCTCCTACACATTTGTCGGGACTACGGACCACCCGGTGAGTTGCCTGAACTACGGCAACGCCACGGCGACAGCAGCGCAGGCCAGCACACTCACAGACGCGCAGAGCCAGCTTGCTCAGCAGGCGCTGGCTCAGGCGCGCACCCTGGTCAATCCTTCCGCGGGAATCCTGGGCGTTGCGGTTGGCAAGAGCAGCGACCACGCCGGCCAGGCAGCCGTGATTCTTTACGTCGACCATAGCATGAATGTCACCGCGCCGCAGATTGTGAATGGAGTGCGCACGGAAGTGATCCCGACGACAGCACAGGCTTTGGCGGCGGGCTTGGTTCCAAAAGCCGCGGCGGAGACGAATACGCTTCCTCCGCTGTCATCGGCTGCGCTCAACCAGGCCATCGCCTCGAAGGAGCAGGTGGCGCAGAGCCTGATGAAACAGAACCCGGCCTTCTTCGGCGTGGGCGTGGGGCAGAGCTTCGACAATCCGAAGGAAGCCTCGCTGGTGATCTACGTCGACCGCACGCAGGTTCCCGCTTCGCTTCCGGCCACGATCGATGGGCTCCGCACCCGGTACGTCATCATGAACCGGCTACACGTAACGCGGTCCTACCTGCGTGGGCAAATCCGGCAGCAGAGTCACTGCATGGCGCATCCGGTCGCGCATCAATTCAGTGACTTCGATCCGCTCCAGACGCACTCGCTGCGCGGCGTGAACTTGTTCTGAATTCGATTGGCAGACTAGAGGTACCGGCCTACTCGATCGCCACGGATGCCCCCGATGGTGTCGGGACATTCAATTGGAATTCGACGACTCTCGTGCTCTGCGAAGCTCGCACAGGTGACGAGATCGGAATTGGATATACCTGCGGGAATAAAGCTGCGGCGAACTGCCCTATTGGAATGCCGGGAGCATTTTTTCCAGGTCATCTCGAGTCAGGTAGCGGCCATTCAGGATCACCGCATCCACCTTCTCGACATTGTGAATGTCGTCCAGTGGATTCGCGTCGAGGACGACGAGGTCCGCATACTTCCCATATTCAACGGAGCCGAGGACCTTCTCGCGATCGAGATATCGGGCCGGGTTGATGGTCGCGGTGCGCAAGGCGTCCAATGGCGACAGGCCGGCCTCGACAAACAGCTCCATCTCCTTGTCAATCTCGCCGGGATACACGTACGGAGAACCCAAGTCGGTTCCGGCCAGGAGTGGAATCCCGTTCTGGTACAGCATTCTCACCTGATCCATCCGCCACTGCAGCATCTGCCGGTCGAAGGACGGATTTCGCTTTTGCCCCAGGACAGGATCCCACTGCTCTTCTCGCAATGACGGAACCAAGTATTTCAAGCGGGGATCATCTTTGGCGGCGATCAGCTCATCCATGTGAGCCCTTGTCCAATAGGGCGTCAGGGTGGGATCGACCCACGTCCCGTTGCGAAGCAGCGTAGGAATGAGTTGAGGTTCCGGCGGCTGGAACGGAAGCGGGATTCCATGCAGGTGCTCGAAACATTTCTGGCCAGCATTCGACGCCTCAACGCCGCTCACCTTAAATCCATTGCCATCGTCGTTGAGAGGAAGGTGTCCGGCCAAAGGGAGGCCTACCCTTGAGGCTTCGTCGGCAACGGCGAAATAGGTCTCGCGGTCGAACGTTTGCGTAACTTTGATGAAGTCGACACCGATTCCGGCCAGATAGTCGACCGCTTTCCGGGCCTCTTCAGGATTGTGGACTTGCCAGGTCCAGAAGTAGGGAGGCGACATCCCGAGAATCGGTCCTGGCGCCACGATGCGCGGTCCAACCCGTTTTCCCGAAAGGTCTTCGACGTTCCATTGCCGCAGGGTTTCAAAACTTGGCGATCCCATGTCGCGCACGCCCGTAATGCCGTAATAAACCAGGACCGGGAGGGTCGCTTCGGTGGCATTCCCCAGGTGCACGTGCATGTCCCACAGGCCCGGGATAAGAAACTTGCCCCTGCCGTCGACGATCTGCGCGGCCGCGGGCGGCGTGACCGCAGACGCTGTCCCGATTTCGCTAATCCGATTGCCCCGAATCACGACCGTGCAGTCGGGCTTGGCTGTGCCGTGAATAACGTCAATCAAGTTCACATGAGTAATTGCGGTGATGTGCTCTTGCCCAGGTGCGAAGCAGGGTAGGAACCCGAACAGCAGGCCTAGAATGATTCCGCCTCGAGCCATGAGTGCTCCTTGGATGTTTGGGTTAGCCAACCGATCCTCAGTTCGAGCCCTTCGGCTTCAACCTTGAACGCTTCCTAGTTCACCGGCTTCGCTTTGCCGCTTTTCAAGCTGTCGTCGATAATGGAGCCGATTTTCTGCTGATTTGCTTGAACGGTTTGGCCCAGTTGCGAGCCCATTTGGCTCATCTGCTCCTTGAACTTGTCCGATTCGGCCTTAAACTTGGCGTCAAATTCGGAGTTGAATTCCTTCATTTCCGTGTTCACTTCGGCCTCAATCACGCGCCGTTGAATTTCAGAAATCTCGCGTTGCACTTGCTGGAGTTCCTCCCGCGAAACAGTGGCGCCTTGCTTGGCCGTCAAGCCGGCCACCGCTGCGTTCAAGTCGGCCATCTCCTTCGATAGGTCGGGTGCGGGAATGTTGGCGGTCGCTTTGCGCGCTTCGTCGCGTGCCTCGTCGCGGACCTGCCTGCTGGAATCGCGGAACTGTTCACCCAGCGCACGCATTTGCTCGCTCTGATCGTGCATGTTCTTGTCCATGTCCTCGATCTGGCTCACGATCGCGGGATCGTCAATGACGTAGTATTTGCCATCGTGGCGGAAGAGCAGGAAATGCCCATGGGCGATGGCGCGCGCCTTCTCCACTTCGGCTTCCATTTCACCGCGCGTATTGCCACAGAATCTTGACGGAGTTCCAGGGTCGCCGACGATCGCGTAGGCATCGCCATCGGTAAAGCAGGAGGCGCGGCCTTCGTAGCCGTGCATGAAGGCCATGACCGGAGGGATGGGCGGCACATCAACGTGGACGTCAATGGGCGGAATGGGTGGAATGGCAGGAATCTGTCCCGGAGCTGGAAACGCCATGGTTGGCGGAGCCGGCTGGGGCTCGGGCGCGGGGTTCGGGCTCGGGGCAGCAGCGGGTGCGGGCGCCGCCTCCTGTGCCGGCGGAGGCGGCGTTTGCGCAGGACTCGAATCGGGCGCTTGCGCTGGCGCGGGGCGGGGTTCGCCCGTCACGGCTGAGAATGACGGCATCTGGTCTCTTGAGAGCATAGCCATCTGGGACAATTTAGCCTGTCCTGGCGCGGCGGCGGCCTGCACGCGAAACAGAGTGGTGACCGTAACGAGCACCGCCGGAATGATCAGGGCGGCAACGATCGCGCGGCGGCTACCGGTAAAAGCCTGCCTGAAGCTGGATTCATTGAGCAGACGGTCGATCCGATGCGAGAGATTGTTCGAGCGGGCCATAGCGACTCCTGTGAGAGTTGGGCGCGGTAATGCCGCGAATTCGAGTAAGAGCTGGGCGTATGCGGAGCGGCTGCGGGATTCTTCAAGGCCGGCGCGGTCGCTAATTGCCTCGCTCAGTTCGGAGAGCTTGTGCTTGAGCCACCATCCCAGCGGGCTGAACCAGGTGAGCGTGGCGTACAAGCCTGCAAGCAGTTGCAAATAGAAATCGTGCTGGCGAACGTGAGAGCCTTCGTGAGCCAGGACAGCGCGTAGTTTTTCCGGCGGCCACTCCGGGTAATCGGCCGGAAGGACGATGCCGGAGCCGATATTGACGGGAGAAAAGATGCGGCAGCTCGAACGCGTGGCGATGGTTGAATCCATGTCGCCGAAGTCCGCGGCCTCGACGGGCGTGGCCTCGAACCAGAGGCGGATGGACGAAGTGAGGCCAATGAACCAGCGAAGCACGAGTGCAGCGACAACTGCGAGGTAAAGGAGTCCGGCGATGGAGAGTGGATCGAGCCAGACGCGGTTGCTTCGTTTTGCCGCAGGCGCTGTCAGCGCGGCAGCGGGCGGCAGGATGGAAACCGGTCGACTCATGGTTGCGGGTTCGGGCACGGTTTCGATGTTCACGACCCGCGCACGGGGCGGGGAATCGGTTTCCGAGACGGCAGGATTTGGCTCTGGCGCTGCCGCCGGCGTTTGAAGCGGGGCGACCGCCGAGTGCGTGGTGGTCGCTGGAGATTGCGGGTTAGGAATGATTCTGGACCACGAAGGCGCAGGCAGCCGAACTTCGGCCCAGGCAGGGATCCAGTGAGAGAGCATGAGCAGCGGCAAGGCGATGCCGGCCAGCAACATCATGCTCCAGGCCGCTTTTTGCGCACGGACATTCTTTACGCGCAGGAGGCGCAAACCAATCCAAAGAATGCAAGCGGCCACAAACGCGCGCAAGACGGCTTCAAACAAGACGGGCAGCGCGAATCGAATCACGATTATCCCTCCTTCTTGCGACTGTTCCTGGCAGCGCCCTTGTTGGCGTCTTTGGATGTGCCGGTCTCTTCTGCTTGAGCGATGCGCTCCGCGAGACGCTGCAGCTCGTTGCTGTCCAGAACTTTGGAGTCGACCATGCCGACGAGCAGTGCCTCAACCGATCCCGCGCAGAACCAATCCACTATGCGTTTGACGGCACGGCCGGCTACGCGCTGGCGCGATTCGGCGGGGCGATAGAGAAAGGTGCGGTCTTCGACGGTGTGAGCGAGGTAGCCCTTTTCCTCGAGTCGCCGCAAAACGGTGCGAATGGTCGAGTCCTTGAGCGGGCGGCCGAGTTCCTCGCGCACCTGTTCCGCGGTGAGAGTTCCTTTGCGCCAGATAATGAGCAGGACGCCCCGTTCGAGCTCTCCCAATTCGCTGGGGTCATGATCGGACTGTGTGTTACGCGCCATAGTGTTACTAACAGTAACACACGGAACAGGCCGATTGTCAAGAGCTGAACCGAATTTTTTTAGAGGATACGGGTCGTGGGGTCTATCAAGCCTTGATGCGATCGGCGGGCTGCGATGCCGCGCCGGCGGCTGCGGCACCATTGCCGGCTGCATGATCAGATCCTGAGACAGACTGCGGCTCGTCGGGAAGAAAGATCTCGAAAACGGTTCCCGAACCCCTTTGTTCCGGCCCGCCCGAAGGCGTCGCGATGCGGCTACGCACGCGCAATAACCCATGATGTTTCAGGACGATCTCTTGGCTGACCCACAGCCCCAAACCGGTCCCGGTCGCTTCCTTTGTGGTGAAGAAAGCTTCGAAGATGTGTTCACGTACGTCCGGCTCCATGCCAGCGCCAGTGTCGGCGACGGTGAACCGGACTCCGTTTTGCGCTGGATTTCTCCAATCGCGCGAGCGCCGCGTCCGCAGCACCAGGCGACCGCCGACGCCGCTGGCATCGATTGCATTGGCCACCAGATTGGCGAAGACCTGGCGGATCTCGCCGGCAAAGCAGAAGAGGGTCAGCCCGGGCTCGTACTGTCGCTCCACGCGAAGATCGATCGCATGGATGCGGCTTTGATAGAGATTGACCACTGATTCAAACAGTTCTTCCGCGGCGACCCTGGCAGGCTGCGTCGGCTGACGGTAGAAGCGCAGGGTCTGTTGCGTGATTTCGGCGATGCGGCGAACTTCGTTGTCGGCCATGGTCAGGTATTGCTTCGCCGCATCAGGAAGATCGTTGGAACAGCGGAGCAGGAAGAGCAGGTTGGTGATCGCTTCGAGAGGGTTGTTGATCTCGTGCGCGATGGATGCAGCCAGGCGGCCGGTCACTGCGAGTTTTTCGCTTCGCCGCAGAGCCTCTTCGCTGCGTTTGCGGTCGCTGGCGTCGAGCGCGATAATTCCAACCCAGCGTACCTGATTCGGCATGGTGCGCACGGGGTAAGCACTGATCAGCCAGGTCCAGGGCCGGCGCAGTTTGCCTCCTTCGCCATTCAGCTCCAGATTCCGCACCGGTTCTTCACTGCTAAATACGCGATGCACCGCGCCCTCGATCTCAGAAGCTACATTCTTCGGCAGCAGGTCCGTCAATGTGCGGCCGAGATGTCGGCTGACGGCGATGCCAGTCAGGTCTGCGAAGATTTGGTTGACGCGCACAACGCGGCCATTGCGGTCAACAAATGCCAATCCGATGGGCGCGTTGGCCAGCATCGAGTCGAGCAGCGAAAGCGTGTCATTCAATCCCGCACGCTGCTCGGCTAGCGAGGCAACCATACGGTTGAACGTCTCAATCAAGTCGCCAATTTCGTTTTGTACGCGCACGGGAAGCGGAAAACGACTGCCGTCTTCAGGCGACGTCATGAGAGTGGTGGTGCCGTGATGCAATAGAGCCAACGGTTGGGTAATGGTGCGTCCCATGAGCAGCACCAGGAGCGCCGAAGCCACGACCCAGATGACGCCGAAGATGGCCGTGTCGTCTAGTAGCGAACCCAACTGCTGGCGCGCCGCACTGCGGTCGAACGTTACAAATGCATAGCCCCGCAGATTGTTCCCGGTGTAGATTGGCCGGATCGCCTCCCACCCGCCGTCAGCTGTCTGAAAGATCCTTGACACATCGCGGTTAGCGAGAGGAATTTGCGCGTGCTCGATGGCAGTGAGATTCGCCAGCTCTTGCTTATCGCTTCTGAAGAAAAGCACTTCACCTGATGGGTTCACGATCTTGGCCGACTGCACAATCGGCGCATCGACGATCGTACGCACGGCCAGATCCACCCAACTGGGCCGCTGCTGATCAAGGGCTTCAGCGGACTGCGTGGCAAGGGCTGTCGACTCGTATTCCAGCCAGTTGCGGGCGCGCTGATCTGTGCGATGAATCTGCTGCCGAGTCAGCAGCCCTGCGAACAGGCCGATGGAGAGGATTTCCAGCAGCAGCAGACCGGCCAGCATTTGCCAGCGAATGGATCGAGGCCACCAGCGCATGCGCAAGAATCCACCCCCTGCAAGTGGAACAAAGAATTAGTCTAACGAATTGGCTGCGGCAACCGCGTCACGGGCCAAGTCTCCTGGCCGCTCCTTGGCGAGCAACGAATCCGCGATCTGTTTTCCATGAAAGCGGCCGTTCTCAATAAAGATCTCGCTGGTGCGCGAGCCGGCGACAATCACGCCGGCCAGGTAAATGCCTGGCACGTTGCTTTCGAGCGTCTCGGGGTTGCAGGCGGGCAACCGGTCCTCGCCTTCGAAGTGCACGCCGAGGCGCTCAAGAAATGAAAAATCGGGATGGTATCCGGTCATGGCAAAGACGAAATCGTTGGGCAGCGTCTCGCCGCCCGCCGGAGTTTCGACCACAACCGCGTCGGGCGTGATCTCCACAACCTGCGTGGAAAAGTATGCCTTGATTTCGCCGTCTTTGATACGGTTTTCGATGTCTGGTTTGATCCAATACTTCACGTTTGGCGTAACCTCGGGTCCGCGGTAGATGAGCGTGACGCGGGCGCCGCTTCGCCACAGTTCGAGGGCGGCAATGGCAGCGGAGTTCTTGCCGCCAATGACCACCACGTCCATGCCGTAAAACGGATGCGGATCGTGATAGTAGTGGAGAACTTTGCTCAATGTCTCGCCGGGAATGCCCATCCAATTGGGCAGGTCGTAGTAGCCGGTGGAGATGGCCAGTTTGCGTGCTTCGATGGCTCCCGGCCGGCCGAAACGGTCCACAGTGTGAGCGGTGAAGGCGCCATCGCTCCCCGTTACTCTCTCCACGCGGTGGTACTGGCGCACGTCCAGACGGTAGTAGGCCGTCACCTGGCGGTAGTATTCAAGCGCCTCGCCGCGCGTGGGCTTGGCATTCACGCTGGGGAAGGGAATGCCGCCGATTTCGAGGCGTTCCGAGGTGGTGAAAAAGGTCATGTGCGCGGGATAGTGAAAGATGGAATTGCAGAGGCAGCCCTTATCCACCAGCGCAACCCGGAATCCAGCCTTTTGCGCCTCGATTGCGGTAGCCAAGCCCGTGGGACCCGCACCTACGACCAAGAGATCAATGGCGGTCGCGTCAGAACTCTTCATCCCGTCGGGCGGCTGCTTGCTCATGCTTCTAGATTAGGGCATTCGGCGGAGAACTGGTATGCGGAGGCGGGAGAAACATAAAAGCTCCAGCCGAAGCTGGAGCCTTTCTGCAAACTATTGAACCAAATTTGATGTTCCTACGCCAGAGCAGGCGCGGGCTCCAACATGGGAACCGGGGACGCCACGATCGGGACAGGCGCCTGCTGCGACGGCGCATGCAACGGGCGTGTAAGGCGGTGAACAAAGTGGTAGGGTGGCCACGGACCGGAGAGCTGCATTTGGCACTCCCGCATCAGGGCGCTGGTCGTGGCGAATTTGTTCAGGTACCGTTCCACGCATTTGCGGTCGATGAGATGGGCAATGTCGAGCATCATCTTGCCGTTATCCATCAGCCGGCAGCTCACTTCCTCATCAAGGGGAATGAAAAGCCTGTGCATCTGGAAGCTGACTGCGCGAGCACGGGTCTGCCGCTCGCGCGCCCGGGAAGCATTCTCTCGCAGGTTACTCAAATACTCGCGGCCCACACCCTCGCCGCTCAGGCGTTTTTCAACTTCGCGCCCGCAACAATCGTCGACGAAGATCTTCAGGTGCATCTCCGTCTTGCCGCGCAGCTTGTCGATGTTGCCCTGGAACTGGCGCTGATTGCTGCGAATGGATTTGCGTAGCGACTCATCGTCGTTGAAGACGGTGCCGAAGCGGAAAGGAAGTACGGTGGAGTGCTGAAAGCAGTCGGAGATCACGCGTGCGTGGTCGACGCCTGACCGCTGGTTAAAGCTCTCCTGCGGGTTATGCTCGCTCACGACGATTGCCAGATCGCTTGCGGGATAAAGGAAAACCTGATTGCCACTGACTCCGAAAACCGATTCCAGCGCGACTGGTTTGCGATGGCGGGCTAAAGCTGGAAATGCTTGTTTTTCACCGATGCAGTAGGCATACCATGCCATGACGAGACACTCCGTCCGCGCACGCCAAAACTGTCTGGCGCCGCTGGTTGATGAAGCTCTGTGAACTTGGGAACAACTGCATGCATAGTGGAGGACTGACTTTTGGTCCGTGGTTCCGGACCCCCCAAACAAACCGGATACTAGTCTTCTGAAAATACGACTGGCAAGACCCCGGAGAGAAAAGATGGGGGGAGGATCCAGCTTGTGCAAAAGTCGCGTTGATTCAGCTAAAAGTTCTATTCATCATATGGAATTTGTGCGCCAACTCACGATATGGGAATCAAATGAGGCATTTTGGGCAGCCAATTGCTAGGCGGCT
The DNA here is from genome assembly GCA_049518955.1 of Occallatibacter sp. GTDB lineage: Bacteria > Acidobacteriota > Terriglobia > Terriglobales > Acidobacteriaceae > Telmatobacter. The sequence continues at coordinate 18,612 of JBEKRG010000061.1, forward strand.
TCCTCCCTCAAATTGAGCCCCTGACCCTGCCGATCGTTTCCGACTCTGGTTTTCCACAATTGCCGCCGGTGGTTGCGCAGTCCACCCAGAGCCATGGCGTCGACCGCGCGGTAACGGTCAAGTTCGAATTGAACGCACGCCTCTTTCAAGTTGAGCAGAATTGCACGGACGAGCCAATTGGAGACCGCTATCCTCAAAAAATCCCGGCAAAAGGAGGAGGATGCCAGATGCCTCTACCGCAAAAACCAAATTTCCCAATTCGACGCAACACGAACGGAACTTACGAATCAATTTGCACTGCATGTTTGGCGACGGTAGCCACGGCCCAGCACGAATGGGAACTGGGTCGCCATGAATCCTCCCACGTGTGCGAGCCGATGAGCCTCTATCGGGTCAGTCACGGTTTGTTGCCATCTCCAAGGGCTGACCAGTAGCTATCCCGGAAGGGCAACCCACTCTTTGACCGGCCACGCATGATCGCTCAACCCCGCTTCCATTGCAGGTGTGACCCTGAGCGTCCGTGCCCTCCTTGACTCAGTACCGGTGGCCCCGCTTGATCGATTCGAAGCGGGCAGCTCTAGTAAACTCAACGGCAGAATGTCTTCGTCTTTCCGCGTCTTTCACCGCTCCCCGTCCGCACCGACTTTTATTGCGCTTCTGGCCTTTGTTGCCGCTGGAGCGTCCTTAGCCAGCGCTCGCGCGGCCGCGCAGGGCACCCACCTATGGCAGCAGTCACAGATGGAGGAGTTTGAAAAAGGGACCCCTGAAGGGGTTGCCATCGAGAGCGATGGACATTTGCGCCAGGGACCGGGACTCACCGAATTTGTGACAACCCCATCGACCTACGTGTGGTCGATCGCAGTCGACAAGAAGGGAAACGTGTTTGCCGGAACGGGATCACCCGCAACGGTGCTACGGCTCGGCGAGAAAGCCGGTGAAAAGCCGATCACGCTTTTCGAAACGAGAGGCCTCAGCATCCAGGCGCTCGCCATCGGTCCCGATGGTTCGCTCTATGCCGCCACGGTGCCTGATGCCAAGGTTTATAAGCTCAAACCGGATGCGACCACCAAGCAGGATGAGTCGAATGCGACGGTCGTATTCGACGCGGCTAAGCCGGACGGGGCCACCGGCGACTCGAAGACGAATTCTTCAGCGACTGGCGCGCAATCGCACTACATCTGGGATCTGACCTTCGATTCCGCGGGGCGGATCTACATTGCGACGGGCAATCCCGGAGCGGTTTATCGCGTTGATCCGGCCAAGCCTGGTGCGACGCCCGAACTATTCTTCAAGAGCGACGAGGCGCACATCCGCACGCTGGCCTGGGACGCCAAAGGCAATCTCATCGCAGGCTCCGACGGCTCCGGCCTCGTCTACCGCATTGATGCGCAGGGTAAAGGCTATGTGCTCTTCGAGGCTCCGCGACGGGAGATTACGTCGATCGCCATCGGCGCCAACGGAACCATCTATGCAGCTTGCGTGGGCGACAAGAGCCGCAATCCACTGCCTCCGCTGCCGGTGCAGGGGACAGCCTCCATTACGATCACGGTGGTTCAGCCGCAGTCCGTGCAGGCGGCCAACGCCAGCACTTCCGTGCCTGAAGGAACCGAGATCTACGCTTTAAGCGAGGGCCAGGCGCCGCGCTTGCTCTGGTCGAGCAAGGATTCGATTGTTTACGCGCTCGCTGCTCGGCCAGACGGCGTGCTCGCGTTCAGCGGCAATCGCGGACAAATCTTTCGTATCCTGGACGACGGTGGTTACGCCGACGTCGCTCATTTGCAGGCGCAACAGGGTCTCAGCATGGCCGCGGGACCGAATTCGGAAAGTGTATTCGTCGGCACAGGCAATATCGGTAAAGTTTTTGAACTTGGCGCGGCGGAAACGCACGAGTATGCCAGTGACGTTTTCGATGCCGGAGCCTTTGCCCGCTTTGGCCGCGTGGAGATTGAGCCAGGCTCAGCGGGCTACGACATTCTGACGCGTAGCGGAAATGTGGAGCAGCCGGTGCGCGGCTGGAGCGAGTGGCAGCCGCTCACAGACGGCGCCGTGGCCTCGCCGCCGGGACGTTTTTTGCAGTGGAAAGCCGTGCTGCACGCGGACGGCGTGTTGGGCAGCGTTGGCGTGAACTATCTGCCTGTAAACTCCGCACCCGTGGTCGACGAGCTGGTGGTGGTGCCGGGCGCGCGCATCAATCCACAGGCGAACTACTCCCAGAATCAAACGGTGAACATTACATTCCCGGCTTCGAATCAGGGCTCGACGATCACCTTTGATGCAAACTCCTCAAGCCAGCCGTTGCAGGCCGCAAAGGATCGCACGGCTGTCACGGTTCGCTGGGCGGCGCATGACGACGATGGCGATGCGCTGGTTTATTCGCTATTCCTGCAGGGCGATGGCGACACCGCCTGGTGGCCGCTGAAAAAGAAGATCAAGGAGCAGGCCTATAGCTTTGACGCCACGCTGATTCCCGACGGCGGCTACCGCATTAAAGTGGTCGCGTCCGACGGTCCCTCGCATTCGCCGAGGGACGCGCACACGGGCGAGAAAGTCAGCGATCGATTTGTGATTGACACCACGCCGCCAGTAATTGCGAATCTCAAGGCGATCAAGATGATCGAGTGTGGAGGCGTCCCATGCAGGAAGGGGTTCGCAATCACCTTCGACGCCGAAGATTCCTTCTCGCCAGTTGTTCGCGCAGAATATTCGCTCGATGCCGGACCATGGCAGCACATAGATCCAACGGGCCAAATCTCGGACTCGATGAAAGAGCATTACGGAGTCACGAGTCCAGAGACGGATTGGAAAGTCGAGCACCTAATCACGGTTCGCGCATACGATCGCTATGACAATGTGGGTGTAGCGAAAACGATCATTCCCGCGCAGGCACAGTAGGCGCCATGCGATTTGAACTCTATGTGGCGGCGCGTTACCTGAAGGCCAAGCGGCGGCAGGCCGTGGTAGGCGTAGTCACGGTCATCTCCATTGCCGGAGTGACCGCGGGCGTGGCGGCGCTCATTATTGCTCTGGCCATCACCAACGGCATGCGCCGCGATCTTCAAGATAAATTGCTCGGCTCTAGCGCGCATGTGCAGTTGATGCAGATGGATGGGCGGGGGATCTCCGATTGGCAGGAGCTGCTGGCCCGCCTGCGCAAGGTTCCGCACGTCGTCGCGGCCTCTCCCGGATTGTACGAACAGGTGCTGGTGGCTCGCGGCGCGCGCGATGGCGGTGCAATGATTGAAGGCATCCTGCCCGACGATGAGCTTACGGTCAGCGACTTGCTTTCGAAAGCCACGCCCGGCGCGGTACAGGCTCTTGAGCCGCAACATGAATCCGCGTCGACTCAAAGCGCGGAACTGTCGCCAATCGTTCTGGGCAGCGACCTGGCCGAAACCATCGGTGCCTCTGTCGGCGATTCGGTGCTCATTATCAGTCCACAGGGCGAGATGACGCCGATGGGTGTGATTCCCAAGTACGTCCGTTTCCGGCTGGCCGGAACTTTTCATTCCGGCTTCTATCAATACGATGCCCAAATGGGCTTTCTGCGCCTGGCCGACGCGCAACATCTCTTCGATGAGCCCGACCTGCTTTCGGTGATCAGCTTCAAAGTCGACAATCTCAACAACGCGCCCCGGATTGCGCACACCATTGAACAAGCTGCGGGCCCTGGCTTCATGACCACCAACTGGACCGACGAGAATCGCGAGCTGTTTCGCGCGCTCAGGCTGGAGCAGGTGGTCACCTTCGTCGTCATCGCGCTCATCGTGATTGTGGCCGCGCTCAACATTCTGATTGCGCTCACCATGATGGTGATGGAAAAGACGCGCGATATCGCAGTGATGATGAGCTTCGGCGTCGATCCGGGGCAGGTGCGTCGCATCTTTTTGCTCCAAGGCCTGCTCATCAGTGTCGTCGGAACTGTTTTCGGTCTCGCGCTCGGGTACATCGCTTCGTGGGCCGGTGGCCACTATCACTTCATCCATCTGTCCGCGGACGTTTACTCGATCGATACGCTACCCTTCGCGCCGCGCGTGATTGATGGCGTGATTGTGTCGATCGTGTCGATTGGGATTTCGCTGCTGGCAACGTTGTATCCGTCGTCATCGGCGGCACGGGTGCTGCCAGCTGAGGCGCTGCGGTATGAATAGGTGAATTACTGCGGCGTAATGATTCCGCCCAGCGCATGGCGCCGCGGCAGGACGATGCCGCGATGATCCACTTCGGCGGGCAGTCTGCTCGAATCGGATTCAGGCAATCGTTTTCGCTCAACCAGCGCGCCGCCACAGGCTGGGCACCAGTCTGCTTTTGTCGCTTCAGCAAAAACCGCGTGGCACTGGCTGCAGATCCGTTCCATAGCTAAGAGATTACCGGATTGGCGCCGGCTATGACGTCTTGGCCGGACCCTCCTTCAACTGCCCGGTAAACTCAATGTATGCACTCTCCCCCGCGGCTCATCGCAATCGACGTGGATGGCACGCTGTTGCCGACGAATTCCCAAACGATCAGCGACCGGAATGCGAAGGCGCTGCGGGCGGCGCAAGAGGCGGGCATTACGGTGGCCATCGCTACGGGCCGCCGGCCGGCTTACACCGTGCCGTTACTGGAGGGTCTTGGCCTGCGAGCGGATACGCCCCTCATCGCGTCCAATGGTGCAGTGCTCTCAACGCTGGGCGGTGGTGTCATTGATCGCTGCCACATGGAGTCGCGAGTCGCGCGGGGTCTTTGCGGCGTGCTTCGGCGATTCGGAACCGTCGTCTTCACCTTTGACCGTCCAGGGCGGGGCGAACTGGTGCTCGAAGACCTTGATCATGCGCACGGGCGCATTGCGATGTGGGTTGAGACGAATCGGAATGCAATTGAAGTGGTGAAGCCGCTGGAGTTGGCGCTGGTCGACGGCGACGATCCCATTCAGGGCATGGCGGCGGGATCCATATTCGAGATGAAAGAGGCTGAGAAAGCACTGAAGGCGAGCGAGTGGGCTGCGGAATGTGAGGCCGTGCGCACGGAGTATCCGGCGCGCGACATTTCAATTCTCGATCTGCTGCCGCCGGGCGTGTCAAAGGGATGGGCGCTGGAACGGCTGGCCGCGCTGCTGGGCGTGGATCGCAACGAGACCATGGCCATCGGCGACAACTGGAATGACGCGGATATGCTTGACTGGGCAGGGCAGGGAGTTGTGATGGCTAACGCAGCGCAGGAGCTGCGCGCGCTGGCCAAGACGCGCGGATGGAAGCAGGCGCCGTCGAACGATGACGACGGAGTGGCCGTCGTGCTCGAGCGCACTCTGCGAAAGATGACGCCGGCAGCAATCTGAGAGGATCATCGGTTTGGAATTGCGATTCAAAATGCGCAGAACAGCAACCATCGCAGCAATTGTCCTCGCCATGGCTGCTTTACCGCACACGGCCCGGGCCGCGGAGCGCGTGACGCTCGGCAACGGCTTTGTCGAGCAGTGCGATCATCATGCGCTGGTCGATGGCCGCATGCGCCTCTACTTGAGCACAGGTGAGGATAGCTACATCGAGTTCGATCCCGCGGAGATCGTGACCTTCGAAACGATTCCCGATCCGCCCACGCCAACCTTGCCCGATCCGCTGGCCAAGCCTCATGCGCAGACACGTCTCACGCCGGGTGACTTGCGCGAGATGCTCACGCGAGCCGGAGAGGAACACAATCTGGACGTGGACCTGCTGGCCAGCGTCGTCAAAGCCGAGAGCGACGGTAATGCTCGCGCCGTAAGCCGTGCTGGTGCGCAGGGGCTGATGCAACTGATGCCCGGAACCGCCGCTGGACTCGGCGTGAAGGACAGTTTTGAGCCCCACGAGAATGTGCGCGGCGGTTCAACCTATCTGGACACGCTGCTCATTAAGTATCACGACAATCTCGCGCTCGCGCTGGCCGCCTATAACGCAGGTCCCGAAGCTGTCGACAAATATCACGGAATTCCGCCCTATCACGAAACTCAGGTGTATGTGGCGTACGTGATTCACGAATTCAATCGCCGTGTTCTGGCTCGCGAAGCAGAGGCCAAGCGCACCGGCACGTCCGCAAACGCTCCAGCTTCCCAGCCGACTCCGTAGTTCTGTCCGAGCGCGGATTCTTTACAGTTTCTTCACATAAATACAGGCCATTGACTCACCGTGGACGCGCGATCAATCTCCCTGCTCGTGACCTCGCGAGCGCGTGAGAACATAGCTACTGACCATTATTGCGAACTGCCTGACGGAGATTGCGTGAAGAAGAGCCGATGGATTCTGGGCCTGGTTCTGTTGCTGGCGCTGGCCGCCCTGTTTCTGTGGGCCCGATCGCGAATTCACTTCGACTTTCACGTCTTCGCCGCGCAAGTTGCGCTCGCTGACTGGCGAAAAATTGCCGTTGGCACCGCCTTTATCTATCTCGCCTTTGTCTTTCGCGCGGCGCGCTGGTCCGTGCTCATGCGACACAACAAAAAGGTCCCGCTCTTCTCTCTTCTGGGAACCCAGTTCATAGGCTTTACGGCCGTGGCGTTGATCGGGCGCTTCGCCGATCCGGTCCGGCCTTACCTGGTTGCGAAAAAAACAGGAGAACCGCTGGGCTCGCAGGTTGCCGTTTACATCGTCGAACGGCTTTTCGACTTTGGTTCCATGGCGCTGATCTTTTCCCTGGCTCTGTTGTGGATTCCGCAAACTGCCCTCAGCGCGGCTCCCGGTCACGCTGGATTTCTTAACCACCTTGTCGCGCCGCTCATCCAGCGCTATCCGATTCTTTCCGTCATTTTCGCGCGCTTTGGAGCGTTGCTGGCCACCCTGGCCGGAGTTCTTCTTCTGGTGGCTGTGCGCTTATCGGGCAACGCGGTGGCCAGCTTTTTTGAGCACTCATTCGGCCTGATTTCGAAAAGCCTGGGCCAGGCTGCCGGCCATAAAATCAGAACCTTTCATGCCGGGCTCGACGTGATTCACAGCCTCTCTGATTTCGCGATCTCCGCATCCATTTCGCTCAGCATGTGGGGCCTCATCGCGCTGGCCTACCTGGAAACGGTGCACGCCTTCACCGCCAGCCCGCCCCTGGCCGGGATGAGCTTTTCACGGTGCGTCCTGCTCATGATGATTAGCGGCGGCGTGAGCGTCCTGCAGCTTCCGGTCCTGGGTTGGTTTTCGCAGATCGCCTTTGTGGCTGCGGCGCTCTCCAGCTTGTTTGGTGCAACGCCCGAGGCCGCCACCGCATGCGCGGCGACCATTTTGCTCGGCACGTTCCTCTGCGTCATTCCTGCGGGGCTCATCTGGGCACAGTTCGAGCACGTGAGTCTGCGCAAGGTCACCGTGGAGAGCGAACACGCCGAGGAACAACTCGCCGTGAATGGGGAAACCGGTGCGACACCGGCAGAAAGCAATCCTTCGCCGGGCCCCGCGATGAAATAGTCTGATCCAATCAGACGGCGCTGAAATACTCTGATCCAGTCAACCCGTTTTGAAATACTCCCGCGCCTCTCGCTGGAACAGAATAGCGGCGACCAGCAAGAACACCACGCAGTGCATCAGAAGCCCATGCATCAAATTGAGTGCACTGATGACCACGTGCGCGGCGATCCAGGCCAGTGCCAGCCATCGCGCCCAGTTGTGGCCATGGAGCATGAACGCTCCGGCTAGAATCGCGGCCGCTCCGAGCGCAGTGATCCAGAAAAATTCATTGACCATGGGCTTGTGCGACCTGAAGTTCGCATAATGCGCGCCTGTGCTCAGTACGCCCACGGCGATATACAGCCATGCGAGGATCGTGATCGCGATCGGACGCTTTTTTGTTTTCTCTGTGTCCACTGGATTGTCTTCCCGATGAAGTTCATTTCAATGCCGCGCGGGAGCTTTTCCCCCGACCTAAATGCGCGGCCCCCGCAGCGCTGTAATCTTATCGTCTCCACCTTGGTCTCCGGTCTTTGAGTACTGAATCGTCTCCGGCCCCACAGCGCCGCCAGTCATCACCATGCTCATGGCCTGTTCCATGGACAGGTCGGTTTCGATCACGCGGTCCATGGGAAGAATCTGCAGGAAGGCCGACGTGGGATTGATGGCGTTCGGAACCAGTACTGCCGCCAGCGGCTGGCCAGTACCCGCGTCGGTCATGGTGCGCGTCAGGAATCCGATGCTTTTTTGGCCGACGATAGGGAAATCAATCAGCACTACGCGCTGGCTTGCATCCTTCTTGGCCATCATCGTGTCCAGCAGTTGCCGCACAGAGGTATAGACCTTGGCCACGAAGGGCAGCCGCTCAAGAATTGACTCGAACAGCCCGAAGGCTTGGCGGCCGATGACCAGAGAAGTGATCCGGCCCACGATATAAAGCACAATCAGCGTAAGCAGAATCGCCATCACGGGCTGAATCCACGTGTAGCGGAACCATCCCACGGGAAGCAGCTGGGCCAGCAAACGCACAGCGGGCAGTCCCGCGTTGGCCAACTCGCCCAGAAGAAAGCTGAAGATCAGGTAGGTGACAAACAGCGGGCCAATGGTGATGATTCCGGCCAGGATGCTTCGCTGCACACTGCGCAGCGTGCGGCTCACATGTGCCTTCACGCAATTCTCCTCGTTTTGAGAATACGCTCGCGGCAACCCCGCCGAGCGCTGGCATTGGATAAATCGGAGTTCCAAACGGACGCCAAATGAGCTATATATGAGGATTACCTAATGGTTTTCGAGAAGGACTTCCATGAATCAGCACGACAGCATCGAATCCATCGATCGGGACTCATCGTCTCAAAGATCCGACGCGCAGCAATCACGAGTCATGGGTTCGCCTTTACCCATGGGCTCCGGCCGGCGTCCAATGGGATCCCCGGCCCCTGGGAATCGGATGCCTCCAGGTCGCGCGCTTCCGGGATCGACAAGCGAGGACGAGCCGAGCGGCGCGCAGCGCGCCATGAACTTGTTTCGTATGGTCATGCCCATCGTGCAGCGCCTTCTGCCTCTGCTTGAAGGAAATGTACTCACGGCTATCTCGAATGTGATGGCTCCGCGGCCACAAGCGCCGCCGCCCGCGCCCAAAGTCGACTTGGCGCCTCTTGAGACAAGCCTGGCCGAGCTCCAGACCGAGCATCGCGGCCTGCGCGAGCAGGTGACGGAGCAAAACGCCTCGCTCAAGCGCGTCGAAGATCAGTTGGAGATGGTTCGCGAAGCCACCGACCGCAATACTCTCGAGCAGCAGGAGCTTCTCGAGGATTTGAAGACATTCAGCGGCAAACTTAAGGTTGTTGCAGTGATTGGAATCGGCGTTCTGGTGATCGGCATTGTGCTGAACCTGATTCTGTTCCTGCACATTCAGCGCGTTCTACCGTAAATTGCCACAGGCAGCACCTCTGCAGAAAGCAAACAAACTTGCCGCCGGCGCGTCGACACAGTTGCCGGCGTTCCGATTACCTGGGCCGTCCGAAAAACAACACGTAGCCGTCAGGATCGCGAATCTCGAAGCCGCGCAGACCGTCGTGCGTGTCCTTAAGCGGCGCGCTGAAGTCCACGCCGCGGCCGGACAATTCGGCGGCAAGCGCGTCGGGATCCTCAACATAAACAAAGGCGTCTAGCCGCATGTGAGGATGACGGGTGTGGTTGGGCTGCGGCAACACGTTTTTCTCAGCCTTAACGAAGAGTTGCGCTGTGTCGCGGCCAACGATGGCGAAGAAGGGATCCGGGTCCGGCTCTTGGAACCGGTTTTGAAATCCAATCTTGTCGCAGTAGAAGGCGATCGAGCGATCGACGTTCGAGACGATGAAGCACGGGGACATCGCTCCCAAGAATGCTCGGGACATTAGGGTGAGGCCTCCAACTTCAGGCTCGCCTTACAGCTCCAGAACATTGTCCTCGATAGCCAGCCGGACGTTGCCATCGGATTTGGCCAGACGCCGCACCGCCTCAGGCTTGTCCACTTTGGCTCTCAACATCACCAGTGCAACGGGCACGCTGCGCCCGGCGCTCTTGATGGTGTCAACCGCTGTCGCGCGATCGATGTTGCAGGCCGACATGAGAATGCGAATGCCGCGCTCCACCAGCTTCGAATTCTGCATGTGCACGTTAACCATCAGGTTTTCGTACACGTAGCCCAAGCGCGTCATGGCGCCCGTTGTGATCATATTCAGAATCATCTTCTGCGCGCTGCCGGCCTTCATGCGCGTTGATCCCGAGATGACCTCGGCGCCCACGTCGGCGACGACTACGATATCCGCTGCTTCAGACAACGGCGTTGCCTGATTGCAGGTCACCGCGGCGGTG
>JBEKRG010000062.1:0-28004 GCA_049518955.1 Occallatibacter sp.
CAGCCGCACCCCCTCAACCTGGGGCGCCAACCGAAGCGGCAGAGCTCTCTGCCGAGACTCCCGGCCTGGCAGACACTGCCCCCGCAAGAAAGATTTACACGGTGCCCGCCGGAACCAAGATTCTGCTGGAGTTGCGTAGCGCCATCAACACAAAGTCGGCCAAGGCTGGCGACGGCGTCTATCTGTCGTCCACGTTTCCTGTCGTGGTGGGCAACCGGGTCATGATCCCCACCGGCGTTTACGTGCAGGGGGTGGTCGACCGGGTGCAGCGCGGCGGAATGAGGGCCAAGGCGCAACTGGACATGCACTTTACGTCGATTATCTTCCCCAACGGCTCCGTGGTTGAGATTCCGGGAGTGGTGGACAGCGTTCCCGGCTCAAAAAACCAGACCGTGAAGAACGACGATGAAGGAACTATTGAACAGAATGGAGATAAAGGCCGGAACGCAGGCCAAACCGCCGAAATCGCCTTGCCCACCGGTGCGGGCGTGGGCACCATCGGCGGCGCTGCCTCAGGCCACCCCATTGAAGGCGGTCTTGCCGGGCTCGGCGCCGGGTTGGCCACCGTAGGCATTGTTTCGCTCTTCACGCGCAACGCTGACGTCGATATTCCCCGTGGCACGCAGGTGGAGATGCTGTTGCAACGTCCGCTGATTCTGGAAGACGATAATCTGGCCGGAGTGGGCGATCCTGGAACCGCGCCAGCATTGGTTCCGGTCGCTAACCAGCAGAAACCGATTACCAACCACCGCCCGCGGATTCTTTGCCCGCCGGGCGGGCTGGGCTGCGAGTAAGGCTACTGGTGCGAATCGGCTGATCGGATTGCGAAGCCGCCGCAGGTTTCCTGAGTCTCTAAATAAGTTTCGCGTCGGGCGCGACCACACCGGCGCGCATCAGCACGCAGCTTCCATTCTGGTCGCACCTGTAGTGGACATCGGAACGGTACGATTCCCACGATATTGCGTTTCCGGCGGCAACCGTTGTTCCCAGAGCAAACGTTCTGCCGTCGCTGGTTTGAATCGTCCCAGTGGAGGCACTGTAGTCCGAAACCGTCAAAACCCCTTCGGTGTAAAGGCTCGCCGGGGCGGGCGAATCAAGGCTCCATTGCGCGGTATTCAGAGCAGTTGGGGGCGCCGGCTGCGCGGCAACCGGCTCGTGCTGCTCAGGCCTGGCAGCGGGCAGGAACATCATTTTCGCGACGTGGTAGGTCTTGCCTTCCAGCTTGAATGTCGCGGGTTTGAGCGCATCGGGCGTTTTGTTGAAAGCCACCTCGACTTTGGAGGGCGCGGCCGCAGGACGTGAGACGCTCGTAGGGGCAGGGCTCAGCTTCGCAGGGCGCAATTCGACGGTTGGGTTGGCTGCGGGATCCACGGCAAGCGTGGTCGGAGTGGCGATGGGTGAAGCGGCAACGGCAGGTTGAGTGGCTTGCGCGGGGCTTGAGTTCGCCGCAAGGTTGGCTGAGGGTGCGGCGCTGGATTGGACGGAATCGCTCGACGCAGCCACAGAATTCCTGGAAGCATTGACCAGCGCAAGCGTGAGCCCCGTGGCAGTGCCTACCGAGACGCCTAGTGAGATGCAAAGGATTGGCAGGATGAGCCGGTAGAGCGAAAACGGCGACGACGCCGGCAGGCTGGATCCGGATACGAATGCAACTCGGGGGGATTCGATGAGGGTTTCCATATTCCTCCGTGGAATCGGGTTGCCGAAAGGCTCTTTTGAGGGTTCTCGAGTACAGAAGTCATTAAACGATTTCCTCGGGTACTCATCAATCCACCGAATGGGGCATTACTAAATCGTCATGCGCAACGGTTTGCTGGCATCGTCGGAACGAGTGCGATTTACAGTGGGCAAAGTGCGATGCGAAGTTCACTACTACTCGGTTTGCCCCGCATTTTCGACACGTCTTTACTCTCAGGGTGCCTTGCGAGTGCAAGAAGGCGCGGATCAGGAGTAATCTGGAGCTATAGAGATGGATACCGGCTCAACAGACCCCACACTTCCTGAGTCAGGCTCAAGCCTTCCGCCAGCTTTAAAGCTGCCGCCCGAAAGCGCCGCTTTGCTGACGCCTCCGAGCCTGTCGTCTGAGGCTCATGTAAACCCATCGGCGTCCGAAGGACCATCATCCGGTGCCCCCACGGACGGATCGCTCATCGAGCTAGGCTCCGGGGAATGGCTGTCCCTGATCCCCACCGAAAAGTCTGCCGCAGCGGAGAAGAAATCCGCGGGCGTCATGCTTTGGGTTCGCGATCTGGCCGTTGCCGCCGTTGCATCAGCGCTCATCATCACTTTCCTCTATCAGCCCGTCCGCGTTGAGGGCACCAGCATGTTGCCACGGCTCGAAGACAGCGACCGTTTGTTCATCAACAAGTTCGCCTATCATTTCGAGGCCATCAACCGCGGCGACGTAGTGGTCTTTCATTACCCGCGCGACCCGGAGAAGAGCTACATCAAGCGTGTGATTGCGCTGCCCGGCGACCGACTTCGTGTTGATCACGGCCGCGTCTTCGTCAACGGCAAGCCGATCCGCGAGGCCTACGTGCCGCCGGAGTATCGCGACAGCCGCTCCATAGCGGAAATGATGCTACCGCCGGACGAGTACTACGTGATGGGCGACCATCGCTCCATTTCCTCCGACAGTCGCGATTTTGGCCCCGTTGACCGCTCGCTCATCTACGGCAAGGCCGTCTTCATCTACTGGCCCGCTCGCGATGCTGGGGTGGTCCACTGATCCGTGGAAAAACCGGACCAAATTTGTCCGCATAAACCTGCTAAAATCGATTGAATCCACTCCTCGGAGAGGCGATGCAGGCGATCCTCGCGCTCGAAGACGGGCGCATCTTCCGCGGGCACGGCCACGGACACCCAGGCGAATGTCAGGGCGAGGTCGTTTTTAATACTTCTCTTACCGGTTATCAGGAAATTGCCACCGATCCGTCCTACGCCGGGCAGATAGTCGTCCTCACCAACCCTCAAATTGGCAATTACGGCACCAATCGCGCCGATAACGAGGCCGCGCGGCCCTACATTGAGGGCCTGATCGTCCGCGAGTTCTCCGCCATCAGCTCCAACTGGCGCTCCGAGCAGGTCACCGACGAATACATGGAGCGCTACAGCGTCCCGGTTCTCGCCGAGATCGACACGCGGGCCCTGGTGCGGCACTTGCGCGACCGCGGCGTAATGCGCGGAGTGATTTCGACGATCGAGCTAACCCCCGAAGTGTTGGTTGCGAAGGCCAAGGCCATCAGGAAGATGGAGGGAACCGATCTGGCGCGCGTGGTCTCGACCAAGGCCAGCTACGAGTTCGACGCCTCCGATCCACGCAATCAGAGCGGGGAGCCGTTGCTGGCGGAGGGCTTCATCCAGAAGGAACAGGGCAAGCAGCCCATTCTTAATGTAGTAGCTTACGATTTTGGCATTAAGCAAAACATTCTGCGCATGTTAGCTCGTGACTGGTGCCGCGTGACTGTGGTTCCGGCCGAAACCACTGCCGAAGACGTTCTGGCACTCAAGCCAGACGGTGTGTTTCTTTCAAACGGTCCCGGCGACCCCGAGCCGGTCGACTATGCCGTCCGCGCCATTCGCGGCTTGATGGGCCGTGTGCCGATCTTTGGGATTTGCCTGGGCCACCAGCTTTGCGGCCTCGCCCTGGGCGGCCGCACTTACAAGCTCAAGTTCGGCCACCACGGCGGCAATCATCCGGTGAAGAACAACGCCACGGGCAAGGTTGAAATCACCGCCCACAACCACAACTTCGCTGTCGATCCCGACTCTATCAACGCCAACGAGGTTGAGCTGACCCATGTTGACCTCAACGACCAGACCCTCGAAGGCCTGCGCCACAAGACGCTGCCGCTCTTCAGCGTGCAATACCACCCCGAAGCCGCGCCCGGCCCGCACGATTCGCATTACCTGTTCCGCGACTTCCGGAAAATGATGGAGGAGTGGAAGGGATGACCCTCGCGATGCGCGACAGATTCGGCATTTCAAAACAGCGGGGCTTTTGGCTCCGCTGTTTTTTGGGTGAGACAACACGCTTTGTCCCAGCAATGGGCATCTTGTCGGCGATCGCATTTACTGGAGCCGCTCCTGCCGTCGTTGGAGCACAGGTGGATTGCGTATACCGAACTGTCTCCGTTTCGCGCGTTCAGGGAAGTATCTTCGATTCCGCCGGAAGGCCAATACCGAACGTTGAGGTCGAATTGAAAAGCGATGGCAAGCTCATCGGAAGCGCCGAAACGGACGAGGAAGGCAAATTCGCCATACCGGCGGCTCCGGGCAAATACGATCTAACGACAAATGCACGGGGCTTTGCCCCTGGCTTTTCTCCAATCGATGTCGGAGGTGATTTGGTGAGGACGCTAAGGCCAACTCATCTTTGGATGATTCTGGAAGTAGGAATGGGACAGGGGTGTCCCCTCACGACTGCAAGCCGGAGAGAATTTGAAAAGGCCATTCAGAAATATCAGCAAAAGAGCTAGGAATCAAGGGAAACATGCCACGCAGAAATGACATTCAGAAGATTCTGGTGATCGGCTCCGGCCCCATCGTCATCGGCCAGTCGGCTGAGTTCGACTACTCCGGCACGCAGGCCTGCAAGGCCCTCAAGCAGGAGGGCTACGAGGTGGTGCTGGTCAATTCGAATCCGGCCACCATCATGACCGATCCCGAGCTGGCCGACCGCACCTATATCGAGCCCCTCACACACGAATACGTCGAAGAAATCATTCGCATCGAAACCGAGATGCTTACGGCCAACCCGGGCCATGGCAAGTTCGCATTGCTGCCCACCGTCGGGGGCCAGACGGCTCTGAATCTCGCCGTCGATCTCGCCGACACTGGCGTTCTCGACCGCTACAACGTGGAGCTGATCGGTGCCAAGCTCGAAGCCATCAAGAAAGCCGAAGACCGGCTGCTTTTCAAGGATGCAATGATCCGCATCGGCCTTGACGTGCCGCGCTCGGCGCTCGTCAACAACCTGCGCGACGGCCTCGACTTCTCAGCCAAGTTCGGCTTTCCGGTTCTCATTCGGCCCAGCTTCACGCTCGGCGGCACGGGCGGCGGCATTGCTTACAACCGCGAAGAGCTGATGGAGATTCTTGCCCGCGGCCTCGATCTTTCGCCTGTGCACGAGTGCTTGATCGAAGAAAGCGTGCTCGGCTGGAAGGAGTTCGAGCTTGAGGTGATGCGCGACCTTGCCGACAACGTCATCATCATTTGCTCGATCGAGAATTTTGACCCCATGGGCGTACACACCGGCGACTCCATCACCGTTGCGCCTGCGCAAACTCTCACCGATCGCGAGTACCAGAAGATGCGCGACGCAGCCATCGCCGTCATGCGCGAGATCGGCGTCGAAACCGGCGGGTCGAACGTGCAATTTGCGGTGAACCCGCAAGACGGCCGCATGACCGTCATCGAGATGAACCCGCGCGTCTCGCGCTCCTCGGCCCTTGCGTCCAAGGCCACCGGCTTTCCCATCGCCAAGATCGCCGCCAAGCTCGCCGTCGGCTACACGCTTGACGAGATTCCAAACGACATCACGCGCAAAACGCCTGCCTGCTTCGAGCCGACGATTGACTACGTCGTCGTCAAAATCCCCAAGTGGCAGTTTGAAAAATTTCCGGGCGCCGATGAAACGCTGGGCCCGCAGATGAAGTCGGTGGGCGAAGTGATGGCCATTGGCCGCACATTCAAAGAATCGCTGATGAAGGCCTGGCGCTCGCTTGAAACCGGCAAGAAGACAGGCGCCGAAGTGCTTGAGCCACGCCGCCTGACGCAGATGCTGGTTACGCCACGGCCCGAGCGCCTGGGCTACATTCGCTACGCCTTCGAGCGCGGTCTGAGCGTGCGCGAAGTTGCGCGTCTCACCAAAATGGATCCGTGGTTCCTGCACCAGTTGCGCGAGATTACCGTGGCGCAGATGGCGATCGCACAAACAACTCCAAAAGATATAAGTCCGGAGGACATGCGGCAGCTTAAGCGCCTCGGCCTGAGCGACGAGCGCATTGCCACCGAGTGGAAGCTCCCGGGGCACGCGGGCATCCAGCAGGTGAGGGAGCTGCGCGAAGGGCAGGGAATTCGCCCCGTCTTCAAGCTTGTTGACACCTGCGCCGCCGAATTCGAATCCATGACGCCCTACCTCTACTCCACATATGAGGAAGAGGACGAAGCGCCGCCGACTTCAAAACCGAAGATCATCATTCTCGGTTCCGGACCCAATCGCATCGGCCAGGGCATCGAGTTCGATTACTGCTGCTGCCACGCGGCTTTCGCGCTCAAGGACGACGGCTACGAGACGATCATGGTCAACTGCAACCCCGAGACCGTCTCCACCGACTACGACACCAGCGACCGTCTGTATTTTGAGACGCTGGTTCTGGAAGACGTGCTGGCGATCTACAACCACGAAGCGCAATCAGGCGCGAAGATCGGTATGATCGTGCAGTTCGGCGGGCAAACTCCGCTGAACCTGGCGCAGCGCCTGCGTGCGGCGGGCGTGCCCATCATTGGAACCTCGCCGGAATCGATCGACCTCGCCGAAGACCGCAAACAGTTTGGCAAATTGCTTGAGGATTTGAACATTCCGCAGCCGCGTGGCGGCACCGCGACCAGCGTGGAACAGGCGCTGGCGGTAGGCGAGCAGATCGGCTATCCAGTCTTGGTGCGGCCTAGCTACGTGCTCGGCGGCCGGGCGATGGTGATTGCGTATGACGCCGAAGCCGTGGCGCGCTACATGCGCCAAGCGGTTGAGTACTCGCAGGAGCGTCCCGTCCTCATCGATCACTTCCTTGAAAACGCTATTGAAGTCGACGTGGACGCGCTATGCGACTCGAAAGATGTTCTGATCGCCGGCATCATGCAACATATCGAGGAGGCCGGTATTCACTCCGGCGATTCGTCCTGCGTTTTACCCGCCGTCGGCATCAGCGAGTCGACGCTTGAAACCCTGCGCGCCTACACGCGCAAGCTGGCGCTGGCACTCAAGGTCGTCGGCCTCGTCAATCTGCAGTTTGCAATTCAACGCGACGAGCAGGGCAACGATCATGTCTATGTTATCGAGGTCAACCCGCGCGCTTCGCGCACCGTTCCATATGTTTCGAAAGCCACCGGCATCCCGCTGGCGAAGATTGCCGCACGGCTCATGACCGGCCGCACGCTGTCGGAACTGCTGCCGAAAGAACTCAAATCCGGAAAAGATCTCGGAACTGGCACCTACTACTACGTCAAGTCACCCGTCTTCCCATGGTCGAAGTTCGCCGGCGTGGATACCGTACTCGGCCCCGAGATGAAATCGACTGGCGAGGTAATGGGGGTCGCGTCCACCTTTGGTGAGGCTTTTGCCAAGGCGCAGCTTTCGGCGGGCCAGTTGCTGCCCACCGGCGGCACGGTGTTTTTCACCGTCAACGATCACGACAAGCAAGCGGTGATTCCGCTCGGGCGACGCTACGTCGATCTCGGGTTCAAGATTGTCGCCACCGAGGGCACGGCCAACGTGCTTGAGGGCGCAGGCCTCATCGTCGAACGCGTCTTCAAAGTTGAGGAGGGTCGGCCTAACGCAGTCGACCTGATCAAGGAAGGCCGCATCCAGCTCATCGTCAACACGCCGCGCGGCCAGGACGCAATCTTCGACGAGAAAGCCATTCGCCGTGCCGCGGTTCTCAAGCGCGTTCCCACCATTACTACGCTGGCTGCCGCGCAGGCCGCTGCCGACGGAATTGCCTCCATGCAGAAGCATTCCGTGAACGTCTACGCGCTGCAAGCGCTGCATTCGGCCAACGGGAGATAACGCGTGTCGAGGCGCCGCATGCAATCGTGGCGAGCAGAGCGGCAAATTCAAAAACTCGGGGCAGGGAAGTTGCAGTTTTATGATTCCACGCGCCGCCGCATCCCGAGCCACGCGCCAATCGAATAGCCAATCAGCGCCGCCGCCGGCCACGTTCCAACGAACGGACCATCGTCATCCATCAGGCGGCTTGCATCGGGCAGGCTGAAAAACGTGCGCGAAAGTTTATCCATCGCGCCGCATTGAAAGCATCGTCCCGGCCCGGTGGGTAAATCCAGAACGTAAAGGCCCACGATCATGAGCCAAATGAAGCCCACCAACCAAACGGCGGTCGCCATCTCGCTGGGATGAATCTTGGCAACGATCAAACCCACGGCGAGCGGCACCGCCATCGATAAAACCAAAATCACACTCTGCGAGATGCCCGTGGGATTCACCGCATAGCCAATGAGCATCAGCGCGACCCACGAGGCCAGCGCAAGAAGCGTGTGCAGAAAGAATGAAAGCGCCTGGCGGGCGAGCGTCGGCGCCTTCCGGGTCATCTGTCCGCTGTGCAACGAAGATTCCATGATTCGGCGCCTCTTCGTATTAGATTGCCGATTCTTGCCTTGAGCGCGATTCGTTTGCAGTGTGAACTCCAACATACACCGGCGCGGTCTGCGTGACGAATCTAACCGGCCCGCGGCAGGGAACTGGGCGCTGTGGCTCTACGGCGGGCTCTACAATAAATCCATGCTGCTCGAAGGCATCTTCGCCCCGGTTACCACGCCGTTTTACGCGGATGAGCGCGTTTATTTCCGCAAGATCGAAGCCAACATGGCGCGCTACTCGCGCAGCCTACTGGCGGGAATGGTGGTTCTGGGCTCGACGGGCGAAGCTGTTGCGCTCAACGACGAAGAAACGCGCGACGTTCTTCGCGTTTCCGCCGAAGCTACCGCGCCGGAGAAGGTCCTCATCGCCGGGGTGGGACGCGAGAGTGTTCGCGCGACCCTTGAGTTGGCGGAGTTCTCAGCAACATTGAATTACGACGCAGTCCTCGTCCGCCCGCCCAGCTACTATGGCGGGCAAGTGTCGCCAGCCGCCATTCTTCACTATTTCCGCAGCATTGCCGACCGATCGCCACTTCCGGTCGTGCTGTACTACATTCCCAAGTTCGTCCCTTGCGAAATTCCGGTCGAGCTCATTGCCGAATTGGCTCAACACCCAAACATCATCGGTACCAAGGACTCGAGCGGCAGCGTAGAGCGGATTCGCGAGACCGTCGCGGCCACCGGCAGGGCGCCCCGGCGCACGGTTTCGGTTACGCAAGTTTTTGAAGCAGCCACCGCGCGGATGATGATGGCTCCTCAAAATGACGCCGCTGCGACCTTTGTTTCGGCCAGTGACCTGGCCGGCGGAGTAGCCGTTGCCGCCGCGCCACCTGCCGCCCCGGTCAAAACCCGCACAAGGGAAGTCGGCTTTCAGGTTCTCACCGGCTCCGAGCGCTCCATCCTCGCGGCGCTCGAGGCCGGCGCTTCGGGTGCCACCGTCGCTTTTGCCACATTCGCCCCGCAGGTGACGCAAGAGATTTATCTTGCCTGGAAGGATCATGACCTGAAGCTCGCCGAAGAAAAACAGCAGCGAATTCTGGCCGCCGGCAGCCGAATCGTCGGCGCCATGGGCCTGGCGGGAATCAAGTACGCGTGCGACTTTAACGGCTATTATGGTGGCCATCCTCGCTCTCCGATTTTGCCGCTCATGGCCGAGCAGAAGGCCGAAGTTGAGCAGCTTCTGGCAGAGATCCGGAACTAGATTGATGAGCCAGCCCGTGGACACAATCCCAAATTTGATCGTTGCCGCCGACGCTGATGTGCCGGCTGTCGTATCGCTCATCAACCTCGCCTTTCGTGGGCGTGGCGACGAGGCGGGCTGGAGCATTAAAGAGGAGTACATCGAAGGCACGCGGATCACGGAGGATCTTCTCAGGGAAGACATGGCAGCAAAGCCGAATGCGACGCTGCTGCTCTGGCACCGCGCCGATCACACGCTGCTCGGTTGCGTTTGGCTGGAGCCTCAGCAAAACGGCGTTTGGTACCTCGGCTTGCTCGCCATCCCGCCGGGAGACCAAAACGGCGATCTCGGTCGCAGGTTGCTTGAAGCGGCCGAGGGGTGGGCGGCGGAGCATGGGGCAACCGAGATCAAAATGACCGTCGTAAACCTTCGTATGGCCCTCATCGATTGGTACAAACGGCGCGGCTATGCGCTGACAGGGCAGACAAACCCGCTTCCATATAGAGACAACCGGTTCGGCACGCCAAAGCGTGATGATCTGCACTTTGTTGTGCTACCAAAGGCGTTTGAAGGTTGAGGCCTGCGCCCTGTGCCGGGCGCGAATTAAGTACGCCAGCAACTGCAACGTCCGCCATGGAGACCGCCCGAGGTCTCCGATTTGGCCGCTTGCCGCCGAAGAAAAGCGCGAGGTTGAGGGGGTATTGGTGGAAATCCGGACCTAGCCTGAAGATAACGAATGTCTGATAACAGATATTATCGGATCGAGGCTGGCTCTTTTTTATGACTGAAAGCGTATCACTATAGAACCCGATGTCAAGCACAAAGTTAGTGACGAAAGTTATGCGGGCTGCGGAAGCAACTTTTCCGCCGCCGCCGGCGTGCGTTGAATACAGGGAAGGGGACTGCCATTGCCGAGCACTAGGAGCCCCGAAATCTTCCCGCCGTCCTGTTTGCGCAGCTCGATTCTGAGAATGGTCGCTCCCGGCTCCTGGGCCGCCTCCCAGGCGTTTTGAAAGGCGGGATCGACCTGATCAGGCTGCAGACCCGAGATGTTCGCCACCAGGCCCATGGAGCCCAGCATTTCAGCGATCTCATCTGAATCGAGACCGCCCTTCACCAGCTTCGTGAGCTTGCCAAAATTCAGCCCCATGCGCGATCCTCCCTCAATTTTTCTTGCGGGCTATCACCTTAGAAAACGGCCGTCAGTGAACTAGTTCAAACCTGTTTCGTACCATGTGAAGTTCGATGGAGAAGCGGGGCCTCCCGAAGTCTCGGTATACGTGACTTTGTACGAATAACCCGCTGGGACGACGAAGGAAATGCTTCCTAAGACTTGGCACGAATTGAAACCGCCGCTCTCAGGGCCGGCAGCTAGGGTTCCAGAAGTTGCTCCGACGAACCCAGTTATGTACTCATTTGCTCCTGTGCATCCACTGGCTGAAAGCGTGTCGAAAGATACTTCGACTTCTAGCGCGTAATTAGACGGTGCGCTATAGATGGTGCCCAGTGTGCGTGAGCTCGTCACATTTGTTTTTTGGCCCCACGATGCGAGAAGCACCCCGTTGACATAATTGGTGTTTGTGTTCGCGATCGCAACCGTCGCACCATTAAGATAAGATCCGACCCATGTGGGGCCACTATGTTGAAAGAGAGTCGCGCCACCACCGTTGCAGTTCGGATTCGTGACGCTCCAACCTCCGATCCCATTTGGATCTGCGATACAGTAGACCGAAGATCCGCCTCCGAAATTGTTCATCGCTACATTCGTGATGGTCCCCGTCGAGAAGCCGTAGGGGTCAATGATGTTTATTCCCGAAGTTCCGATACCGCGAAGCTGAGTTCCCTGAATCGTGACGCCGACAATTGACCATTGACCGGCCGGATAGCTCCCGCCTGTCTCAGGCTGATTTATGACGATCATGCCCGCAGTGTTCGTCGTAGACGTGCCGGTGAGTTGACCGCCCGTGATGGTGATACCGCCCTGATTCTGGTCGCCGATCCAAAGACTCTGCACTTGATCCGATTCGGCATAGAGGTTTTCAATGCTCCCGGAGAAACCGCGCCCGATGTAGAGCCCGCTATTGTTGCTTGAAACGTCAGAATCTTTGATCGATGACGCTGTAATCCAGTTGTCGCAGATCCCATAGGCATGGCCGCCCCAATCCTGGCCATGATCGAAGTCAAAAGTCCATACACGATTCACTTCAACCAGCCCACCGCCTGTATCGTTGCAAACTCTCAGACCGATGGAGCCGGTATAGGGCGTCGATTGAAAGCTGCGAATATCGACATCTTGCACCTGGCTGTTAGACCAGACGTTATGAAGAAAAATCCCGCCGCCAGTTCCACGCTGAAAAATCGTGAGATCATGCAGCTTTGAAAAGGAGGTAAAACTTCCGCTCGCTCCTCCTGTGCCGACCGTCGGATTCCCCGCTAAGATCACTTCCGTCGTGTTGGTTGCATCCAAAGTAAGACCCGCTAACTCAACCCGCTGAGTATAATCTCCGCTGGGATTCGCCAAAGCCATGCTCGGCCCGATCGCGTTCGTGAATTTGATATAGCTTCGCCCTTTGTAGGTTCCGTTTGCCGTGGATTCGTATGCCCCAATTCCAAAAAAAAGAAAATCGTTTGAGAGGTTCGCCGCCGTCGAGTTGAAGCCGGGGTTATGAACGGCATCATAGTAAAAATAGAGATTTTCATTTAGCAGGTAACAGGAACCGAAGTTCACCGGCGGGACATAGACGGAATTTGATACAAAAGACGCTGCATCAATCGCCGACTGGAAAGCGGGGGCATCATCATGAATGCAATCTCCCTTGGCTCCATAGGCATTAGCGGTCACACTGATGGGAAGATTTGACCCAACGATAACCCCGCCACTTCCAAAGGGCGGCCCGTTTCTGTAATCCACGAGATAACAATTCGCACAGAGGGGTGGGCTCACGCCTGCGGGAACCGTAGCCATCGAAGGATCGAGCACGAGGATGCAGGGCACGGCCGGCGCCATCGTGCAGGTCGCCATTGCGTTCGTCAGTTTCTGCGCCACGGTCGAACCAGGAAACTGATTCACATGTACAGAGCTGTCAATGGTCTGAGCGAATGCCGGCATGACCGCCAGCACGAAACCGACTGCGACAAGAAAACGGGCTTTCATTTGAGATCCCCCATCACCGCGGCCGGCGATGGTTGTCACCGGCCGCGACGTGTCCCTGAATTGCTGCTCCCGATTTAAGCGGGAACAGTTTGATCGAGTCCCGGCCCTGCCTGAGCCACAACCGCAGGCGCGGGAGCCGCTACTGCCGCCGCCGCTGGAGCTGCTGGGGCGGGAGCAGCCGGAGCTGCCTTGGCTTGCGCCACTGCCTGCGAGACCGCGGCATTGACCACCGCGGCGTTGACGCTTCCGCTCGGGAAGAGATCGATGAGGCCGATGGCCTGCGCGACGATCTGCTGCTGGTGCGAAGTCTCCGTGATGCCCGCCGTCTCGAAATCGGCGTTCATGTCGGTGAGGACCAGGGCGATGATTTGCTCATCGCTCATTCCGGCTGTGCTCACAAGCGCCTGCGCCTGCGCGTTGGCGATGGCATTCGACAGCTTGCCCAGAAACGGCTGGAGACCTGGCCAGATCAGGCCGGCCAGATTGAGCGCGCCGGCTTCGATGTTCTCGGCGGTTTTGTTGGTGAAGATGAAGAGCAGGCCTTTGCCCACGTCCTTCAGGATCGAAACGAATTTGTTTGCCATGACAGCTCCTTGGGTTTTGCGTTTTGGAAAAAATAAAAGCGTGAAGAGCGAGCCGCCGAGGGCCGCGATGAAGTGAGTGACGCCGAGAATTTCCTTGCCGAGTGTGCTCGTCATGACATCTCCGTTGCGCAGCTCGCAGCGAGCGTCGCCCTGCGGATCAGATCCTGGCGCTCCGCGTTTTCAAGTGCGGTGATGCGCTGGCCGTGGTTCGCCACGCGCTCCGTGAGCCGGCCCGCGAAATACACCGTCGCGACCAGTTGCCCCATGAGGGTCAGCGCGATCGTGCCTCCGATCGTGATAAACGCGGCTGTCACTTCAGGCGTCATGGCGTCTTAGAAGTTCGCTCCGTTGATGCCCACGGGCATGAAGCTTTGCGAGGGATTGTCAACCCACGAGCCGGCCACACCGCTGGCGACCTGCGAGAACCGCTTGCGGCGCCGGCTGCGGCATCTCTTGCCACTCGCGGCGCCGATGCGCAACCGCACGCCCGGCGCGAAGCCAGAGACGGCCGCAAAAAACCAGATCAGCGCAACCGCGAAAAGAATTTGAAGTGCCAACTTCAGCTTGCCGTTCATCGCTACCTCCGTGGGCTCCAAAAGCCCCCAAAAACAAAGTCGTAAAGCCGCCCGCTTTTCTCCACCTGAAACGCCCTCACGTTGTGCGCGACGTTCAGCCTGGTCCCTTTCAAAACTCCTCCGAACCTTGCGAGGAATCGAACCTCGCTGTGCTCAGTGCTTCCAAAAGGCGAGAGCAATAAATCCAGATCGCGCCCCCTGCCCTTCCTCACTACACTCCCAAACATCGAGAGCCTGAATCCGTGTTCCTCGGCCAGCTCCGAGATGACCGCGAACTCTTCAACCGCCGCGGCCAGCGTCCATTCAGTAGCCGCCGTCGCCGCCTGCGCTGACGCCATCGCCGCCGCCGTCTCCGCTGCCGTCTCCGCTTCCATCGTCGATATACAAGCCCGGATCGACCGAGAGCGTGTCTGCATAGGCGCTCGGATCGTAGCTCGAGGTGTCGGTGCCCAGGCTGTCCGGCGAGAAGGCAAGCTGATTCACGTCGAAATTTTGCAGCGGCTCATACGCGATCTGATCGGGGTAATCGCTCGGCAGCTGATCCGCCATCGTATTGATGTATTCCTGCTGCGCAGGAGTGCTGTTCGCATAAGAGCCGCTTCCAATCAAGTTCTGGAGACTCTGCCGGAGCGCAGAACTCAATGCCGCGCCCGATTGAGCGCTACCTGGCTGTCCACCACCGAAGTTTGCGCCGAGTGACGGGCCGCTAGAATTCGGTTCCGAGGAATAGCCATATGGATTGGATGCCGCGCTCGCCGGTCCCACTCCGCCGCCGCCTCCGCCGCTCGAACCCGAGTTGATGGCGCGGCGAATCGCCGGCCAGAGCTTGTAGGCCAAGAAGCCGAGCACGGCAACAATGCCGAGCGCGAAGATCGTTTTGTTTGTGTTCGCGGTTGCCATCGTGTCTCCTCAGCGATCGTGCGGACCGCCATACCTCTCGCCTGGTCCATAGCGCCCGCTGCCATAGGGCGCGCCGCCGTAGTTCCACCAAGCCGACTGCGGCCTCACATAATAAGGAGAAGAGAGCGGCGCGGCATAAGGCGCATTCCATCCGCCGTCGCCGATGTCACCGCTGCCGAATCCACCGGCGAGAGTCACGGCGAGGCCACCCAGCCAGCGGAGAGCGAACCATCCGAGAATGATGACGACGCCCCAGTTGAAAACTTCCTTCGTATCCATCGCATGCCTTCCTAAGAAATCGCGTTTACCGAACCCTCGCTGGGAATGTTTGCCGAGAGGTTGTAGCTATCGATGAGCTGGCCGGCATCGCCGCCTAGATCGCCACCCTGACCCGTCACGCCCGGCGTAATGCCGAAGAACTTTTGAAATCCAGCGAGAAACATTCCGATCGATCCCCATCCATATTTCGTCAAATCATCAGGAATGCCGAGTTCTTCTCCGAGACCTTGACTGGCGCCGATATAACCGGCTTTAGTCGTGTCAACCGCCGCGTTGGTCGCATCGCTAGCCGCGGCTTTTATCGCTTCATTTTGAGCGTTCTTCAGACCTGGAAAAAGTTGCCGGAAGAGCCATAGAGCTGCGAATGCAAAGAGAAGCACTTCGAGCAGCGTGATGCCGATATCGGTGATTCTTGACGATGCACTCATCCGGTCGAACTCCTGTTAAAATCCCACCATGAAAAACCTGAAAGCATTTCTCGCCTTGCAGCTCCTGATCGGGATTCCCGCCACTCCCACGCTGATCGGCCAAGCATCTCCACAGCCGCCATCCGATTTTTCTCCGACTCCACCGAGACGCGCCGAAGCGCTTTTTAGAGATCCGAGTGGAAGTAAAATCGTGACCTTCTTGCTCCTTCCGGGCCAAGCCTTAAAACTGTACGATCCCTACTACGATTTCGTGAAAATCGAAGCTCCCTATCCGGTGGCCGTCCACATGGGCAAATGCGATTCCGAGCTGACCACCGAATTCGAGTGCCGAGGCATTCCGGAAAATTCCTACATCATCGTTTATGACACGCGCGCTGGAGTGTCACCCGGTATGTCGCCATCCAATCGCGTCAAATTCATAGCCGTGCGTCACAAACCGGCAAACTAGCCCCGTTTTTTGAACCGCCCATCTTTTCTGCGAGGCGGAGTGCGCCGGCCTCTCCGCTTTTTGCCCGCGCTCTGGCTCCTGTTTCTCCGGCGCCGAGGTTCGAGATCGAGAAATCTTTTCACCTTCGAAGTGATGCTCACTCTTCCTCCTCATGCGAAGCCAGGCTCAGAGACGGTCACCAGGATTCCGTCGCCGGCCGTGCCCGCTGCAAAAATCTTTCCCGTGTTGTCCGTGAGCCAGGGAATCGATACATCAGCTCCCGCTGGAAGCACACTCGCCGAGCTTGTGCCCACGAGGCTCGCGCGATCGGCAAGGGAACAGGGATTCGCATTCACCGCCGTCCCGTTGATCGGCGAAATAAGAATCGACATGCCGGCCTGCACGCGGAATGGCGGAACCTGATAGACCTGGCCCGTCACCTTAAAGACAAGCTGGAAGCTCGTGCGGAACGCATTGCCGGGCGTCGTCACTAGCAGCGGCTTCGGAAGTGCTTTTGTCGTCGCCATCAGCTACCCACGTAATTCGAAAGCGTTGTGTCGGGCGGGATGCCGAGATAGGTTGCGACGGTCTCAGCTTCCTGGTCCGAGTTACCCTGTTCGTTGTTCACCGGCTGCCCGTTGAGGTTGCCGAGGATCTTCGCGAAGAGCTGGCGCAGCGTCCAATCCGGATGCTCATTCACCTGCTTTTGCAAATACGAATCGGCGGCGTCGAATCCATAACCCTCATCGGAAAAAACGGCGAAACCTTGCGGCGACGTTCCCACCTGGCCAGGCCAGGAGCCTTTCAGATTCACCGGATTCAGATTGCGCTGCGCAAGCGAACCGGATTTGTCCCAACCCTCAGCGTGCGCCCACGCGACGGCAAGATCGTCGAGCGGATTGTAATCGGATACCGCGGCGCCGGACGGCTGAGCGGTGGCGAGTTGCTGAGAGCTGCCGTTGCCCTGCGCCTCGGACTTGAAGAAAGCCCAGGCCGCGAAGGCAACGGCGGCGATGAGGATCAGGTCCATGCTTCCCTATGACGTGAAGCCGAACATCCGCCGAGTGTAGATCCGGAGCTGATCGAGTCCCGCACCGCTCGGATTGTTAACGCTGAACCAATGCGCGAGCTGCGCGGCGGCATTCGAGTTCTGCCAGATGCCGTGCGTCCAGTCCTTGAAGAACTGGCCCACCATGGTGGTCGACGGGTCGTAATAACCCTCATCCATCATCGACTGGCGAATCTCCTGCCACTTGGCTTCGTACTCCACGCCGCTCGATTGCACGTGGATGTGATTCAAAATCGCGTCGCTGAGCGTGAGCCCCGGCTGTCCCTGCTCGGCCATGATGAGCCAGGAAAGGAACGCACCATCGGACGGCATGGCGGGATCGACCAGGCGATGCTGCGCGGCCTGGATCAGAAGCTCGTGGTCCTCCTGGACCATCGGGATGGTGTCGGTGGTCAGGACCAGCCGCTCGTCGTACCAGCGGAGCATTCCATCAATGACCATCGCCCCGGCTGTGCCCGAGAAAATCTCGGCCAGCGTCGCCGCAATATCCACCTTCACCTGGACGGCCGAGTAAATCGGCAGACCCTGCGAATCGACCGGGTTCATATTGAGCGCGGTCTGAACGGTGTTCAGCAGCGTGACTTCCTCGAAGTAAATCGGGATGCTCAGGTAAACCTGGTATGCGCCAGCAACGCCGCCGCCCAGAGTCGAGCCGAACAGATCACCGACAAACTTGCCGCTGCGCTGCGTGATAGCGTAGCGAACCAGCGAGCGCGGGATGCAATCGACAATCAGACCGTTGTAGTAGCGAGAGCCCGCGGCCTTCGATGCCTTGATCTTGATGGAGCGGATGAGGTCGGTCGGTCCGCCTTCGCCCACGGCCATGCCTGCGGCGCCGGCGTTCGTGATGGTCACCGTCGCATCGACTACGACGTTGCCGCGAAGAATGTTGCCGCCCTGGGGCAGCGTGAAGACGTTGGGAGCGCCCTGATTGATCGGCTGCTCGTATCGTTGCTGATAGTCTTCGAATGCCATGTGCCTTTCCTCCGATTTCTACTTCGGTTGGTGCGCCTCCCGGCGCCTGAGTCAACGGATCGATGCTTGCGGGCTCGGCTACTGACCGAGATAGCCGCCAACGACGGGCACGCCCTTCAGGACGCTTGAAGCCCAGACGTTGATGCAAACGAAGATCACTGCGATGCCGATCACCACATGCCAGAACTTCATCGTTCGTTCCTCCTGTTAAATCTGGAAAAAGCCCGCGCGAAGTGCCTTGGAGCTTCGCGCGGAAGAGCAAACCAGACTGAGTTCAGGAACGCACGGAAATTCCGATTTTTAAACAAAAAAGATTTGATCGTTTCTATGGCGATGCGCGCGGTCCGCCGCGAATCTCGGCTTCAGCCTGGCCCGATTCCCAGAAGAGATAATAGGTGCGCGCCAGCGAGCGCAGCTTTTCCGCGTTGGCTTTTCCAATGCGGCCGGCGAAGTATTTTACATAGTTGTCCTCGTCGGTTCTGAAGATGCGCATGAACGCGCACTGCGACCGGAAGCGAATGGAGAGGCTCGCCGGATCGCGCGCGGTGCAGAGCATGGAGACCTGAAAGTGACGGCCGAAGTGGACCAGGTTGTAGAGCTCGATCGGCATTCCTTTCACGCCCCACTCCTGGCCGCAAAAGGTATCGATTTCGTCAATACAGAAAATCATCCAGCCGAAGGCGCGGACCATTTTGCAGACAGCAATCAGATGCTCTTCCGGTTGCACGTCGCGAGGCACATAAACAATGCGAATGCGACGCCCGCGATTCGCGCGCAAGTAATCGAGCATCGGACCAGGCTGCGAGAATTCGACGAAGCCGGGCAACAGCGCGACATGCTTTCCCACGGTGTCAAAAAAAACGACGGCGCCGCTGCATTGCTTTACCAGGCGAATCGCCTCCGTGGTTTTTCCCATGCCGCGCTGGCCGGCGATGAACGTGAGCCCGCAAATCTCTCCATCCTGATATTCACCGTCGATGATGCCGCGGGTGGTCACGGCGCTACGACGAGAAGAATGGTTGCGCCGCTGTTCTTGACGGAGAGCCGTGCGCCACGGGGCATGATGATGCAGCCGAGGCTCGCCGATTCGTTGCCCTCGGGATTGTCACCGTGAAGCATGAAGCCACTGCGACCAAAAACCTCAGTTGTATTCCAAGGCGTGAGGGGTGCGACGATCGGCCCTTTCTCTGGATCGTCGAAGAAATCGCCGATGGTATAAGTGCCGCGCGGAATCGGTCCCACGTCCGGCTGCGATTCCAGATCGGGGTTGTTCACGCCAGCGCCGTGTCCGCTGTAGCCGGTGCCGACGAGATTGCCGTCTGCATCCTTGAGCTGGCCAGTTTTCGAGTTGTAGCTCCACGACATGACTGCCTCCAGTGATCGGGGTGAAAAGTAGTTGTTTAAACAACTAATTTGTGATTTCGGGAAATCCATCGTCACCGAGCTTGCCCGATGGAACCTGCGTCGCCATTCCCACTCCACTCATCGCCGCTTGCGGAGCCGCGCCAGGTGCCGGCCGAATCGGAGTCGGAATGCGCTGCGGTCCCACTTTGTTCCTGGCCGCCCTGGCCCGCGATCGGGAGAGCTGGAACTGCACGGCGACCTTCGGGCCAATCACGATCCCCGATGTGAGCAGGAATCCCATCAAGCCAGGCGTCGCCTCACACCATCCCATCAGAATGGCCGGCAAGAATTGTCCGAGCTTCATGTAGAGCGAGCTGAGCAGCTCGGCCGTGGGCTTGGCCAGCATCCGGGATTGGCGCTCCGTGAGCTTCCAATGAGCCGAATCGAATTTCTCCGCCGTCCAATCGAACAATTCCTCCAGAACGCCGGCGACCTCGACGGGATCAAAAGAGATCTCCGGTAAGAGATCTGCGAGCGCACTCTCATCGGCGTCGGCAAAGACAATGCCCGGCCGCGGTTCCGGCGCGGGTTCCGCTTCGCCGATCGATTCAGGAACGGAGCGAAGCAGCCGTTCAGACTCTTCCGAGAGCGGCGCGCCTGGCTTGGGCTCAGAGATCGAAGAAGTCGCGGACGGCCGCCCCGAATCCGCCTGACTTCTTGACTGGCTCTGAAGAAACGGGAGGCTTGGCGACTGGCTGCTTTCGACCGGAGCGGGCAGCGGTTTTGCCGCGCACACCTTTGACTTCTTTTTCTTTTTGCTGCGTTTTTTCTTTGCCGGCTTCGGCGCCTGCAGTTGCGGTTGTTCCGTCAGCTCTTCCAAGATTCACCTTCCTTTTGCATGTGGGGCAGAAGCCGAGAATCACTCCGCCCACCGCGCTCTTCCAGAACTTCTTCACTTCGGTTTTGCATGTCGGACATTGCTTTTTCATGCCTGCTCCCTCAATTCAGTTTTTCCGGACTCACGATTGCATCGGCCGCGTGCGTGATGGCGAGCTTGCCTTGCCGCTCGGCCTCCAGGATGGCGACGCCGGCGATGCGAAGAATGGAGCCCACGTCCATTCGATATTTCTGGGCCATTCTGAGCAGCGCACCCCACTCATCGGCTTGAAAATTCAATTCCACATGCGGCTTGTACATCGATGCCTCCGTCCTTACAAAATGGTGCCCCGAGTTTGCCCTTGGCGAACGGAGCAGTTTTCACCGCTCCGCCGCTGTCGCTTTTCCATTCGTCCCACGCACCGCTGCGGTGAAGGTTGGGGCTGTGGACACTTCACTAAAGGGCCTGCCCACGCGCGCAATCGCGAACGTTGCGCGTCGGGATCGCTAGAACGAAATATCTTCGTCGGTGATCTCAGGCACGGCCGTGCCATCAGTCTGCACCGGAAGAGGAACGCCACTGACGCGGTTCTTCGACACTCTGACTTTGAAGAGCTTCATGCAGTTGTCCCCTTTCTTGACGTTCGTATCTTCTCCAGTGCAGATGATCTGCACCTCGTGCCCTTCGTCGCCAATTCGCAGCTTGCGATTGATCTGATTTGTGCCGATGAAAGAGACCTCCGAGTTATCAGCCAGGCGCACGGTATATCGAGCGGCCGGCTTTTGGTTGACCATCACTTTCTCAATCGCGATGAGAATGCCCTCGCAGACATCGCCCTGGCCGAACCGAATGAATTTCGGCTCCTCCCGTTCTTGCATCTCCATTTCCTGCTGCGTTGCCTGATCTATCTGGTCTGCCATTCCGTATCCTCAATTTCTTCCGGTGGCTCTCCGAGCCATCGGACCGTTGGCCGTGGAACTGTGCCGCGGCATGTGTGAGTGAGTGACCGCTTGAGGAACCAGCGGCCGGTGGGGTCCATCTCCACGTCGGAGCGGTAGAACACGCCCATGCGCTGCCAGTGATTCAAGCCACAGGCGCACTTCATTTCGCCCCAATCGTCCATATGCTCTGGGTCGAAGACCGTGTCGAGCTGGACACCGTACCAGCTCCCGAATGTCTGAATGAGTCGCGCGCCGCGCACTGCATCGCAAAAAACCTCGACGGCTTCTGGAAGGTCGCAAAAATCGGCGCATTTTGTGATGTACTTCAGAACTTCGCGAGCGGCGCCTTCGCGATCAAGGACCGGCCGGAGATCGATCACGCGCCGGTTTTCGGCGTTCCACCTGGTCCGCGCCTCCAGCTCGGGATCGCTCAAGCCGCGGATGGGCTTGTAGCCGCCGTCACGCCACTCCCGCAAGCGATTCTCACGGCCGCGCGCAACCCATATGCTGAAGTCAAACTGATCTCCGGCCTGGCTCATGGCGCTCGCGCCGCGCCGCGCTTTCTTGCCCCATCCCTGAGCCCAGAGCCGCATCCAATCGAATTCGAGGCGGAGCTTGATAGCGGTGAACAGGCAGACGCGTTGGCCGGCCAGGGCGATTTTGTTTTCCTTGGTGGGAAGGGAAGCGGCGACATCCGCGAGGATGTGACAGTGAACGTGCCAGCTTCGCTCCGCGCGGTTGTATGTGGTTTCGAGCGAGTAGACGCCGCCCTTGATCCAGGCCTTGTGCTGCGCGATGAATCTGCGCACGCGCTGGCGGAAGAGAGTGTAGTCATGCTTCCGAATCGACCGCTGGTTTGGAATGGTGAGGGTAATCATCACCGGGTGAGTCAACCGATCGAATAGGGTTTTGATGCGCACGCGCGCCTTTTGCGAGCGGTGCCAGGCGCACATAGGACAGAGCCGGTGATTGCAGCCGATCGGGACAGCTATGGGCTTCGAGCGGTCACCGCAGCACCCCGCCCGGTAGCCCACCCACTCCATCTGGCAGTTGTGGACCTGGAACCATGCCTTCTCCCATCGGGCGGACTGATCGAAATTGCCGGCCGCGGCGTGAGCCTGCCAAATCTTGTGGAGAGTCTGATTTAGGCGATGCCGGAGGACCTCCTGCTGGTAATAAAGATCCTTTTCGGTGAGCGATTCATCGAGCCGGTTTTGAACACTTGTTACTAGTAGTTTCTCCGTATCAAGTGAAGTGGCCCGCGCTCCGCGCGGGCGCGAGGCCCCCACCGCCTGATACGGCTCGCGCCGGGGCGCTCGCCTGCGGCGGGTCCCCAGGCGGTACGGGCGAGAGGGAGCGAATCTCTCCTCCATTTCGAGCTTGAGGGCTGAATTCATGCCGCCTTTGCCCCCTCCGTTGACCTATAGAGAGCGGCAAGGCGCCCGATGATGGCGCCGAACAGCTTTTGGCCCTTGTTCGACCAGGGTGAGGCTATGGCGATCGAAAGACATTTCGTGCAAATCCGGACGCCAGGCGTCGATTTCGTCGTTCCGCCCTTCTCCAACGCGACATATACGGCCAGGCAGACGGTCACCATCCGCGGCTGGCCTGGCTCACGGGTTCGCGTCGCAATTTCGCAGCCACAAGAGGCGCAGATGCGCGGACCTGGATTCACTGTGCTCACCGCAGCACCTCCGTTTCCGGCGAAGGTCGATCGGTCATCGTCGCGGATAGCGTTGGGCGCCGGCGCGCCGGCGACATCGTCAATTGCAGCGTGGGGAGATCTGGCGGGATCCTATCGCCGATGGCGGCGATGAACCTGGCCGCATCGTCGCCTGCGGCGAGGCGGGCGATCATCGAAACGAGAGCCTGCCGCTCAAGCTGTGGCAGGGACTTTCCCCTTGGATAGGTCACCGCTGTGTGTTCCTTTCGGCTGGCACAAACGCGACCTGGAGAGACGGCGCCGGCAATTTCTTCGCGAACTGAGAAGCCGGCGCGGCATTCGGCAGCGAAGGTTTTTCGAGTTGGGCCGCCTCAGGCGCCGGCGTTGCGAGAGCTGGCGCAAGCGGGACTCCAGGAGATACGACGGGACCGGCGATATTCGAAGGCCCGCTGTTCTCCGCGCCCTGAACGGTCTCTGCGTCGTAGCAGCGCGTGAGCCCCGTCGTGTTGGCATCGGTAAAATTCGGCGTGGTTGGGCGGCTGGCTGGATTGGAAATCTCTTTGTAGTTCGCGCTCGTCGTCGGATCGCACGTGCCCGAAGTGATCGTCTCCGCGTAGAACGCATAGGTGCATGGCGCCGACGTTGTGCAGCCGGCCCAATTCCCAGTGGGAGCAGGTACAGTCCCGCTAAGAACGACTTTGTAACCATTCGACGCGGGCGGAACCTGCGCATGACAGCCGGCGAGAGCCGCCAGCACCAGCGCGGAAATTTGAACGATTCGTTTCATCAGATCCTCCTTGAGAAATTCGAAGTGATTAAACCGGCAGAAAGACGGCGCGCCGCGGGGTTTCGATGCGCGCCAGCTCGGCCGCGCGCTCAGCAGTGCAATCCTCTTCAAAGAAGCGGCGCAGAGCTTCCAGGGATTGAGTTCGAAGGCTGAGGCGCAGGCGAAATTCCCCATCGGGGCGGAAACGCCGATCGTGCTCCCGCGTCCAATCGCAGATGCGCTGGATGAGCAGCTCACGTTCTACAAGCGGTCCGAGATCCGCGCGCTTGAGCATCAGCCACGCTCCGAGAATTCCAAACTGCGCAAAAAATCAACGTTCTCGCCTGGCCTGCAATAGCGCAGCGCTTCGCGCAGCTCGCAGGCCTCAGCCAGCGATAGCTCCAACGCGCCGCGCTCAAGTAATGCACGCGAGAAGCCGCGCAGACAGCGCCACAGAGATACGTCGCGCTGGAAGTTGGCCGGAGAATCCGGGCCGAATTCGATGGCATAGAAGAGCGGCTGAGCGAGCCGGAGCAGGGCACTCGCGGCGACGATATAGGGCGGAATGGTGATGGGTTCAATCGATTCCTGCAAAGCTAGTCTGATCATGATTCCCTTTTCTGTGCTGGCTTTCATTTTGCTTCCGAAAGAAACAGAGCAGGTAGTCGCGTGCGGCCATCTTGTCCTTCCATCCGTTGAGCCGCCACTGCACCTGGCGCTGTACCGTCGTATCGACCTGCCTCCAATGCGGCCAGCAGGCGATTTTTCCTTTGCCGACTTTCTCTGTGCAATCGGGGTAGCAGCAGCGGATATCGGTCATTCGCGTTTCCTTCGGAGCGGCGGGCCTGATGGCGATTCGCGACCCGCCTCTCGCCCCTCACGCGGCCGCCTAAGCCGCCGTGAGCCTTTCCGGGCGCGCAACCCGCGCCCGATACAAAATCACAAGGTGAACAAATTCACGCTGGCGATGCGCTCGCCGGAGCTTTTGAATCGCGCGAAGATAGATTTCCCGGGCACCCTGCGGGGAGACGCCCTCGCGCTGGGCAATCTCGTCGAACGTCATGAAGTCGCGATTCCTCATGCGCAGCGGTCCTCCCGCCGGCGCATCGGAGTTGCACGGCGCACGGGCCGAGGCAGCTTCTTTTGAGTGAATGGATTTTCAGGAATGAGGCGGCCGGCCATCACATCATGAATCGTGCCGATGCCGTTCAGGTACCAGAGGCGGTTGGGATGCCAACGCTGGCCGGGATCGGTGAGCCGGCGCCAACGGTCGCCGGTCTGGAACTCAAGGTAGCCGAGGACTGCTTTGAGCCATTGCTGCCCGCTTCGCTTGTCACGCTCGTTTTCGTACACCGGGCCATAATCAGCAGGCGAGCAGGGGCAGAAAAGATGCCGATGGGACAATGTCCGGATGAGAAAAAGCGGGAGCTGATAGGCGACGAGTCGCAAGGGCCGATCCTTCCGGCCGGCCCCTGGCGTCTGATAACAGATATTCTGTTAACTAAACCCGCAAATGGCCGCGTAGCCTATTCCTATGCCCGTCAGAACGCTTCAGGCCGCGGTCTCCTCCCACCTTCCCTTTGAAGATCTGGATTCCCTTGAGCCGGAGCTTCTGCGTCGAAGATTCGCGATCGAGACCATCGACGTCACGACCGCGCGCTTCCCGATTCCGGCCGTCGAGGGCTGCGATCTTCTAGTGGTCATGGGCGGGCCTATCGGCGCGTACGACTCAGCTAACTATCCGTTTCTGGCCGGCGAGATCGAATCCATCCAGCGGCGTCTGGCTGCCCGCAAGCCCACGCTCGGAATCTGTCTTGGAGCCCAACTCATGGCAGCCGCGCTGGGCGCGCGCGTCTATCCAGGCGAGCGCGGCTCCGAAATCGGCTGGTTCCCTATTCAACCCGCCGACTCTGAGCCTCCGCCGGACTGGTTTCGGCCGCTTCTGACGGCAGACCTGCGCCTGTTCCACTGGCACGGAGACACATTCGATCTGCTCCACGGCGCCACACATCTGGCCCGGACCGAACTGTATGCGAACCAGGCCTTCGCCATCGAAGACTACGCTTTGGCCATGCAATTTCATCCGGAAGTCACAGGTTTAGGCCTGGAGCGATGGTACGTGGGGCACGCTTGCGAGCTCCATCAGAAAGCCATACCCATCAAGCAGTTGCGGGACGACGCGCACGAATACGCCCCCGCACTCCTCAATGCCGCCGCTCAGTTTTGGAAGCTTTGGTTGGATTACATCTTGTAGCGGCCAAGGTCTTCGTCGTTGAGCCCTTCAAGCCATCCGCGCAATTGCTCGGCGGTCGGCCCTTCCGGCGGTCCACTGGTATTCAGCTTGGCGCTCTCCATCACTTTGTCGGCCACGTAGATTGGGCAATCGGCACGCAACGCCAGTGCGATGGCATCCGAAGGCCGGGCGTCTACAGCCACTTGTTCGCCCCCCTGTTTAAGCCATAGGACTGCATAAAATGTATCGTCTCTAAGCTCTGTAATGACTACGCGTTCCAGCTCACCGTTTAAGTGACGCACGAGGTTTCTAGTCAGGTCGTGGGTCATGGGCCGAGCGGCTGTCATCTTCTCGATTTCGAGAGCGATCGCGTTGGCCTCAAAGATTCCGACCCAGATAGGCATCACAGCTTCGGACCCAACATCCTTCAGCACCACGATTGGCATATTCGTGGAGGGGTCCATCATCAGCCCGCGAATTCGAACCTCGATATCCATCCGTTCCCTCTTTTCCTGATCCTGGTCCCGCAATTCCCTTTTGCAATCAGGCCCAACGAGTTTTTGCAGTTTCCTCGATCTGTAAGGTCCTCGCCCCCTCGCGCTTTCGCTCCCTTGCTTCCTGATTCTTAGACCGGCTCGCCAACCAAACTGTTAGGATGCGCTCCCGTGATTCGCGCTCGCAGATAACTTCCCGGCGCTGGAGCGATGGGCCGCGTCCAGGCAATGTTCACCGGCTTGTTCTGTGTGCTGCGCGCGGAAATCTGTCCGCGGTCCGGATTCGCGCCTTCCACCATCACCTCAAGAGTTTCGCCGATCTGTTTGGAATAATTCGCCCTCTGAATCTCTCTTTGCCGTTCAAGCAGAACTTGAAGCCGCTTGGCCTTCTCCTCTTCAGGCACCGTGTCGATCATGACCAGCGCAGGGGTGTTGGGCCGCGCCGAGTACTTGAAGGCGAAAACGCAATCGTATTCGACCTCGGCCAGCAGGTTCATCGTCTCGATAAAGTCGTCGTCGGTTTCGCCGGGAAAGCCCACAATGATGTCGGTCGAGATCGAGATGGGCCGCCGCGCCGCCTTGATCCACGCAATTCGCTCCAGGTACCACTCTGGCGTGTATTCGCGCGCCATCTGCCGCAGCACTTTTGCCGACCCTGACTGAATCGGCAGGTGCACATGGTCGCAGAGCGTCGGCACGCGGTCGATGGCCTCGACGATGTCGCGCGTGAAGTCCCGCGGATGGCTGGTGGTAAAACGCACCCGCCGGATGCCCGGAACCTCGCCCACTGCGGCCAGCAACTCGGCGAAGCTCGACTTCCCTTCCGGGTCGCGGTAGCTATTCACGTTCTGCCCCAGCAGCTGAATCTCCGTGTAGCCAAGGTCGGCGATGCGCCGCGCCTCGGCCAACACCGACAACGAGCCCCTGCTGCGCTCCTTGCCCCTCGTATACGGCACCACGCAATACGAGCAGAACTTGTCGCATCCTTCAATGATGGTGATGTATCCCCGATAGGGATTCTGCCGCGCCGTAAACTCCGTCTCAAACGTTTCGTCGGTCTGGCGGTCGTCGAGGCCTGTGATGCGGTTCTCGCCCGCTTCCAGTCGCGTCAGCATCTCCGGCAGCTTGCGGTACGAGGCCGAACCCGACACGAGCGACACATACGGCGCCCGCTCGAAGATCTTCTCGCCCTCCTGCTGCGCCACGCAGCCCAGCACGCCAAAGCGCTTCCCCTGCTTGTGCAGCTTCTTGTAGTCGTTCAGGCGATTGAAGACCTTCTGCTCCGCTTTGTCGCGGATGGAACAGGTGTTGTAAAGGATCAGGCCGGCGTCTTCTTCGGTCTCCACCTGCCGGTATCCCTCCTGGCGCAGTGTGCCGATCACCTTTTCGGAGTCATGGGCATTCATCTGGCAGCCGAATGTCTCCAAATAGAATGTTTTTTCGGTCGCCATAGACCTCTTCAGTATACGGGGAATCCCATTCGCACATGAGGGTCTGGGGTGCTGAGCATACCGGGGAGATGCTTTACAAAACAGACCGGAGACATGGTTTACACCATGACGGAGAACGGTTGGCTTTCCCAGCTTTGGCTTGACGCATGAAGATGCGTTCATGCCTTGGAAGAGACTCGAACCGTGGATCAACGCCTGCAGTTCTTATCGAGCTATCAGAAGGAAGAAATGTCCGTGACCGACCTGTGTCACGAGTACGGCATCTCGCGTCCAACTGCTTACAAGTGGATC
>JBEKRG010000063.1:0-27692 GCA_049518955.1 Occallatibacter sp.
ACAATCATCGAATGCCACGGCGACGACTGGCCAAACTGGCGATAGAAGAGCAGGTCCCCTGGAAGCGCCGAGCGCACATCGCGACTGACAAAGTAAGCGTTGCGCTGGACCAGCGTTTTGGCGTCGGCAAATTGGGCGAAGGCTCCGTTCGAAAGGTCAGCGGGCTCAAAAGGGCCGGGCTGAACGCGGAAGAGTGCTGTGCCGAGGGGCGTGTGGGGATAGCTCCAGGCGCGAATCTCGCCGGGAGCAGCGGGAACGTCGATTCCGGTTGCCATCAACCAGTTTTCATCGTGGCGTTTGAGCGCTTCGCGATACGAATAACGAAGAAGGCTGGCACAGTCGGCGATCTCGGGCGGGACGGCGGAAGGGGGGCGAACGGCCTGGTACTCGGCGATGAGCGTGAACCAGCGCCGGAATGCGGCCTGGTCTGCCGGATCAGTCAGTCGGAGAAAGTCGGGCGTTCCATCGCCGAATCGGTCGCCCCAGGCTGGCGCCGGCCGCGGGCGAGCCAGGGCGGTTGGAATCGTCTGAACGCGAACTTGTCGCCGGAAATAAAGGATGTGGCGGCCAGCCGGGCCGGCCCGATTAAGATACACAATGCCTGCGCCGAGACTAGCTAAGGTCACAAGCGCAATGAGCGCTCCGCTTCGGCGGGTCATGGCCGCCGGGCTGCCACCGGGTGGTCTGCCGTTCGCGTTCACTTGAAGGCAAGAGAGCGAGACGCCCCTATCCTACGTCAATCCTGCGAATTGTGCGCACTTTTCGCTTCAAAGCCTGGTGCGGCCCTTGTTCCGGGCAGCGGGTTTTGTTACCATCGCTTTACACATGGTTTGCGCCTTACCAAGCCGGTCCTGTTGTCGCCTGTCGAACATCTTTGACGGGTGTCTCCGCTAGTCTCTGATCTCTGAGCACAATCGATCTAGAAGACGCACTCGTTGCTGAATGCCGGGTTTGTCTTTGCGCGCACCGGTTTTCAGCTTTCCCACTGAAGCCGAGAGGTCTTGAATGCCGGTCGCCGAAACTGAACCAGCGAAATCATCGCCGCAATCGCCAGCCGTCACTCTGCCGCGGTTGAACCATCTGCGCCTGCTTGAGGCGGAGAGTATTCATATCCTGCGCGAAGTAGCGTCGGAGTTCGAGCGGCCGGTGATGCTTTACTCCATCGGCAAGGATTCCTCGGTGATGCTGAGGTTGGCGCAGAAAGCCTTCCACCCCGGCCCGCTTCCCTTCCCTCTTCTTCATATTGATACAGGATTCAAGTTTGCAGAGATGCTTACCTTCCGCGACGAAATGGCGCGGAAAGTGGGCGCGGAGTTGCTGGTGTGGCGGAATGAGCCGGCGATCGCCGCGGGAACGAATCCCATCGTACTCGACACCAAGCGCTGCTGCAGCCTGCTCAAGACACAGGCACTGCTGGATGCATTGCGCCATTACAAATTCGATGCGGCCTTCGGTGGCGCACGGCGCGATGAGGAGAAGTCGCGAGCGAAAGAACGGATTTACTCCTTCCGAGATGGCGCGGGGCAGTGGGACCCGAAGAACCAGCGGCCCGAGTTGTGGAACCTGTACAACGCGCGCATCCATCCGGGCGAAAGCATTCGCGTGTTTCCGCTTTCGAACTGGACCGAGATGGACGTGTGGCAGTACATCCACGAGGAAAAGATTCCGGTGGTCGATTTGTACTTCGCTAAAGAGCGGCCAATGTACGTGCGCGGTGATGCTCTGTTGCCGATTGAGCAGGCTTTTGTGGCACGACCGGGCGAAAAGCCGCAAATGGTAAAAAGTCGTTTGCGTTCGCTCGGCTGCAGCCCTTGCACGGGCGCCATCCGCTCCGATGCCGACACCCTGCCCACGATCATCGCGGAGTTGATTGGGTTCCATTCGTCAGAGCGGGCGAATCGGGCAATTGATCACGACCAGGAAGGCTCGATGGAGATCAAGAAGCGGGAGGGCTACTTCTAAGTGGCAACCCTTACGACTCCCGCATTTTCGATTGAGGAATTCCTGCTCGCCGAACGCGAGAAAGACTTGCTGCGTTTTTCGACAGCCGGCAGCGTGGACGACGGTAAGTCGACGCTCATCGGGCGGCTGCTTTACGACACGCAATCGGTCTACGAAGACCAGGTGAAGTCGATCGAAGGCAAAGGCACGACGGCGCCGGGTCAGATCGATTTTGCGCTGCTGACAGACGGGCTGCGCGCCGAGCGCGAACAAGGCATCACCATTGATGTGGCTTATCGCTATTTTTCGACGGCGCGGCGCAAGTTCATCATTGCCGATACGCCCGGCCACGAACAGTACACGCGCAACATGGCCACGGGCGCGTCGACCGCAGACGCAGCGATTGTGCTCATTGACGCGAGCAAGGGCGTGCAGATCCAGTCGCGCCGCCACGCTTACATTGCTTCCCTACTTCGCGTGCGGCATGTGATTGTCGCCGTCAACAAAATGGATTTGATTGGGTACGATGAGCGAACTTTCCATGCGATCGAGTCCGACTTCAAAAGTGTTCTTGGCCAGATTGCAGCCGATACCGGCACGCCCGTTGAGGTCCATTTTGTTCCCGTCAGCGCGCTGAAGGGCGACAATGTAGTTCACTCGACCGCCGCGATGCCATGGTACGCAGGCCCATCACTGCTGGAACTGCTGGAGGCGCTGCCTTCAGCGCGCGAGACACGCAATGAACCATTCCGCTTTCCCGTGCAGCGCGTGCTGAGGCCCGACCACACTTTCCGCGGATTTGCGGGCCAGATTGCGTCAGGAACGGTGCGCCGTGGCGACGAGATTGCGGTTTTCCCGTCAGGACGAAGCGCGAAGATCGGACGCATCGTCACATTCGATGGAGATCTTGAAGAGGCAATTGCACCGCTTTCAGTAACGCTCGTGCTCGACCACGAAGTTGACATTAGCAGGGGCGACTTGATCGCCGGCGCCAATGCAGCGCCTGTGGTGGCAAGCAGTCTAAAGGCATCGCTCGTGTGGATGGATCAGCGGCCGCTGGATGTGAATCGCCGCTATCTGCTGAAGCACACCAGCCACACCGTTCTTGCAATTGTCTCTTTGATTGATCACTGCGTTGATCTGAGCGCTCTCAAGCACGAACCTGCGGTAACACTGCGCATGAACGACATCGGCGGAGTCTCGCTGCATCTGCTGCGGCCAATGGCTGTCGATCTCTATCGCGACAATCGCGGAACCGGCGCGCTGATCCTAATCGATCCCGAATCGAACGCTACCGTAGCGGCCGGAATGATCACCGAGGCGCAAGGCCAAACCGCGACGATCGAAGAAGACGAAGCAGCAGCATGGGGCCGAGTGACCGCAGGCGAACGCGAAGCCCGCTGGAGACACCGCGGCGGCGTGCTTGAGCTTGCGGGTCCGACGGAGTTGATCGATGCCGTTGAACGGTCCTTGTTTGCCGTTGGAGCAGCGACGTGCCGCATCGATGCCGGCGAGCTTGCGTCTCTTGAACATCTGGGAATGCTTGACATCGTCGCCGATCTGCAAGCCCGATCGGGACTGCTCACTATTTTGGCGCGCACAGGAGATGAGGGTGTGCTGACTGCAAATGCCGGCGGTTTCGAGATCACGCTGGACGCCGACAACAGAATGCACGCCGTTGCTTCCGTGCATCAATTGTTGC
Organism: Occallatibacter sp.; assembly: GCA_049518955.1. Lineage (GTDB taxonomy): Bacteria > Acidobacteriota > Terriglobia > Terriglobales > Acidobacteriaceae > Telmatobacter. The sequence goes on from JBEKRG010000063.1 coordinate 3,644, forward strand.
GGCGCGCGGGAATCTTCATTTCTCCAGAAGGAGCCGATTTGTAATGGGCGTTGCAGAAATTGCTGCCGAAGTGAACGCCAGGTTGGACGTGGTGCGGGCCACGCTGGCGCGCGAAGTGACTGGCCGGGGAGACGTGTGCCTCACTTGCAGCTTTCAGGCCGAGGACGTGCTGCTTACCAAGCTGGCGATTGCGATTGATCCGCGAATTCCGATTCTTTTTCTCGATACGGGTTACCACTTCACCGAGACATATGCCTATCGCGACCGCATTGCGCGCGAGTGGGATCTGAACCTGATCAATCTGCTGCCGGAAAAAACGGTGGCTGAGCAGGAGGCAGAATTCGGCCGGCTCTATCAGTCCGCGCCTGACCGGTGCTGCGGCCTGCGCAAAGTTGAACCGCTGTTCAAGGCTGTAGCCGGGTATCGCGTGTGGCTGACCGGCTTGCGCCGCGAGCAGGCAAGGAGCCGCGCCGCGCTTGAAGAGTCGGCGATGTTTTCGCTGCCCGGCGGCAAGCAGGTGCTGAAGCTGGCGCCGCTGACGGAGTGGTCCACGCGGGACGTTTGGTACGCATGCGAGCAGCTTGGGATTCCGTTGTTGCCGCTTTATGAGCAAGGCTACACATCAATCGGCTGCGAGCCATGCACGTCGCTGCCGCTCGATCCAAACGATCCGCGCTCGGGCCGTTGGGCTGGGCGCAAAGTCGAATGCGGTATCCATATTCAGGCAGCGCCGGCGAAGTAGTCCGGAAAAGAGTGATTGAGGGCCAGCAGATGCAGTACGTTATCGGATTCTTCATCGCACTGTTCATCGCGCTCACCGGCGTGGGCGCGGGTACGGTTACTGTACCCGTCCTGGTCCTGTTTCTCGGCGTGCCTGCTCCGGTTGCGGTGGGCATCGGACTGATGTTTTCGGCGGCGGTGAAGTTGATCCTGGTTCCGGCGCAGATCGCGCGCCGCAATGTTGCCTGGCGCACGCTGGGCTATATGCTGCTGGGCGGAGCGCCCGGTGTTCTGGGGGGGTCGCTCTTCTTGAAGCATTTAATCCACGCTGGCTCGGCGAACCTGCTGAATGCAATCCTTGGAGCGATTCTGGTCACCACGGCGATTTGGCAGATCCTTTTTTCATTCCGCAACATGGAAGACAACCGTAACACGCGCGATCGTAGCCCGTTGCTCCCGTGGCTGATGTTTCCCGTAGGCGCAGAGGTCGGTTTTTCTTCCGCCGGAGCGGGAGCGCTGGGCAGTGCCGCACTCCTGAGCATGACTTCTTTGGCGCCAGCGCAGGTTGTGGGAACCGATATTGTCTTTGGCTTTGTGGTCTCGCTCATTGGCAGCGGCGCGCACTGGTTCACGCACGCCACCAACCCTGAGTTGTTATTGCAGCTTGTCATTGGCGGCGTGGCCGGGGCCGTTTGCGGGACCCTGCTGAGCACTCGTGTTCCGCGCCGGCCTTTGCGATTCGCGCTTTGGATCTGGCTGCTGATTCTAGGCGGCCAGTTCCTCTTCAACAGCTACCACGTGTGGGCCGCCACGCGCTGGAGCAAGCCTGCAGCCGAGAATTCCCTGAGCGCTCATGGGCCAAGCGGCAGTGGTGGTGGCGTGAATAAGCAGTGATCCAAGCTCGTTAGCCTGGAAAGTGAGCGCTCTCCGGCGGTCCCAAATAGCTTGGCCGCAGGGCACCGTGACTCACCACAATGCTTTCAAGCACTACGCCGGGATCAACCGCCCATATCCGCAGCGTGTGATATCCCGGCTTCGCAATCGTGAGCGGAAGCGTGACGCGCCGTACTCCATCGCTCACCGCATGCTCCCAGTCCTGCTGAGAATTGTGCTCGAGCTCGTCCACAACAGTCCGCGGCCCATCATCGACAGAAACCGCAAATCGCAGCCCGCGTCCCGGAACAAAGTTTAGCGTCGGCGCCAGTGTGGCCTGCAATTCAAAGTTGCCCGCATCATATAGATACATCTCGTATTCGAGCGCCGCCTTCGAATCCGTGTTGCTCACCGCCGTCACCGGAAATGCCGTCATCGCCGAACGCGTTTCTCCGTAGCCGGGCAATTCCTCCCAACGTGTTTCGCCGTCCGCCGTGCGGCTTGACGTATCGGCCGCTTCGATGGCGACGTAGTCATCGCCCTCGATGGTTCCATGTACTGTTTCCGGCATGAGGTTCACGCGTTGCTCGCGCAATATGTACGTCATCGGGCGTCCGTCATCCGAGCTCACCCTGACCGTTCCCTCGGCGCTGTCCGTATCCACGGGCACTTTACTCCAGTCGACATGCAGCACGACCTTCTGCTCCGTGGCCCCAACCGTTCCGCTTGTCTCGCTCGCCACAATCCATGGCGCGCTCGTCTCGACCTTGTACTCCACGGGACTCCTGCCACGGTCGAAGAGTGTGAGGGTTCGCGTTGGGTCTGAAAACGTACTAATTATCCCCAGCGAAAACCCAAAACGGCCTCCTGCTCGCGTAAACGTCGCGTCTTCCGCGCTTACGCCGAGCGAGCCGGCATCTGGAACCTGGATCCAACTCACCGCGGGCATCACATTCGCGGGCGGATCATTCCACGCCGTATAGCCGATGTGTGTCTGGTCCATCATGTGGTCCCACTTGCCGTCGAGTAGCTTGTGGTTGTACTCGTTACTCAACGCCGCGTCTTTTTCGAACATCGCCCGCACCTCGTCGGCTTCGACATTCGCTTGCGGGTTCCCTACCTTCGCATCCGCCGCATTCCGCGCCGCCGCAATGTTCATCTCCGTCAAATTCGCGCACGCATCCACCGGATACTGAATCAGCTCAAAATACGAAGCCCGCTCATCTTCCGGCAGCTCGGTGGCCAGCTTGTCCACGCGATCCGCAAGCGAGCGCCACTCCACGTCCACGCGATCGGCCTCGTGATAGTTCGTCAAGCTGAAAGTCGATGGATCGATCAGCTCCGGTTTCCGCCGTCCGTTGTACCGTGAGTACTCGTCCATCGCCGTCGCAATCTCATCTGCGCGCTCCGGCCCAAATTCTCGCGTCGCCCACAGCTTCGTAAACTCATCCAGGTGGTCCCTGTCCCAGCGCTGAGGCGTCCGCGCATAATCAAGAAAAAACTCGATGGGAAACTCCATTGGCTTTCCATCGCCAACATTCACAACCCAGAGCCGATCGGCGCCATACGCGAGCGCCAGATTCATCTGTTCCTGGATCTTCGGGAGATAATTCGTGTTCAGCCATTTGTACGATCTTGGGCCGCCCACATAATCGAAGTGATAGTAGATCCCCGCGCCACCCGATCGCTTGCGCTCGTCGGCCGTCGGCAGCCGCCGCAAATCGCCCCAGTTGTCGTCGCTCCATAACAGCGTCACATCGTCCGGCACGCGCATGCCTTTTTCGTAGTAGCCTTGCACCTCTTTGTAGAGCGCCCACACCTGCGGGATCTTCTCGAGATCCGGATTCACCGTCTCCTTCAAAATCTCCCTTTGGTCGGCGACGATCCGTTCCAGCAATTCCGTATTCGCACTGGCCGACATCGGCGTGTCGCCTTCGCCGCGCATCCCCAGCGTCACCACTTCTTCGTAATTCTTGTCGCGCTCCATCCCCGCGCGCCAGAAATCGTCGATTTCTTTTTGATTCGTCGTGTAATCCCACGCGCCGTGATGGCCAGCCGTCCATTCCTTCTCCGCACGCATCATCGGCTCTTCGTGCGAGGTCCCCATCACAATGCCATATTCATCCGCCAGCTTCGCGTTTTCGGGATCGTCCGCCGCAAACGCATTGTTCCACATGGCCGGCCAAAGAAAGTTTGCCTTCAGTCGCAGAAGCAACTCGAACACTTTCGTATAGAACTCGTGGTTCATTCCTCCGAATTTCTCTTTGGTCCATCCCGACAGCGCCGGCGCCTCATCGTTGAAAAAGATCCCGCGATACTTGACCGCCGGCACCGGTTGCACATAGCGCCCCGGCTGCACATACAGGGCATCCGCGTGAGGAACCCGCACATCGGCCCACCAGTACCACGGTGACACACCGATCTGCTCTGAAAGGTCGTAGATCCCGTAGATGGTGCCGCGTTTGTCCGCCCCGGCGATCACCAGCGCCCGCCGAACTCCCTTCATGGGGTGCTCTACCACCATCGTCACGGCCGACTCCCAATGGCCTGTAATCCCGCTTACGTCCAGCTTGTGCCTTTTGATGAGCGAGTCAATCAGCGGACTCTTGCCGATGGTCCCGATCAGCACCACTTCATCCGCTGCCGGAGCGTCACTCTTGATCACCGAAGAATTGTGCCCGGTCACCCGCCCCACGTCCTCGCTCAAATCACCCGCGGCCTTGACCACCCCCGGCCAGTCCGAATCGCTCACCACCATCGGAATTGTCTTGCCGTTTGCCGCCAGCACAAAATCTCCCTGCGCCGGCGTGGTGCTTATGTATTTCGGCTCTCCCAAGGCGTTCGCTGAGGTGGGCCATAGCAAAACGGCGAAAAGGGCCAGGACTGTCGTCCCGCCGATCGTTGAACGAGGCATCGATAAACTCCCGGTGTGAAATTTGGCCCGCGCGGCCCTCGTGGAACAGGCGAAACTAGCTTGATATTTGTCCATGCTTTTCCGCACGATTCAGATTACTCTCTGGATTTAGACCACATGCCACCCACCAGGCTTCATTTGTTACCTTGGTGGCTCACTTTTTTTAGACTTAATCTATTTCCATGTCCCCGAGGCTGGGTGGCACTTTGGATTAGGACGTTGAAGATGGCGGCAATATTTCAACTTTGCAGTGGGATATAGGGGTGGACAGTGATCTGTCTGCGGAAGGCCGGGCCCCAGCGCCACTCCGAGGTCCGCCTGCATGTCCTACGTTGCGACTCCGCCGGTCCAATGAATTCCTTCAATCATAACTGCCGCTAACCATTGGCGTAATGAATCCAAACCAAGTATCTAGTCCCCCCGTATCTCCAAGCTGGCAGTTGTCAAAAGTAGTTGTTCCAGTCCAGGATGCCGTGGCAGTCTGCACGCCGGAAGAACTCGCTGCCGCAGCCCCGCCCGCCAGTCAGAAACCCGACACGAAGAAGACGCCCTGAGCGCATGTTGGGTCAGGGGCCGAACATTTACCAATATGGCGCGTTTCAGCGAGCCGGAAGACTTGTTTGGCGGGGTGCTTTGGCTGCTATCGCCAGCTTCCGAGTTCGTCACCGGCGTAACGGTTTTTATTGACAGTCGATTCTCGGCATGTAGCCGCATGTAACGACGCGGGTTAGGCATCACAGAACGGACGGATCAATCGGGCGGGCGCCTCGAATAGTCGCCGGAGAGAAGCGGTGCGATCGAGGGATTCGAGCTCCCGATCCTACGCAGATGGGCGGTCGCGGGCACCTTCGATGTGGAGGGCAGCATCTTTGGCTGCCTCGTCGGGAGTCCTCCCGTTTTCGCGCGCAATCATGTACGCGGCATACCAGTCCGACCAGTGGTGCTTCGGTGCAGTCGCTTCGTACTCGCCATGTCGCTTTTCCGTCTCCTGCAGAAGCTCAGTCAGAGTCGTGACGTCGAAGCTGAGCCCTCGTCCAGGAAGCCGCGTTGTGACCTCCTGGAGCAGCCAGCCGTTGCCGTCCGGATCACTAAACGTGGCGAACGAGCCGTAGCTGGCATGATTGTGCGCAGGGCCGGCGACGCGACCACTCGCGCCGACGGGCTGGAACTGAGCGCCCGGCGTCTCGGAGTGGAATACTTCGCTCACATCGATTCCGCGGGCCACGAGCTCGTTGCGCGCAGCCTCGATGTCGGAGACGATCAGGTAGAGGCCGTTGGCCGAACCAGGCGCGGCCGCCGTGATCTTCGTGCCGAATTGCATCGAGCAGCCAGAGCCGGGCGGCGTGAATTGGACGACCCGGAAGCCGTTATCGAAGGGGAAGTCGGCGTCGAGCCTCCACCCGAGTTTTTCATAGAACTTCTTCGAGCGGCCGACATCTGAGACGGGAATAACGACCGCTTCGAGTTTCAAGTCGGATTTTCCGGCGCGGTTTGCTTCGTCCTCACGACTTTTGTCCGTACTCACGGCTACCCTCCCAAGTGGCGTTGGAAAAGACTTTGGAACCGGCGAAGGCCGCCGTCAATCCTGCTCTCCCCACGTTTGCGCATAGGTTTTGCCATAGGGATAGAAGAGTTCCTTGCGGCCCTCCTTCCATGCGGCCCTCATTTCCGGCGTCGTGATGTCCCAATCGGGCCTGCACTTCCGCGTGATTGCTCGAAGATCCTGGCGGAGATCCTCGGGCGTCGCGCGCCCGAAGAACCAATAACCGTTGTAGACCTTGTATACGACGAGGCCCGGCTCCAGAACAATGACGTGGGGAATCATCGGATTGTGATCGGGGTCAGTGTATTCAGCAATATCAAGATCTTTTTGAACGATGCGCCCGGCATCGGAAAGGAATGGCCAGTGGGCGCCGACGCCTGAGCGATACTCGTTCGTCATGGTGATATTGTCGGTGCTGATCGTGACCAGACGGCAGTAGCCAACTTCCATCTCACGGTGGAATTGGACCAGGAGTTCGGCTTGCCGGCGGTCTTTCGGACAATATCCGCCGCGGCTGAGCACCAGAACCATTGGATGCTGGCCCTGGAGGTCCGAAAGCTTGCGGCGCTTCGTGGCGTGGTCTGTTAATTCGTAATCGGGGAAGATCGCGCCGGGAACGATGTCAGGTCGCATGGCTTGAGTGCTCCTTTTCGTCGCTCTATTTGAGTCGTAATCAGGGACTTCCCTGCTTCAATTGAGAAGAAAACCAGGGAGATCTAGTCCGTCAAAATCCGTCAACATCAATGACAGCCTGCGCAAACGCTTGCGGAGCTTCCTGGGGTAGATTGTGGCCGATGCCGCCGGTAATGATCCGGTTTGCATATTTTCCGGTGAATTTCTGGCGATAGGCAGATGGGGCAGGTGGGTGTGGCGCACCATTTGCATCGCCTTCAAGAGTAATGGTGGGCGCGGCGATGGTCGGAAGCAGGGCGAGCTGCTCTTCGAATTTCTGGTACTGCGGTTCGCCTTCAGCCAACGCGATCCGAAAGCGATAATTGTGAATCACTATGGCTACGTGATCCGGATTGTCGAAGGATGCGGCGGTCCGATCGAATGTGGCATCGTCGAAGTTCCACTTGGGCGAAGCAATCTGCCAGATGAGCTTGGCGAAGTCGTGCCGGTATTTGTCGTAGCCGGCACGTCCGCGCTCGGTGGCGAAGTAGAACTGATACCACCACTGGAGCTCAACCATTGGCGGCAACGGCGCTTTATTGCCCTCCGGACTGCTGATCAGATAACCGCTCACTGAGACGAGCGCCTTGCAGCGCTCCGGCCAGAGAATCGCCATGATATCCGCCGTCCTTCCTCCCCAATCAAAACCGCCTAGGATCGCCTTATCGATTTTGAGAGCGTCCATCAGATTGATAACGTCGAGGGCGGGCACGTATGGCTGTCCATTGCGAAAAGTCTCAGTCGAAAGAAAGCGCGTGGTGCCATAACCTCGCGAGTAAGGGACGATTACCCGGTAACCCTTCGACGCCAGCAGCGGAGCAACGTCGACGAAGCTGTAGATGTCGTAGGGCCAGCCGTGGAGAAGAATCACGGGAGGACCATCTGGGGGGCCATCCTCGGCGTATCCAACATTGAGGAGGCCCGCGTCGATCTGCTTCAGCGGGTGAAACGAGGCGTTCGATACCGGCGTGATGGTGGGCATATCTCCCGATTGCGCGTTGCCGGAAAGGGGCTGGGCGCCTTCCGCGAAGAGTGAGCCCGGTGCGAGCATTGCCGCACCGACTGACAGTCCGGCAATCGCGAAACGCCGACGTGAGATTTCGATTGCTTCCGGGTTCTTCATAAGTCGTCTCCTTTCGTACTTGCCCCAGATGACAAGAAGCGTTGGCTGTGTTTTCTGCATCCAAGCCTGCCATTTTCGGTAGGCATCGACATTGGCTACGCAACTTCAAAGATGACTTCGAGCTCGATCGGCATTCCGAGTGGAAGACTCGCGACGCCAACGACGAGCCGAACCGCCGTCTTCTCACTCCCGAAGATTTCGCGGAACAAATCGGACGCACCGTCTGCGACTCGTGGCTGGTCAAAGAAATCTCCCGAAGTGGCTATGAAGACACCGAGCCGGACGACGCTCGTGATTCGGTCGAGTGAGCCCAAATGCTCTTTGGCCGTCGCGAGCCCGCTCAAGGCCGCGGTGTATGCGGCATCGCGTCCGGCATCGGCATCGAGCTCTTTGCCAAGCCTACCAACATATTTTGGTTTGTGGTCCACAACAGGAAGCATTCCGCTCAGGAAGAGCAGGTTGCCGGTTTGCTGCGCCTCGACGTAACTACCGAATGGCGTGGGAGCGGCCGGGAGCCGAATGCCAAGTTCCTGCAGCCGCCGCTCGGCACTGCCCGTCGGCAATCCCTTGCCGGCTACCATCGCCCGACCTGCGCATCGCCGTCCGCTTGCATCAACCCCCGGGCGACGGAACGAGCTTCAGTCAGATAGTGGACTGCCTCCGAGATGTCCTTCGCGTCAGCAATTGCGTCCATCAATGAAAGCGTCCTCATAGCGTCCTTCGGCGTTTCCTCGTGAAGTGCTGCGCAGTTCTGAATTGGAGGACACAGCGCCGGGTTCTCGATCTCGGGGGCGGCTGCAGTTCAACGCTTCTCGTACGGGTGGAAGATGTAGTCCTTCGCTTTGACGACCGTGTGGCACGCATTTCCGCAGTCTGAGAAGCTTTTGGCATCAGCCGAAAACTTGTCCGATGGGGCATCGTAGTTGAACACCGCGTATCCCCACCCGCCGGTATTCGGAAATCTCTTGCTGTCCTTTTCCATTACGAAGGCCTGAGTGAAGACGTCTGGCACATCCACGTCGAATTGGGCCTCCGTACTCTTCTTCTGCTTCCACTGAAGCTTCGCGATCATGGAGCCATCCGGGAAGGGCTGGCCGTTGCCGGGAACGCCGGATTTGAATGCCGCAATCATGGTCGGATTGGCGACGATCACCTTGAGTATTTGGTCTTGCCGGGCAGAAGAGACGACTGCCCAGTCCTCGTATCCTCGGAAGTCGGAGAACGCGATTCCGCTCGGCGATATCAGCGAGTACTTGTCCGGCGGGTCAACGGCCGCGACGACGAGGACTGCGAGCGCTGCCACAGCTGCCGCAACGACGGTTAAGCGGGCAACACGCTCAATCGCATCGCGTCTTTCTATCTTCTGTTCATGTTGTTCTTGCGCCACGGTTCTCGTCACAAGTTCAGACATGGTGTCTTCTCCTCTGCAAAAAGTCTCCTGAGCCCAATCGACTTACACGCCAAGTCATTGTGATTAAGCCAGACGTGAAGAGAGCAAAACAATTGGACGATGGTATCGACGATACCTTCGTATTGGGTGTGCGGGAGGGAGTTCTCCTTGCTTTGGCCAATCTTCCGGACTCAATAGATCGAGAAGAGCTTTATGCCTAAGGCATAAAGACACTGCAATCAATACGAAAGTATGAGCAATACCATCGTCCAATTGCGCGGTCCATCTTGTTCTGGCCGAATCGTAAGAGCTTTGCTCGACTCACGAAAAGGCTTAATGAATGATCAGTTCAGTCGAATTACGGGGTGTGGCGGCGTTCTCGGACCTGCCGGACGACCAGATTGAATGGTTTCTGGGTCATATAGAAGAAGTCTCCCTTCAGCGTGGGGAGACATTTGTGCAGCAAGGCGACCCGGCGGACTGGATGTTCATATTCTTTGGAGGGCTCTTTCAGTGGAGCGGGGAATTTGGTGGCGACATTGTTTCACTCCCAGTCCAGGCTGGCGAGGTCAGCGGGGTATTTCCTTTTTCCAGGATGAAACGGTTCACGGTAACCGGGCGAGCCTTGACCCATGGACGCCTCGGCAGATTTCCCGTCTCGCATTTCCCAGAACTCATCCAGAGAATGCCGGAATTGACGACAAGATTAGTCGCCATGATGTCGGAAAGAATTCGGGAAGGAACCCGAATCGAACAACTGCGCGACCGTCTGGCCTCATTGGGGAGATTATCAGCCGGACTTGCGCACGAATTGAATAACCCGGCTTCCGCGGCCAAGCGCGCAGCCGATCAAATGCGCAATATGCTGACGAAAATGCGAAGTTCAACCTCCGAATTGTAGCGGCGGCCTGTGAATGACTCGGACAAAGCCAGAATTGAAGAGGCGGAGGCCACGCTGCTCGAATCAACCGCCGTTCTGTTAGATGGTCTCGCTCTTAGCGACCTCGAAGACAGCCTGAATTTGATCATGAGCAGCAATGGTTACGCAGATTCATGGGAGTTGGCGGCGAGCCTGGCAAAGTGCAATATGTCCGCTGATACTCTCACCTCCCTGCTGACGAATCTCGATCCAAATACAGCGCGCCCGGCACTGACGCGGATCGCCGCATCTGCAGAATTGTCGATCCTTCTCGGCACAGTGGAGAACAGCTGCGGCCAGATATCAAAACTGGTTCGGACGGTTAAGGAATACACCTATATGGACCAGGCGCCAGTACAGGATATTGACATCGCGCAAAGCCTCGAAACCACGCTCGGCACTCTGGCCCACATTCTGCAACCGGGAATTGAGGTGAAGCGTATCTACGAACCGGTTCCACTATTGGTTAGCGCGGTAGGCACTGAGCTGAATCAGGTTTGGACCAACCTGATCGAAAATGCGATCGACGCAATGCCGGGTAAGGGTGAACTCCGGCTGCAGACCTTCCGCGAGGACAACTATGTAGTGGTTGAAATTGGCGATAGCGGGCCCGGAATTCCAGTGGAGATCAAGCCCTATATTTTTGATCCTTTCTTTACGACCAAGGGTGTTGGCGAAGGAACCGGCCTGGGACTGAACACAGTTCAGACCATTGTCAGAAAGCTTGGCGGCAATGTACAAATCACTTCAAGGCCCGGTGACACACGCTTTCAAGTTCGGCTTCCGGTCATAATTTAGTTGGGTCGGCCGAGATGAGGCGATCGTGACGTTAGTGGAACTGGAATTGGCCATGAGCAAAAAGGCATCAGATGACTGAGTCAATGCAGCCATCGATCAACACGCCTGACCGGCAGGCCCAGGCCTTCCCTGTCCTGACGCCCGCCCAGATCGACCGCATCCGGCCGTACGACATTGCGAGAACTGTTCGGGCAGGAGAGATTCTGTTCGAGCCGGGTCAGCTGGGAATGCCTTGCTTTGTTGTGCTTTCAGGAAAGCTCGAGATTCTCATGACGAGGCTCTCAGGAGAGCAAGTATTTGTGACGTATGGCGTAGGAGGTTTCTCCGGAGAAATGGTCTTGATCTCCGGAGCCCGCTCCTTATCACGCGGGCGCGTTGGAGAGTCAGGAGAATTCCTTGAAGTGAGCGCGGACTCGCTGCGCTCGCTTATCGCAAAAGATGCCGAGCTCAGTGATCTTTTCATGCGCGCTTTCATTCAGCGACGCCAAGCGCTCATTGCAGAAGGCGCGGGGAACGTGACGATTCTCGGATCGCGCCACTCGGCTAACACTCTGCGCTTGCGCGAGTTTCTCACCAGGAATGCGTATCCGTATACATACATCGACCTCGACAGTGACACGACCTCTCAGGAGCTGCTCGATCGTTTTAACCTGAAGATCGACGAAATACCCGTTGTGATTTGCAGCGGAAACGAGGTGCTGCGCAATCCCACTACGCAGGGGCTGGCCGAAGGTCTGTGGCTCGCGGGCACGGTCGATGAATCACGCATACGCGACGTCGCCATTGTGGGCGCCGGTCCGGCCGGGCTCGCTGCGGCAGTTTACGCCGCCTCTGAAGGCCTGGACGCCGTCGTGATTGAAGCCGAATCCCCCGGTGGGCAGGCGGGCTCGAGCTCAAAGATAGAAAACTACCTCGGATTCCCTACTGGCATCTCCGGCCTCGAGCTCTCGGGCCGCGCCGTTGTGCAGGCTGAGAAGTTCGGCGCCCGGATGATGATGGGGCAACGAGTGGTTCAGATCCACTGCGATCAAAGGCCATACCAACTGAAGCTGGAAAATGGCAGCATTGTGCAGGCGCGAAGCATCATCATCGCTGCCGGAGCGCAATACAACAAACCGGACATCGCCAATCTGAAACAGTTCGAAGGGAACGGAATCTATTACGCGGCCACATTCATGGAATCGCAACTTTGCGGGAGTGATGAGGTCATTGTGATCGGCGGAGGCAATTCGGCCGGTCAGGCGGCGGCTTTTCTGGCTGAGACCGCTGGCAAGGTCTATATGCTGGTTCGCGGCAAGACCCTTTCAGAGACCATGTCACGCTATCTGACCCAAAGGATTACGACGCATCCAGTGATCGAGCTGCATTACCAATCTGAGCTTGTGTCATTGGAAGGCGATCTGCGACTGCAGCGCGTCACCTGGATCGACAAATCGTCGGGGGAGAAATCGACACGCGAAATCGGCCATGTTTTCGTGATGGCGGGTGCGTCGCCGCACAGCGACTGGTTGCGTGGCTGTGTCGCCCTGGATCAGCAGGGATTCGTTCTCACTGGACGGGACTTGGATCCAGTTCTGGCAGACGCACCACAAAAGTGGCCTCTGGGTCGGCCGCCGCAGATGCTCGAGACGAGTTTGCCGGCGGTTTACGCAGTTGGCGATATCCGTTCCGGTAACGTGAAGCGGGTTGCGTCCGCCGTTGGCGAAGGTGCGATCTCGATCCATCTCGTGCAAAGCGCGCTGGCGGAAATATAGCGTCAACGAGCAGGAAAACGTTTGCGTCGAGGTGACTGCGCATATCCCCGCTCTGGTTGAGCGCCCTTCCCTTTCCCATTCAGCCGAGGATCTGGAGAACGATCTTGCCCCTCTTATGTGGTGCGCCGGCGAGCATCTCGTGCGCCTTGCGCGCTTCTTCGAGCGGCAGCACTGATCCGACCTGGGGGGAGATTTTGCGCCTCTCGAACAGGTCTGAAATCGCGCGCAATCTTTCGCTCGTGACTGCAGCGTAAAAGAACACCGATTGGATCCCCGCCCTTTGTGGAGGTTGCGTGGCGACGAGTGACACGAGCTGCCCCCCGTCCTTCACGGCGCTGGAACAGCGTTGGACCGTTTCGCCGCCCACCGTGTCGAGAACGGCGTCCACCTGAGGCAAGCTGACCTCGAAACCGGGAGCACTGGGGTCGAGAATAGTTTCAACGCCCAGTGCGCGGAGGATCTCATGGTCAGTGGAGCGGGCAACCGCAATCACTCGCATTCCGGCTTCTATTGCCATTTCGACGGCATAGGCGCCGACGTTTCCAGCTGCACCTGTGATCAAGATCGTATCTCCGCTTTTCGCCTGCGCATATTCAAAGAGCATCTGCCAGGCGGCGACTGCGACAACCGGCGCCGAAGCTGCCTCAAGGTGATTTAAGCGGGGTGGCTTTGGCGCGATCATTCCCGCGAGCGCGACGGCGAATTCGGCCTGGGCGCCGCAAAACTGCGGATATGTTACGCCGTAGACCGCTTCGCCTATTGCGAACTGGCGCACATCGGGACCAAGGACCTCAATGGTGCCCGAGAGGTCGGAACCAAGCGTCAAGGGGGGCTGCGGACTTACCTTGCTTTTGCCCTCACGGATAATCGCGTCCCAGGGAGCGACGCCTGCAGCTGCAACGCGCACCAGCACTTCACCGTTACCGGGCAACGGCTTCGGAATCTCTTCGACAAAGACGACCTCAGGCGGACCGTAACGGTCGATGCGCACCGCTTTCACATGTATCAACCCTCCCTCAAAGGAATTCACTGCCGGCTAGTTCAGGAGCGATTCCCAGTCGGCAGGCACTCTTCCCGCCGGGCCAGGAACGGGCTGATTTGCCGGATGCGCGTGCGGCGGAACCAACTTCACGCCTTTGATCATGCCCTGCTTTTCGTAATCGTAGAACCAATCTTCACCCGGCTCGAAGCTGGCAATGATGGGGTGCCCTGTCGCAGCCGCATGCTTGGATGCATGTTGGCTCGGAGAACTGTCGCAGCATCCGATGTGCCCACACTCCGCACAGCGACGCAGATGAAGCCACCAACCGTTCGGCGACTCCAGGCATTCCACGCATCCGTTTCCGCTCGGCTTCGAATCGGGGTTAATCCCGCGCTGATGTTTGCTCATTTCGGTTGCTCCTCTAGACGTTATGCCCAGAAAAGAGTTTAAGCCACCAGCAGGATTTTCCCGATGCCACCCTTTTCTGCTTCCGCTTGAGCCTCGGCCGCTTCACTAAGTGGCAGCTTTTTGCCAATCGGGATCACTAGCTTGCCATCTCGCACCGCTTCGGCCATGAACTCGAGCGTCTTCCTGTCGAACTTCGAAAATACGTGCACCACCTTCACAGACGGGTACTGGGCTGTGTTTTGCGGAGCCACGACCACCGATGCATAAACCCCACCCGGCTTGACCTTGGCAATCAGCTTCTCAGCGGTTTTTCCGCCAACCGTATCCGCCACCGCATCGAGAGGCAGTAGATTCGCAAGCGCGACGTCGTCATCGGTTGCGACTACCTGATCCGCGCCGGCAGTCTTCGCTTCATCCATCTGCCTCTTCAAGACCCCCGCGATCACCTTCGCCCCGCGCGCCTTAGCGGTGAATACCGCCGAACGCCCGACATTTCCTACGGCACCCACAACGATCACCGTCTGGCCCGCCTTGACTCCCGTGGCTGAAAGGAGCTGGTTGCCGGTCACCGTCACCAGCGGCAGCGCCGCGGCCTGGACCAAATCGAGCCCCTTGGGAACTTTTGCCAGAACGTCCGCTTTCACCACGCAGAGTTGTGCGTACGTGTTGTCTGCCATCGCAAAGACTTGGTCGCCGGCAGAGAAGCCTTCCACGCCCGGCCCAGCCTTGACCACCGTCCCCGACATATCAACTCCTATGAGGCTCGGGAATTGCATGGGATAAAAGTCCTTCGTTAATCCGGCGCGCCGTTTGTAGTCAATCGGATTCACGCTTGAGGCGGCGACCCGCACCAGTGCCTCGCCGGGACCGGGAACCGGGTCAGGGTAATCCTCATACTTCAGTACTTCCGGGCCGCCATATTGGTGGACAACGATTGCTTTCATATCTCATCTCCTTGCGCCGACGCCCCAACCCGCGAACCCGTAGCTCTGCTGCCGGCGTTCGCGCGTTACAAGACCTTTGGCGGTAACCTATCCTCTTTTCTTTTGAGGATGAACGCCAAGGTCGTGCCAGGATGTCTCCGCGAGGTTGACGCCGTAGTGCTTTGCGGCTTTCTCAATGTTCGCGAACGCCAAGGCACGGTCGGCGTCGGAGACATCGATGACTTGATCAAACCGCGCCACGGCATTGCGTACATGTTGTGCGTCGGTCAATGGTTCCTTGCGCTGCTTGGGAAACGCGTAGACGCTGTCCGGCAGGTCGCTCTGCATTGTCAGCTGCCCATGTTTCTCGTGACGTCTCCAGGTTGCTTCCGGCATTTCTTTACCTCCATTCCTTCATAGCCAAAGGGCGGGCGCACCTGCCCTTACTCAAGATAGATTAAGCCGCAGGCGGCTCGCAGAATCTATTGGACAAAGGTATTGGTCGATGCCTTGGTATCGGGCTTCTGTGAAACCAAGTACGCCCCACTCTTTGTCCCACGCCCAACCCATACTTATGTATCGGCCGATACGTTCGTCCAATGGATTCGTCGTCGCGCTTCTGCCAGTCTTACGTTGAACAGTCACTCGCTTCGAGACTGAAAGGGGTACCGAATGGACGTCACAAATGGACTCAAAGAGACCGCGAGCGTGACGGCGCCCGTCGCGTCAAGCACGCTCAGTGTGAACGTTTTTACGGCCCCGGGAAAGGCTATGGTCGGCGAACGGCCAAAGCCCTTTGGCGAAGCGCTCGGCTTTGACCCGATCACCTCGACTTTGATCTTCGGCGATTACGACGCGGTGCTGGTGGACGCAATGGGGACAGTGGCTGAGGCCGAGGCTCGCGCGGAATGGGTGGCTCTGCACAACCGCAATCTGGAGACCATATACATAACGCACGCTCATTTCGACCACTTCTACGGTCTGAGCATTCTGCTCGATCGCTTCCCGGCTGCACGGGCGATCGCAACGCCCGATGCGGTTAAAGCCATGCAGATGTCTTTCACTCCCGTCGTAGAGCGGTTGGCCCGCCGGATGTTTCCTGGGCAAGTGGCCACCAAGTTGATTCCACCCGAGCCCTACGAGAACGACACCTTCACCCTCGAGGGGCACGAACTGCGGGTCATCGAACAGGGCCGCACGGATAGTCCCGATTCGACGTCTCTCTATGTTCCATCGATCGGCCTGATCGCCGCTGGCGACGTTGTGTACAACCAATGCCGCATCTACGTCGGCGACACCACCCCCGAGAGCCGAAAGAATTGGATCGCGGCGTTGGATCGTTTAGCGGCGCTGAACCCGGCGATTGTTGTCGCCGGTCACAAGAAGACTGGCGCGCCCGATTCCCCCTCGACGATCCAGGAAACCAAGCGTCATCTGCAAGACTTCGATCGGTTGCAGAAAATCGCGACGTCAGACGAGGAGCTGTTCGATCAGATGACGAAGCTCTACCCGGATTGGGTAGCCAATCAGTCGTGGTTGATGTTTGGATTCCCGATGCCGTAACACCCATCAACCGCGTTGGAGCGCCCTTGTGCACTTGGGAGGAAGGGCTGGCTCATATTCAGGAGAACAGAATTCGATTTCAAAGAGGAAAACAAAATGACAACAAGAGGAAAAATCCTGGTGCTAGTCTCGAGCGGATACGGATTGCCATTGAAAAATAACGGGCATTATCGTGGCGCCGGCTATTACCTGAACGAGTTGACGGTTCCGGTCCGCGCCCTCATGCAGGAAGGCTACGAGATCACTTTCTCGAACCCCAATGGCAACACGCCGCAACTGGATCTCCATTCCGCTGTCCCCGATTTCTTCGGCGGAGATGAGGCCAGGCTCCAGGACTATTTCAAATTCCGCGATAGCCTGACCGGCCTCAGAAATCCAACTCGCATCTCAGATGTCGTGGCATCAGGTCTGGATCAATACGACGCTGTTTTCGTCCCCGGCGGCCATGGCCCGATGATCGATCTTCTCGATGATCCCAACGCGGGCATCGTAATGAGACATTTCCATGAATCATCGAAGCCTACTGCGGTGCTCTGCCATGGCCCGATTTCACTGCTCTCCGCGCTTCCCGATTCGAGGGAGTTTGTGGCCGCGCTGGCGGCGGGCGATGTCGACGGAGCACACGCAAAGGCTCAAGGCTGGATCTACTCCGGATATAGGATGACTATCTTTTCGACGGCGGAAGAGCAGCAGCGCGAGCCGCTTGAGATTCGTGGTAAGGTTCTCTTCTACCCGGACTTCGCCTTGCGTACCGCGGGCGGTGAAGTAAGCGTGGTCGCTCCATGGGGGAGCTACGCTCTTCAAGATCGCGAGTTGATCTCAGGTCAGAACCCGTTCTCGGATCAAGCGCTTCTGAAACTTCTTCTACCGGCCCTCGAAGAGAAGAAGAAGTCCGCTTCGGCGGCATAAGAACCGGGAACGCCCAGCAATTACACGATCGTGTTGCCCTGCGCAGCGCCAGTCGAAGTCCGAGGGAAGGAATTGCCGATGAACCCCGTGGCATTTCGCACCATTCAAATCAATGGCTTATCAATTTTCTACCGAGAATCCGGTGCGAAGAATGCCGAGACGCTTCTGCTGTTGCACGGACTTCCATCGTCGTCGCGTATGTTCGAGCCGCTTTTCGCACGGCTATCGGACCACTACCATCTGATTGCGCCGGATTATCTTGGCTTCGGACACAGTGACTGGCCGGACCCCAAAAAGTTCGCGTACACGTTCGATCGATACGCCGAAATCATGGGTCATTTTACCGAGGAGCTCGGGCTCTCGCGCTACACGCTCTATATGCAGGACTACGGAGGCCCCGTCGGCTTTCGCATGGTTCTGGCTCATCCCGAGCGAGTTGAGGCGCTGATCGTGCAGGATGCCGTCGCTCACAACGGGGGCCTTGGAGAGAACTGGAAAACACGGCGGGCCTTCTGGGCTGATCGCGCTGCGAATGAGAGCGCGTTGCGCACCAATCTCTTGTCGCTCGAGGCTGCGCGCGCGCGACACGTCGGAAACGATCCTGACGTGGAGCGCCACGATCCCGACCTTTGGACCGACGAGTTCTACTTTCTCAATCGGCTTGGCCAGGGCGAGATCCAAAGCGACTTGTTCTATGACTATCGAAACAATGTGGTTGCGTATCCGAAATGGCAAGCGTGGATGCGCGAGAACCAACCGCGGCTGCTCGTGATCTGGGGCAAGTACGAATTATCGTTTGATCCGAGCGAGCCTGAAAGCTATCGCAAGGATGTTCCGAACGCCGAAGTGCATATCGTCGATGGTGGACACTTCGCGCTCGACACGGCCGCCGATGAAATTGCCGCCTTGGTGAAAGGTTTTATGGGGTCGACTCCGAGGTGAAAGATCTCCGTGCGAGTTACAAACGATACCAAAGTATCGCCCGATACCATTGTCCAATTGTTTTGCCTTCCCTCGTCAGGCCTAATCGGCAGCATGACTACGAGAGTGTCGGAATAATCGAATGAGAACTCTTTTTCGGAATGGGAGTCGTCAATGAGCGTACAAGTCGAACAGAAGAGCTATGAGATGCCCCCGCGGGAGGGAATCAGCATCGCGCATTTTCTTACCGTCGCCGATATCAAGCGTTCGGCTCACTACTATGAGAAGGTCTTCGGCGGTCACATTCTGAGCCTGGGTGACGGCAACGCGCCCGCATACCTTCAGCTCGCGAATATCTGGATGATTTTGAACGTCGGCGGCGGCCCGACCCCCGACAAGCCGACGGTTACGCTCAGTGTTCCCGATCCGAACCACATCAACAGCTTTATGAATTTCCGCGTTGCGGATATTCAAGCGTGCTATGAGCTATGGAAGAGTCGAGGGGCTGAGTTCATCACGCCGCCGATTCCCAAGTACGGAGAGATCCGCTGCTACATCCGTGATCCTGATGGCTACATTATCGAAGTCGGACAGAGCACGGATCTCACATACGGCTAATGCGGCCCCGGGGGCGATGCGGAATTAAGTGCTCGACGGAAGATGGCAGGGTGGTCGAGAGGCAGCGCTGCCTTGGGGTCCCCTTTACGATTGCCGGGGTTGCCATCAACCAGCTGCAAATCAGACTCCGCCAGTAGCACCCGGTTGCTTCTCGCTCTGCTCGGGCTTTGAGAAAGGCAGCAAATGGGACTCGTACGGACGCTGATTGATTATGACAAGAAGTCCAGTAAACCAGCGCTCCCGCAGAAATTGAGAGAGCTGTACGACGGTGATCTGCGCTTTCGCAAATCAACCGCTGCGCGCCCGTTTGTCATTGCGAATTTTGTTTCCACTCTTGATGGGGTCGTCAGCTACGAGATCAAGGGTAAGTCCGGTGGCTCAACCATCAGCGGTTCCAATCCCGCGGACCGGTTCATCATGGGCCTGTTACGGGCCTCCGCGGATGCCATCATGGTCGGCGCCGGAACCCCGCGCGACGTAAGTGCGAAAAGCCTTTGGACTCCTGAATACGTCTACCCCAATGCCAAGCATCTATATGAGGAGTACCGGGTCGACGCGCTACATAAGCCGAAATATCCCCTGCTCGTGATCGTTAGCGGCAGCGGTCAACTGGAGTTAGAGAAAGCGATTTTCCAAACACCGGCGATGCGCACCGTGATTGTAACAACCGCGACCGGCAGAGATGAGCTCGCGCGCCGAGGCGCTGCAAAACTACGCTCGGTTGAGATACATGCTTTAAAGTCGGCTAGTGGCAGCATCGCTCCGCGGGCGATCCTGCGTTTGCTGCAGTCGCAGTTCGGAGTAAAGACGCTTCTCCACGAGGGCGGTCCTACTCTTTTCGGACAATTTCTGGCGGCAGAAGTTGTAGACGAACTCTTTCTGACGCTGGCGCCGCAAATCGCGGGCCGTAAGGACGACACCACTCGACCGGCAGTCGTGCAAGGGGTGGCGTTTCTGCCGAATTCTGCTCCCTGGTTTCAAACGGTCAGCGTAAAGCAAGAAGCCGCGTATCTGTACCTGCGTTACCGGCGTCGGCGGAGCTGACACCCAGCAACTCTTAGGTCCAGCCCAATCGGCCGCGATCGAACGATCAAACGACGCCCGAAGAGGCGGCCAAGGACATTAGGTTCGAAACAAAGGGGGGACACTGACCGCGCCATGAAGCACTTCGACGCCATCATTATCGGTACGGGCCAGGCAGGACCGTCGCTGGCAGCGCGGTTTGCGGATGCGGGCAAAACGGTCGCCATTATCGAGCGCAGCAAATTCGGCGGAACATGCGTGAATACAGGATGCACTCCGACAAAGACGCTCGTGGCGAGCGCCTATGCGATCCATGTTGCCCGCCGAGGTGCGGAATATGGTTTCTCGGTCGGCGATGTGCGCGTGGATATCAACCGAGTGAAAGCCCGGAAGGATGCCGCGTCCACAAGATCAAGCAAAGGAGTGGAGGCGTGGCTCCGGGGAATGACAAATTGCACGGTCATACAGGGCGAGGCCAGCTTTCAGTCGCCGAACTCTGTGATGGTCAACGATGAAGTTCTCGAAGCGGACAAGATCTATATCAATGTGGGCGGGCGCGCGCGGGTGCCGGAAATGCCGGGCATTCACGACGTCCCGTTTCTCACCAACTCATCAATGATGGACATCGATTTCCTTCCTGAGCAATTCATCATCGTTGGCGGAAGCTATGTTGGGCTGGAGTTTGCTCAGATCTATCGCCGCTTAGGAAGCGAAGTCACGATTGTGGAAATGGGGCCGCGCCTCATTGGACGGGAAGACGAAGACATTTCCGATGCTGTGCGCGAAATCCTGGAGGCTGAGGGCATAAACATCCGGCTGAATGCGAAATGCATCTCGCTGGAGAAACGCGATGCCGGCGTCGCTGTCGGCCTCACCTGCGAAGAAGGCCCGCCAGAAGTTGTGGGCACTCAGGTTCTGATGGCCGTGGGTCGCATTCCCAATACGAGCGACCTGGGACTGGACAAGGCCGGGGTTGCCATCGATACCCGCGGATACATAACGGTTGATGATCAACTGCAAACGAACGTATCCGGCATCTGGGCGCTCGGGGACTGCAACGGCCGCGGCGCATTTACGCATACTTCCTATAACGATTACGAGATCGTTGCAGACAATCTCTTCAACGCAGACCATCGCCGCGTTTCCGATCGGATCCAGGCCTACGCGCTGTATATCGATCCGCCGCTGGGGCGATGCGGCATGACGGACGCGGAAGTGCGGAAGTCAGGACGTCGTGCCCTCGCTGTGAAATATCCGATGAGCCGAGTGACCCGCGCTTACGAAAAAGGTGAGACACAAGGAATCATCAAGATCTGCGTTGATGCAGAAACAAAACAGATTCTCGGAGCCGCAATTCTTGGAGTTGGAGGCGATGAAGTAATTCACGTGTTGCTCGATGTGATGTATGCGAAGGCGCCCTACACGGTCATCGAGCGCGCGATGCATATTCATCCGACGGTCGCTGAATATCTGCCGACCATCCTCGGCAAACTGGTGCCGTTTGCGTAGTGCCGGCGATTCGACTACGTATTGGGTTCGCATCTCTGGAACGAAAGGTTGTCTATGTCGGACAAACCAACAGCAATCATCACCGGAGCGTCGGGAGGAATCGGCGCAGGCTTGGTCGAGAGGTTTTTGGCAGAGGGTTATAACGTCGTCGCGACCTCTCGTCATGCCACTCAAAAGTTGCCTGCATCAGCCAGCCTGGTTCGCATCGATGGCGATATCGCCAACCAGGAGACGGCTATCCAGGCAGTCGAGGCGACAATCAACGACTACGGAACTATCGATGTTTTGGTGAACAACGCCGGTATCTTTCTAACCAGACCCTTCACCGATTTCACTACCGAAGACTTCAACGCCCTTGTCTCCACAAATCTACTCGGATTTTTCTACATCACGCAGCATGCTGTGAAAGAAATGCTGAAGCAGAAATCGGGGTGCGTTGTGACCATCAGTGCGGCCCTTGCAGATCGGCCAATCGCCGGCGAAAATGGTTCGATTTCGATGATGACAAAGGGTGGACTCAACGCGGCAACTCGGAACCTTGCTGTCGAATACGAAAAAGATGGCATTCGCTTTAATGCGGTAGCTCCCGGTGAGGTCGATACACCGATGCACCCCAGTGATCCCAACGACTCGACGGCGCAACCGGTCATAAGAAAAGCGACGGTAGCGGATATCGTCGAAGCCGTTCTCTACCTGGCAAAGGCGGGCCATGTGAGCGGGGAGATACTCCATATAGATGGTGCCGCTCCCGCTCGACGCTGGTAGCTGCAAGACGACCCAGGATCGTCTCGGCCTGATGGCTACCGCTTAATTGCTAGGTGGTCGAGCCTTTTGGATGTTGGTTGCGCGGCTGCCCGCCCGGTACACAAAAATCCTGCGCCGTTGGAGAGGCCCCAGCCGGCAACTTGCCTATTTGCTGCTCACTACCAGGGTCGGCCGGACCAGGCGCAACCGGGCGGCCATGCTCACCAATTCGGGAAGAGAATCGGCTTCCATCTTTCGCATCATGCTGCCGCGATGCGCTTTCACCGTGATCTCGCTGATGCCCAATTCGCCGCCGACCTGCTTGTTCGGAAGGCCGGCAACAACGAGTACCATCACTTCGCGCTCGCGGGCGGTGAGAAGCGTGTATCGAGCCTTCAACACCCGAATTTCTGTATCGCGGTCAAGTAACGCTTTGCTGCGTCGCAAGGCATTGTGAATGGCATTCAGTAGAATTTGATCGCTAAACGGCTTGGTGAGAAATTCGATAGCTCCCGCTTTCATCGCCTGCACAGTCATCGGGATATTCCCGTGCCCCGTAATGAAGATGATCGGCATCTCATTCCGTTCCACTGCAATACGCTTCTGCAGCTCGAGACCGTTGAGTCCGGGAAGAGAGTAGTCCAGGACCAGGCAACTCGGTACCGTTGCGCGCGGATGGCCGAGGAACTCCTGCGCCGAGACAAATGATTCTACGCCCAGACCTTCATGGCGAAGCAAAAGCTCGAGTGACTCTCGAACGGAGATATCGTCATCGACGATGAAAACAATCGGCGTGGTCTGTGACATGGGAAGGGCCCTCGTTTCGCGACCATGTGCACTGGCAGAAATCATTGTAAATCCGAAGCACGAAGTTGAAAAACAACGTTCACTTGATCCGAAGAGCGGAATTCAGCGCGTCGAGCAACTCAGTATCACTGAACGGTTTGGTCAAACATGCGACCGCGCCACGCTCGATAAGGAGCGACTGCCCGGCCTCGTCTCTTTGAGCAGTGATGAAGACGATTGGGACACTCGACCCGCGGCGCTTCAGTTCGCGCTGCAAATCAGGACCGGTCATTCCCGGCATAGCGATGTCGAGGATCAAGCATTTGGTGTGCGAGATTCCATCTGAAGCTAGGAACTGCTCCGCCGAAGAGAATGTCTGAGATGCAAAACCGAATTCCTTGAGTAAATCCGGCAGCGATTCCCGGACCGATTCATCATCGTCGACGATCGATACGAGAGACCGTGGATTCAACATGAAGATCCCATTCCGCACTTTAGAACACTCTTATCCAACGTGGAGAACCCAGCGATCGCTCCAGCGCTGCTTGAGGAAGTCGATGTGCTCGTCCCGGAGTGCTGTTCCCGCCACTCACGGCTGCGCATCAACAACGCGGATGAGTTTGTCTCCATGGAGCCCCTTTTGCAACACTCCACCACACCATCTTCCGCCTCCTGGTGAGCGGCGTCTATTGTACTTAGGTATTGGCGGGCTTGAGCCGGGAGTCGTACACCAGCCATTGCTTCCAAGTGGATTAGGCGCTTTAGTCGCTTGGGATGGAGAACGCGAAGGAGGATCCCGGGCCATCGTTGACCGAGGCCCAGAGGCGCCCACGATGGGCCTCAATAATCGAACGGCTGACGGAGAGCCCGATCCCCATTCCATCGTCCTTGGTTGTATAGAACGATTCGAAGAGCCGATCGGCCGCATCGGAAGCGAATCCAATACCGGTGTCCTGC
>JBEKRG010000064.1:0-27458 GCA_049518955.1 Occallatibacter sp.
TAAGGTTTTGGGGCTGGAGCCGGACCGCCGGCGCCCTGAGAAGCAACGAGCAGTACAAGCGATGAAAGGGATTTGGGATTTTTATGGCGAAGGAAAAGTTTGATCGTTCGAAGCCGCACGTGAACGTGGGGACGATCGGGCACATCGATCACGGCAAGACGACGTTGACGGCGGCCATCACGAAGGTATTGCAGAAGCACAACCCGAAGAACCAGTTCCGCTCGTTCGACTCGATTGATAACGCGCCGGAAGAGCGGGAGCGCGGCATCACGATCGCGACGGCGCACGTGGAGTACGAGACGGCCAACCGTCACTACGCGCACGTGGACTGCCCGGGTCACGCCGACTACATCAAGAACATGATCACCGGCGCGGCGCAGATGGACGGAGCGATCCTGGTGGTTGCGGCGACCGACGGACCGATGCCGCAGACCAAGGAACACGTGTTGCTGGCGCGGCAGGTAGGCGTGCCGTACATCGTGGTGTTTCTGAACAAGTGCGACGCGGTCGAAGACACGGAGCTGATTGACCTGGTCGAGATGGAAGTACGCGAGCTGCTGACCAAGTACCAGTTCCCGGGCGACGATGTGCCGGTGGTACGCGGTTCGGCGCTGGGCGCGCTGAACGGCGAAGCGCAGTGGGAAGCGAAGATCGACGAGCTGATGGATGCGGTGGACAAGAACGTGCCGCAGCCGAAGCGCGACGTGGAGCAGCCGTTCCTGATGCCGATCGAGGATATTTTCTCGATCTCCGGCCGTGGAACCGTGGTTACGGGCAGGATCGAACGCGGCAAGGTGAAGGTGGGCGAGGACGTGGAGATCGTGGGCTTCCGCGAGACGCGCAAGACGGTTTGCACGGGCGTGGAGATGTTCAAGAAGCAGCTGGACGAGGGTTTGGCTGGGGACAACGCCGGGATCCTGCTGCGCGGCACGCCGAAGGAAGACGTGGAGCGTGGGATGGTGCTGGCCAAGCCGGCGTCGATTACGCCGCACACGAACTTCAAGAGCTCGGTGTACGTGCTGTCGAAGGAAGAGGGCGGACGTCATACGCCGTTCTTCAAGGGCTACCGGCCGCAGTTCTACTTCCGCACGACGGACGTGACGGGAGTGGCGGAGTTGCCGGCGGGCGTGGAGATGGTGATGCCGGGCGACAACGTGGAGCTGCAAATCGAACTGATTACGCCGGTGGCCATGGAAAAGGGCCTGCGCTTCGCGATTCGCGAGGGCGGCAGGACCGTGGGCGCGGGAACAATCAGCGAAATCATTAAGTAGCAGGGACTTAGGGACTAGAAGAGACCCGAACCCTAGCCATCGAGAGGAAGAGGCAATGCGGGAAATCATTACGATGGAATGCACCGAGTGCAAGGAGCGGAACTACTCGACGACGAAGAACAAGAAGACCGTTACAGGCCGTCTTGAGTTGAAGAAGTTCTGCAAGCGCTGCCGCAAGCACCAGGTGCACAAAGAGTCGAAATAGGAAGCGAGTTTATTGCTCGCGGTTCTTAGTTCACAGTTTCAAGGCAATGGTGCACGATTCAGGACTGTGAACTCTGAACTAAGAACTGTGAACTGCTTCACAGGGGCGTAAGCTCAACGGCTAAACTGCCGGTCTCCAAAACCGGACTTGGGGGTTCGAATCCCTCCGCCCCTGCCAGAGATACAGGGAACAGGGAATAGGGAACAGGGAATAGAAAAACCTGAACCCTGGAACAGGAATCAGCATGGCGACGAAGACAGCAATGGAAAAGGGCTCGGAGCGGTCGGCGAAACGGCAGCAGCCAGGAGCATTGGCTGAGTTTGGCGGGGGCGCATTGGGCAAGTGGACCGAATTTACGACTTTTCTGCGCGATGTGCGCGCGGAGATGCGCAAGGTAGTTTGGCCCCAATGGAAGGAAGTGAGAGTGACGACGGGAGTGGTGATCGTGACGACCTTCCTGTTTGCGCTGTACTTCTTTGTCGTGGACGGCATTTTTAAAGTTGCGGTGTATGGGCTGCTGGGCAGGCTTGGTGGTGGATTGCAGTAGCCGGGCGGCACAGAATCGAGAGTGGAATGAAGGAAGACTTAGATCAATCCGCAGAGATAGAGCCCACAGAGACGGGGTCTACAGAGGCGCAGGCGGAAACGGCGGCGACTGAGACGGCGGAAGCGGTAGAACCGCAGGCACCGAAAACAGAAGCCAACGCGGCGGAGCCGGAGACACCTGCAGGGGCAGGACCGGAGCCAGAAGCTGCGGCAGAGCCCGCGGCGGCCGTGGCGGCAGCAGAGCCGCAGCCGGTGAAGAACGAGAATTTCCGGTGGTACATTCTGCACGCTTACTCAGGGTTTGAGCGCAAGGTACGCGAATCGATCGAGAGCCGCGTGCAGGCGTTCGGATTGAGGGAGCGCGTCGGGCGCGTGATGATTCCCACCGAGCCAGTGACGGAGATCGTCAACGGCAAGAAGCGGACGGTGGAGAAGGTATTTCTTCCCGGCTATGTGCTGGTGGAAATGGAACTGGACAACGAATTGTGGCACGTGCTGAAGGACACGCCGAAAGTGACGGGGTTCCTTGGCACGGGCGACAAGCCCGTGGCGCTGAGCGAGGAAGAAGTCAGCTCGATTCTCTTCCGCTCGGAGACGACCAAAGACAAGCCGCGGATGAAGATCAAGTTTGAGAAGAGCGAACAAGTGCGCATCACGGATGGGCCGTTCGCGAACTTCAACGGCGTGGTGGACGAAGTGAACGAGGATCGCGAAACACTGAAGGTGATGGTGACGATCTTCGGGCGTTCAACGCCGGTCGAACTGGAGTTCGGCAAAGTGGAAAAGATTGAGTAGTTGAAGCTCTCAGCCAGTAGCTTTCAGCTTCTAGCCGGGCTGGCGATCTAGCCGCCGCCGGTTGCGAGCGAACACTGAGGATTCGACACCAAAATTTACATGAACCAATAACCAGCATGAGGCTCAGAGCTAGAAGCCAAGAGCTGGTTCGAGAAGGAACAGAAAATGGCACCTCCGAAGAAGATTAACGGTTACGTGAAGCTGCAGATCGAGGCCGGCAAAGCGACGCCCGCGCCGCCGGTCGGCCCCGCGCTGGGCCAGGCGCAGGTCAATATCATGGAGTTCTGCAAGCAGTTCAACGCCAAGACGCAGAACAAGGAGATGGCGGGGCTGATTATTCCTGTCGTCATTACAGTTTACGGCGACCGCACGTTCAGCTTTATTACCAAGACGCCGCCGGCGGCGGTGCTGCTGAAGAAGGCGGCGGGAATTGAGAAGGGATCGGGCACGCCTAACAAGGAAAAGAAGGGCAAAGTGACCGAGAAGCAGGTGCGCGAGATTGCCACGCAGAAGATGCCGGATTTGAATGCGGCGTCGGTCGACGCGGCGGTGAAGAGCATCAAGGGAACGGCGCGATCGATGGGGATTGAAGTGGTGGGGTGAGCCGCCGCCGATTCCGGTTGAAACGCAAATCCGATGCAGACAAAGACGGCTCTCCCAAATGGGAGGGCCGTTTTGCGTTGAGCCAATCAAGGTGCGTTGGTGCAATGAATATCGAGTTGGACGTCGGTAAACTTCGCATTCTCCTGATGGCCGCGCGGCTCCATGCCGGCGAGGAAGCGCACGCTTTGCACCTGGGGCGTGCGGCGCACCTGGCCTTCGCTGGTGACCGTTGCCGTATCATCGGCTCCAACATTGACGGCTCCAGAGCTGCTGGCTGCGACGGCGCCAGCTTGAAATTGAAAATATGCGGGGCCGGGACCGCTGGCTGTGAACGTGCCGATGAGCTTGACGGTGACCGGGCAAACGCCGGTGTAGCGCTGGGGCGTGACCTGGATTGCGACCGAAGTGACGCCAGCATTGCCCGCGTGTGCCGGGGCTGGCTGAGCGGCTTGCGGGGTTGGTGGTGAATATGGGGGTCGAGCAGGCGCGGCGGCAGCATTGCCGGTGCAGTTGATCGAGAAGCTTGCGTTGTTGGAGCCTTTCATGGACGCATCGTGATTGCCCGAGGTGTCTTCGCCGATGGCTTCAAGAATTGCACCGACGCCGATCTCATTGCCGTAGCCCGGCTCAGGATGATTGAACGTGATTACGTGACTCACGGTTTTGCTACCGGCCGTGGTAAAAGTGACGGTATCGCCGGGTTCCATCTTGCCTGCGCCGAACTGGTAGAAGACCTTTCCGGGACCGTCGACGGTGATGTTTCCCGTGAGGCGGATTTTGACCGGGCAGGGACCGGTGTAGTCGGGAACGGACTCGAGAGTGACGGCGGTGACGCTGACGGAGGGTTTGGGCGTGGTCTCGCCCGTGCCGAACTCAGCTCTGGCACCGGTGGCCGTGGCTTCGCCCTGAATTGCTGTGCAGCCTTTGGGGGTCTCGAATGCTGATGCGGGCGGCCTGGCGAAGCTGAGTTTCTTGACCTCGAGCATCGTCGTGGCTTTGCCGTCTTCTCCCGTCATGACCTCCTTCACAGGGAATCCGCCGGGATCGGCGATCCACGCCGTGACCTTCATCTGATCCGCGTTCAATTCCATGACTTTGCTGGGGATGCCGTTCACCGTTTCTCTGCGCAACAGCTTGGCGTGGGCAAGAAAGTCCTTCATCGAATCGGCCGAGGCGGTTATGACGTCGAACTCGTCGGGAACGGCTGGCGAGGTATAGGTCATGATCGAGCAGGGCACGGACGGATCGCTGACGAGCTTGGTGTAGATCTTGTGCGCCTGGAAGTCGTAAAGGATGTGGTTGTGGAATTCCTTGGCGCGGCCCGGGCCGACGGGAAGGATCTGGTCGATGGCTTCTTTAGGACCGTCACGAGCGACCTTCACGAACGAGGGGCCCATGAGGCTGGGGGCGGGGTCCTGAATATAGGAGTAAATCTGCGGGGCGGCCGTTTGCGGCCACAGGCGTGGTGTAAGAGCGGGAAGAACGATCAAGGGCATTAAAAGGTGAATTCTGGAGCGGTGCATGATGGTTTTCTCCTCGTTCGGGGAGCTGGGAACTGCAGAATCTCGGCCCACTTGTATTCAGCTGACAAACTCGTCACGAGCTTCGGAAATCCAGGCAGGCAATTGAGCCTCCCCGGACGAAGGCGGGCACGTGCAAATCTCGTTGCTCAGTAACTTGGCCAGCGCGTGGAAACTGCAGCGATGTTAGCACTGCCAAGTTCAAGAAGTTTGGAAATCTTCAGTGAGACCTTCCGCCGTCCGCCTACACGTCAGAGGGCTGCATACCCGTGATTTCGATTTCGAGGCCGCCGAAGTCAGGGTGGTCGTTTTCGCGGATGCGGTAGGCGAGATCGATGAGGCTGCCCCGATCCAGGCGGAGATCCATGGCGCGCTGGGCGAGGTTCCAGCCGACGGCGCGGATGGATGCAATAGGAGCGGCGGAAGCGGGCAGGGATGGCGATGCGGCGCCGGCCGGAGCGGGGGGATCCTGCGCGAGGGCGTCTTGGGCGAGTTCCAGGCGGATGTGTTGAGCCTTCATGATGCGCGGCGGGGCCAGCAGGCGGGCGGAGCGAGCGACGAAGTTGGGTTCCGGATTGCCGTGGCCGAGAGGCTCGAGCTTGCGCAGCCATCCGGCAAGAACCGGTGTGATGCGGTCGAGCGGAAGTTCGGCGTGAATATGCAGAAGGCGCTCAGGCTCGCGCGCGGCGAGGTGCACGCTGGCGTAGTCGCGCAGACGGCGCTTGAGGTCGGGAAGTTTTTCAGCGGGGAGAGCGAATCCAACGGCGAAGGCGTGGCCACCGAAGCGAGTGAAGAGATCGGCACATGATTCGATGGCGGCGAGGAGCGGAAAGCCGTCGACGGAGCGACCGGAGCCGTGGGCGACGCCGTCTTCAATGCTGATGACGATGGCTGGCTTAGCGGTGCGTTCGACGACGCGCGAGGCGAGAATGCCGATGACGCCGCGATGCCAACCGTCGCCGTCGATGACGAGAAGCCGATCGGATGCAATTTCGGCGTCGGAGCAGAGACGAGCTTCAATGATGGTGAGCGCGGCGGCTTCGACGTCGCGGCGCTCGCGATTAAGGCGCTCGAGCTTTGTGGCCAGGTCGACGGCGCGGCGAGAATCGCGCGTGGAAAAGAGCTCAATGACGTCGGAGGCGACGTCCATGCGGCCGGCGGCGTTGATGCGCGGAGCGAGGCGGAAGGCGACGTCGAAGCCGGTCAACTGCTTGGAGGCGGGGTCGAGCGCGGCGGCGGCGAAGAGCGCGCGGAGACCCGCGCCGACCGGGCGGCGGAGTTCGCGCAGGCCGAGTGCGGCGATGGTGCGATTCTCGCCATGGAGCGGAACGGCGTCGGCGATGGTGGCGATTGCCGCCATTTTGAGAAAGCTGGGCAGAGTTTTTTCGCGCAGGCGAGCGGGATCGCGGCGAACTCGTTCGGACTTCTCAAGCAGCGCCTGGGCGAGCTTGAGTGCGATGGCCGCGCCGCAGAGGCTTTTCTCTGGATACGGGCATCCCGGCTGATTCGGGTTGAGGATGGCGAGGGCGGCGGGAAGCGCGTCGTTTGCGGCAGTTAAGTGGTGATCGGTGATGATGAGGTCGAGGCCGAGGCGGCGCGCGGTTTCCGCTTCAGCGAAGGCGCGCATACCGGTATCGACGGTGACGACGACGCGGATGCCGTCGGCGTGGGCCGATTCAAGCACGCTCGACTGCATGCCATATCCGTCGCGCAGGCGATGCGGGACGTGAAAGCGGACTAGACCGAGACCTGCGGCGCCGCCGAGCATTTCGATGGCGGTTTTGAGCAGGACGACGGCAACAGTGCCGTCGACGTCGTAATCGCCGTAGAGGAGGATGGGCTCACGCGCGGCGATGGCGCGCTCGAGACGGTCGACGGCCGCAGACATGCCGAGCATGAGAAAGGGATCGTGGAGATGCGCGGGCTCGGGGTTGAGAAAAGCGAAGGCCTCTGCGGCGGTGTTGATGCCGCGCGCGACGAGCAATTCGGCGAGAACGAGAGGGAGGCGCGCTTCGCGAGCAAGTGAAGCTGATTCATCGGGGTGGGGCTTGGCAAGGAGCCAGCGTTGGGGCGGCAGAGTGCGGGTTGAAGCGGTGCGGTTGGGGGCACCGGTGGCGCTGGCTAATTCGGCCACGAAGGCTTACTCGTCCTCGTCGTCGCGGGAGTGAGCGTCGTCGATGACGATGTCGTGGAAGCTTTCGATATTCTCAAGCAGAGACTGGTAGCGTTCATACCACTCGGTGGTGGTTTCGTGGAGGAAGACGATGCCCTGATAGATGAAGCCGAGCTGAATGTAGCCCAGCATGCCGGAGTATTTGCGCAGCCACTTGGCTTCGACCAGCTCTGCGGCTTCCTCGTCGGGGAAGTTCATCTCGCCGGCTTCTTCGATGAGGGCGTCGAGCTCTTCGCGGTCGAGCGTCATCTCGCTGAACGTGACGAAGGGAGCGCCCACGTGCTTGGCCATCTCAACAAAATCTTTCCACGCGTCGGGATTGCCGCGGCCTTCCCAGAGGACGGAGGGAATGTCGTCGGTGACGTAACCGGGAAGGCGATGGAGGCCATGGCCCTCAATAAAAGCCACCATGTCGTCTTTCAGCGAGAGGAGGTTGTCGGTGCTCATCGTCAGACACCTATTCTCGCAGATGGGGGTGGGGCGGGCATCAGGAAAACTTTTGACTGAGTCGATGAGCAGTGGGCTGGGCAAGACCTGGCAGAGGGAGTTGTTAATCTGGAATGAATTGAGGAGGATTTCCGCTTGCCCTTATTTGAACGCCACGTCTTTGTCTGCCACAACGTACGACCTGCCGATGCACCGCGACCCTCGTGCACCACGGATGGAAAGAGCGAGCTGCACGCGCGACTGAGCCAACTGAGCAAAGATGCCGGCCTGGCAGGGAGAGTGCGGATCAATAAGTCCCTGTGCCTGGATCAGTGCGAGCACGGGCCGACCGTAGTGGTGTATCCGGAGGGTGTGTGGTACGGGAACGTGAAACCGGAAGATGCGGAGGAGATTGTGAGGGAGCACCTGGTGGGCGGACGGCCGGTGGAGCGACTGCGGATTGCCGACGAATGCATCAACTCAAAGACATGCCCGCACAGGAGCTAAACGCAGTGAACAGTGAACAGGCAACTGAGGGATTAGGGACTATGGGTCTGAGGGACTAAGGTAGCTGAGGAGCAAGAGAGCGACACTGCCGGGACGGAAGTTTCAAGATGAAGCGCAGAGAATTCATAAAGCTGGCGGGAGCGGTTTCGGCGGCAAGCGTAACGCAAGGCGCGCTGGCGCAGGCGGGCCGCGGCTGTTTGATCAAGATCGATGCACACGATCCTGTAGCTGGCGCACCACCCGTGCAGTGGGCGGCGGAACAACTGCGCGCGGCGCTGGCAGCGAAGGGTGCGTTGTGCTGGATCGTTAAGGGCGGCGAGAAGCTTCGTGGCGCAGCATTCTATGTGCTGGTGAATTCAGAGGAACCGACGTCCGCCGGACTGACGCCGACCGCTGACGCGCCACGATTGCCGGTGTGGCATGGCGAGCGGGAAAGTTTTGCGTTGACGCCGATCCGGTATGCCGGGATGCCGGCCACGATTGTTTCCGGCAGCGATGTGCGCGGGTATGTGTACGGGCTACTCGAGTTGGCGGAGAGAGTACGTTTTGGCGCGGACGCGAGAACCGCGCTGCGCGTGGCAGAGCCAATTCTGGAAAAGCCTGCCAACGAAGTGCGCAGTGTAGGCCGGTATTTTTGCAGCGAGGTCGAGGACAAACCGTGGCTTTACGACCGGGAGTTCTGGCTGGGGTACCTGGATTTGCTGGTTGCGTGCCGGTTCAACCGGTTCTGCCTCGCGTTTGGCTTGGAGTATGACTTTCCCAGGGGCGTAACCAGCGATTACCTACACTTTCCGTATCCATATATGGTGAATGTTCCTGGATACAACGTGCGGGTGATGCAGCTGGCTGCAGCCGATGGAACGGTGCTGGCGGCTCCGGCGGAGCTAGATGACCACGAGCGGCAGATGAACCTGGAGGCGCTGAAGTTCATCGCCGCGCAGACGGCGGCGCGTGGACTGCACTTCCAACTAGGGATCTGGACGCACGCGTACCAGTGGACCGACAGCCCGCATGCATATCACAACATTGAGGGTCTGACGAAGGAGACGCACGCGCCGTATTGCCGCGACGCACTGGCAATGCTGCTTAAGCAATGCCCTGAAATCGAAGGGCTGACGCTGCGCGTGCACGGCGAGAGCGGGATTCCGGAGGGTAGCTACGACTTCTGGAAGACGTTGTTTGAGGCGATTAAAGGTTGCGGGCGAACGGTTGAGATCGATATGCACGCCAAGGGCGTGGACGAAACAATGATCGACATTGCCAACGCGACGGGAATGCCTGTGAAGCTGGGAGCGAAATATTCGGCCGAGCACCAGAGCCTTGGGTACCAGCAGGCGGACATTCGCGCCCTGGAGATTCCGAAGCCGACAGTCGAGAACGGAGGGCCATTCAGCCTGAGTTCGGGGTCGCGATCGTTCACACGGTATGGGTATGCGGATTTTCTGAAAGCCGGGAGCAAATACAAATTGCTTTTTCGGCTGTGGCCGGGCACGCAGCGGCATTTGCTGAGCGCCGATCCGGAGATGGCGGCGGCATACGGAAGGACTGCGCACTTCTGCGGAGCGGCTGGGCTGGATTTGATGGAGCCGCTGACGTTCAAGGGAAGGGAAGGATCGGGACACGCGGGCGGGCGGTGCGCGTATGCGGACGCGAGCTTGAATCCGAAGGCCGATTGGGAGAAATTTGAACTCTACTACCGGATGTGGGGTCGACGACTCTACGATCCGGATGCAAATCCGGAGGCGTGGCGCCGGTGGTTGCGCAAAGGATTCGGGGCGGGGGCAATCGCACTGGAGACGGCGGTGGCCAATGCGAGCCGGATTCTGCCGCTGCTGACTTCGGCGCATCTGCCATCGGCATCGAATCACTCGTTCTGGCCGGAGATGTATACCAACATGCCGGTGGTGCGCGGCAGCGAATTCGAGCCGTACAGCGATACACCGGAGCCGAAATGCTTTGGGACGGTGATGCCGCTCGATCCGGTTTTGTTCGCGACGATCGACGGGCACGCCGCGGACGAGATGGGTGGCGCGGCGAATCCAAAATATTCGCCGATCGAGGTTGCGCAATGGATGGAGGATTGCGCCACGGCGGCGACGACGGCGCTGGACCAGGCGCGGCGCGTGACCCCCACGCGGCGGTCCCCGGCGTTTCGTCGAATCGAGGCGGACGTGGAGATCCAGGTCGGGCTGGGTTGGTTTTTTGCGTCGAAGATGCGGGGCGGCGTGCTGTATGCGGTCTTTGAGCAATCGGAGGAAACGGAGGTGGGTCGAAAGGCGATCGACCTGTACGGGATGGCGGGGGAGGCGTGGGACGACATGGCGACACACGCCGCGGCCGTTTACCAGCGAGATATTTCCTACGGAAGCATTCCGATGCGACGCGGACACTGGAGCGATCGGCTCGGCGCGATCGACGCGGACATTGCAGCTTTGACTGAACGCGTAAAGAGCGCGGGGCAACCGGACGTATCGAGCGAGAATACGCGGCGTGCCACTGTCGAAGCGACGGGCAGGCCGGGGCGGCCCGTTTTGGCGTGTGCTCACAAGCCGCCGTTGAGCTTCGAGGCTGGCGCAGCGTTGGCGCTTTCGGTAACGGCTCTGGTGCCCGATGAGGTGGTATCGATTCGTATCCACTACCGGCATGTGGACCAGGCGGAACGGTGGAGGCGGGTCGAGATACAGGGGGACTGCGGGAGTTTTACGGCTGCGATTCCGGCCGACTACACAGCAACCGAATTCCCGCTGGAGTACTACTTCGATCTTGCTGGAAAAAGCGGAGCGATGCGGCTGGAGCCGGCATTCAACGAGACGCTCTCGAATCAGCCGTACTACACGGTGATGCGGAGGGGCGCGTAAAGAGGGCGGAAGCGGGCGAGACGGGCGCGCGAGTCGGCGAGCCGCAAAATGAAGGCGATTATGCTAGTTACCCGGTGTACAGGCACGGGTGAGGTGCGGTATCCTGACTCTTAACTCATGATTTTTTCCCGCGACTACATTGGGTACCTCACCCGCCGCACGGTCAAGCATCTGATCGACGCCAAGATGATCACCACCAGTGACCTGAAGGTGACGGAAGAGCGCGTGAACGCGGCTCTGCTGGAGGAGCTTGCGCTCGAGGACCGCATCAACGAAGAGGTGCGCGTGATTCTGGACGCCTACTCCGAGGAGATGCGCAAGAGCGGCGCGCAATATGCCGAGATGTTCAAGAAGGTGAAGGGCGAGCTGACCAAGAAATACAAGGCGGTGCTATGAGGGTCAACCGCGACAAGCTGAACAAGCTGGCCCACACCGTGGCGGACACGCTGGCCGAGATCGACCAAGTGGGATTCCTGGAGGATCGCAACACGATCCGTCAGGAGGCGCGGAAGGAACTGGAACTGCTCCTGACCGAAGAGGCGAAGATCGACATGCTGGCGCGTCAGAAGATCGCCAATCAGCGGAAGATCATCCTCGAAGGCTCGCAGGAGTGGGACATTCTGTACCGGAAATACTACAACGACGAAGTGCGGAAGCTGGGAATTTGATGGGGCGGTCCAGGGCTCCACGCGTCATTGGATTGAGGTCAGATTTTTGTTAAAGTAAAGGAGTGGCCCGCGCCCGCGGGCTGACTCCACACAATGCGTGGCGCTATCGTCTAGGGGTTAGGACGTGAGATTCTCAATCTTAAAACCCGGGTTCGATTCCCGGTAGCGCTACCAAGAATTCGAAGTAGAAGCCCGCTTTTTGAGCGGGCTTTTTAGTCAGTTGGGAAGCGTCGGAGCGGGCATTTACTCGGAGCGAAATCTACCGGACATCCGTTGAGTGGGCCAGACTTTGCGAGACGAACAAGACCGAAAGGCGAGGAGATTTATGACGAAAAGAATCATGTTGCTTGTTCTGTTTCTTGGCGCAGCTGGATCCACGATTTTCGGCTCGCTTGCCCGGGGTCAAGGCCCACCGCAGCGAATTGAGATTACCGCGCAGCGCTTCGTTTTCAAACCGGGTGAGATCACCGTGAAGGTAGGACAGCCCGTTGTTCTGGTACTGAAAAGTCTTGACGTCAGCCATGGACTGCACATTCGGGATCTCGGCATCAACATGAAGGTCAAGGCCGGCGAAACGGCAGAAGTGACATTTACTCCGAGCCAGATAGGCGATTTCGCTGGGCGTTGTTCGGTTTACTGCGGGTCCGGCCACGGTTCAATGACTTTCGTGTTGCACGTGGTGGCCTAGGAATTGCCGGTTCGATTCCCAGAAACACTCTTGGAAATGTGATGTTAGATCCCGCTATTTCAGCGGGCTTTGCAACGGGTCAACAAAAGAGCGGCGGCCTAAGCCGTTTGTACTACGAGCAGGTCCAGGTAACCTGGCCGGAAATCGTGACGCTGCCCGGATCCTGTAAACCATCAAACTGGAACGATCCCGATGCATCGGGTTTGACGATCAGCGTTCCCACGATGGCGGGAAACGCGAAGATATGAGTGTCTTGGGAACCGGGTGGGGTGTCCACATCCATCTGCGTCGCGTTCAAGCCCGAGCCTGTGTATGTCCCGGGGCCGTGATAAGGCGAGGCAGCAGCATCGGTTGAAAAGGTGTGGCCGCCACCCACGGGTCCAGGATTGCCATCGGGATTCAAAGGTGGTATTGGCACGTAAAACATCCGAACGCCCCTGCCGTCGGCGCTAGTGCCGCTCTTCGCAACGTCGGCACAGGTAGCGAGTGTCAGGCGATCGTCATAGGTGCCGGTGAGTGTCAAGCCTCCGGTGATTGTGATGGTGGCGTGCAAAACTGCCATCTTCGGCAAGTTCGCGTTGGGCACTCCCAGTGGCGACACTGTCGCGCACATAAGCAAGGCCACGACTACCGGCGATATTCCACCCATTAATACAGTCCGCACAATCGCGAGGTCCATATCTGTCCTCCGAGCGAAGACAAGCTTAGCCCGTCCAGCTGACATTGATACCAAAATATAATCTCAACCGAATAAAAGGCCGGAAAATATTGAGATTCCCGAGGGGACGAATTGGGCGTCGCGTGTTCTAGAATGACCTGAGTCCCCCCGGAGGCCCTTATGAAACCTGCGCAGACGCGCGCGTTGGCGATTTTTCTGAGCCTTCCGGCTCTCACCTTGTTGGCGCAGGCACCTGCCGCGCCTTCGTCCTTTACGACAGCCGAACTCAACGTGACGCCTTCGCCGGCAGTGAGTTCAGAGTTGAGCCTGCCCGCCGGGACATCCGTTGTGGATTTCGACATCTGGCCGACCGGGGCGGATGCGGTTATCCTACTCCACGACCAAGCCGGCAATCATGTGGTGAGCTGGCACGCAGGCGACAGCAGCGCGACGCCGCTGCTCGATTTACCCGCGACCTTCACTGCTGCCTCTCTCACCGTTTATCCACTGGGCCAGCGTTTCTTTGTCGAGGGAAAGACCGGCCAGCAATCCCAGATTCTGGCAGTTGACAACGTGAATGGAAGCTGGACGCAGAAAACCATCTATCAAACTTCTGCCGACGTGCGCCGTCTTCTGGTTGGGCCGCGGCCCTTCGAAACTGGCTACAACGACACAACGAACGAGGCCATTGAGAGCTACCGGATTTTCTTCGCCGAGCGGCTGCCAAGCGGTGAGTACTCCACGCGTTCGATTACCGAAGACGGCCAGCGGGAATACCAGGTGATTGGGCCGCAATCAACGTACGTAAAGATTCCCGACGAGAATGAAGATCCAACGCCGAACTTCGCCCCATCGGCGCTGCCTGAGTCTTTTCATCCGGACGGACATTTGCTGATCTGGGAAGACGGCAGTGGCTGCTTTCAGCAGCTTGCCTACGCGGGCCAGAACTGGGATAAGCCATCGCATATCGTCGGCAATCCATGCGGCGGATCGCTGACGGTGACTCCGAATGGCGCGGCGCTGCTGCACTGGAAAAGCGGCGTAGCGGGCGTAGCTGTGATCGGCGACCATGGCAGCACAACTTCAACGCAGGCCGGCGGATACCAGTTCATTTCCACGCCTTCATCTGTGCCCGACGGCAAAGGCGTCATTGGACTGGTGGAAAAGGCGGGCGCACAGGCGCTGGTTTATGTGCCGATCGAAGTTCCGCTGGCGGACGTGATCAACGCGTGGATGTTTACGCAGGACGCCGCCGACCGTAACAGCTACACAAAGAGTGGCGGCATGCTGCGCACAACAGACGAAGACCAGATGTACGAGCTCTACGACACGGAATCGTACGCCTGCGGACATTTCGATAGCGCGACGCCAACGCGGCCTTATCTTGTGACCACCGACATCTTCTGGGAATTGGTGGCCTCAGCCTATGAAGGCACATTCATCGTGGAGGAACGCCAGCAGGCGATGCCCGCGTTCTGGGCGTTTGTCGCCGCAGCGCGCCAGTCACTCGACGCGAGTGCACCGACCTCGAAGTGGGCAGTGGCCTTCGATGCGGTGGCGGATTCCAACAGTGCAACGAACGCTTCCGACGCCGAGGCTCTGCACATTCAACAAGCGCAGGGCACATTTAATTCGCCTGTCTTCGGCAAGGTGTTCGATTTTACCGAACTGACGCCGCGCGGCTATTACACCGCTACGCCGGAGATGCAGGAGTATTTCAAAGCTGTTCACTACCTGACTACTCTTGCTGCGGCGATCGATGCGACGCCCTTGAACGCGCTGCCCGACGATGTGAAAGCGAAAGCAATGCAGTGGATCGCGGCCTACAGCGCTTACATCGCGCCCAGCCGCTCGCCGCTTGTGTGGAGCACCGGAACATTCGTTCCGCCTGTGTTTGCTCTTCATCCCGGCACCAGCCCGCAGGTATTTCCCCTCTCGTGGGGTTTTGACAACGAGGTGCTGCTGTCGACCGTTTACCACTCCGATTGGCCAGCGCCGGAACAGATTACCGGGCCCAAGGGCCCGCGCGGGCTGCCATCGGGTCTCGATCTTGCGGCGGCGCTCGGAAGCGGCTATGCCCGCTCGTTGCTGAAGACCGACATTGCGTCGTATCCCGCACTCGGCCCCGCGATCGACGCACTTGAAGGCCGCGAACCAAAGGGCGCGGCGCAGACGGATCTATATGATGCGTGGATCAACGCGCTGGCGGTGCAGTGGGCCGACGATGCGACTTTTCCCGGCGACGGGCAAGACACACTTTGGAATGCGAAACGGATTCAGACAGGCCTGGGTTCCTGGGCCACACTGCGGCACGCAACCGTGCTGGTGAACGAGAGATCCACCGCGGAGTGCGGCGAGGGTGGCTTTGAGGCAATTGTCCTGCGTCCGCCAAGAGGCTACGTGGAGCCGGATCCGAAGACCTTCGAGGCCATTGCAGCGTTGTTCGACCAGATGGAGCAGGTGGTGGCAAAGTCGGCGAACTTTACTGGGAACCTGCCGCAAGACCCGTCGGAAACCGAAGATTCTTCGGGCGACCAGACGGCTCAGCCGCTGCAAACGGGCATTATCCGCCGTCTACAGGCGACGACGAGCAAGACGCGACTATTCGAAGCCATGGCCCAGAAAGAACTACAAAATCAGCCGCTCGCCGACAGCGATTATGACGAGATTCTGCATGTGGGAGCGGTGGCGGAGCATGATTTTCTGGTTTACAACAGTCTTGCCAGCGCGGACCTCGCGCTATCAACGCCCAACCCGATCATGAAAATTGCCGATGTGGCCGGCGGAGGCGAAGTCCCGTACCTCGAAGCTGCTGTCGGACGCCCACTGGAGTGGGACCAGGTGGTTCCGTATTTTGGCCGCCGCGAGATTGTGAAGGGTAGCGTCTACTCCTATTACGAGTTTCCATCGCCCACACCACTGACGGACCTTATCTGGGCAGGGAAGCCAGCCAATCCGGACGCCGATCCTGTGAATCCATCACCGGCAGACAAAGCGGTGCCCGGCAAGGTCGAGACCGAGGCGCATCCGGCGTGGGTCAGCTCTTTCATCTCCAGGGAGAGCCTGGCATGTCCGGCAGAACCGCCCTTCTAATATTTGCTGCAGCAATTCTCATTCGCCCGGCGGCCAAGGCGCAGCCGGCGCCCGGCGATTTTCGGCTGCTCTTTACCGGCGACGTGATGATGTCGCGCCTGGTGCGGATCGAGATGGAGCAGCGGAGAACGAGCCCATGGGCTGGATTTGCCGAACTCTTTCACAGCGCGAGTCTTGTCGGCGGCAATTTCGAGGGCGCGATTGGCGATCCTGCAAAATGCCCACCGGAGAACAAGCTATGCTTCGCCGTGCCCGACTCAGCGGCCGAGACGATGCGGCAGGCGGGCTTCAACATGGTGAGTGCGGAGAACAACCACTCCGGCGATCTGGGCCATGTTGGCCGAATTGAAACGCGCGAAGCATTCCGGCAGAGCGGCTTGCCGGCGCTGGATTTCTACAGCTCGCCGCAGTTTTTTCGCTTCGGGGAGCTGACTGTCGGTCTTATTGCGGTGACGACCGTCAAGGCCGCCGATGGGCGCGTGCAGCAGGTACCTTCTGTCGAGATGGCGCAGAAACTGCGGCTGGCTCGACAGTTGGCGAACCTGGTCGTGGTCTCGATTCATTGGGGCAACGAGCTGCAGGATTGGCCAACCGACGCGCAGCAGCAGGAGGCGCGCTGGCTGGTCGAGCACGGGGCCGACCTGATCGTCGGGCATCATCCCCATGTGGTCCAGGCACCCGCATGTGTCGAGGGCAGGCCGGTTTTCTTCTCGCTCGGCAATCATCTATTCGATCAGAAGTATGCCGAAACCAAGGATGGGATGATCGCGGATTGCAGAGTCCACGCTGGGCACCTGTTGTGCGGCGCGCTTAGTACGCATACCGATGAAACCACGGCTTATCCCAGGTTGGCGGGCAGAAACGCAGCAGCCGATCAGGCTCTCGCGGGCTGTTCTTCGGAGCTTGGCAAGGGCGCAGAGATTAATGGAGTCACGATCCTGCCGGAGCCATGGTCTCCAGCGCAG
Source organism: Occallatibacter sp. (assembly GCA_049518955.1). GTDB lineage: Bacteria > Acidobacteriota > Terriglobia > Terriglobales > Acidobacteriaceae > Telmatobacter. The sequence goes on from JBEKRG010000064.1 coordinate 16,977, forward strand.
CCGGTGGATGGGATCATTCTCGACGGCTACCAGGCGGGAAAGCTGGTGTGGCAGTCACGACGCCAGGCGCTGGTTTCGCTGCAACTGACAACTTCCATGGCGGCCGATCCGTTGCTGCTCTCGCTCGAGCGCCACAACTCCTCCATTGACGACGAGGTGGGTTTGCGGCCGTATGTCTACGCCGTCGGTCCCCATGGCTTGATTGCGCGATGGCGAGGCTCTGCCCTGGCGTGGCCGCTGATCGATGCATTGGAATCAAAAGACGGCGTGCTGTGTGCGCTGCACCGAGGCGATTCGTTCCTGATGCCCGATCCCGCGACGAAGAAAACTCGCATCGCCGCCTATCGATGGAACGGATTCGGGTTCAGCGGCATCGAAACTCCGCCGGAATGCGAGGCGATTCTTGATCATGCCGTTGAATGATGTTCGTTGTGGCGGCCCAGCTTCAAGCGATTTCGTAGGGATGCCGCTGATGCCGGGACAGCAGGCTGGCGGCAATATCATCGCCCTGGATCATTTCCGTCTTGGGATCCCAGTAGATGTGATGCTGCACCTTCATGACGATCCAATGCAGCAGGCAAGTAGAGCACGCGCGGTGGCCAATCTCGGCCGGCGCGACCGGCGCCTTCCTGGAATGAATGCAGTCAAGCCAGTTTCCGTGCTGATCGTCGGATGTGTAGACGTGATATTCCGTCGGACCAATCACAGAGTCGAGAATCGCGGGGTCGCTGGCGCGGAGGGGGGCTATCGGAGCGGAGGGAGAATTCAAGGAAGCTGTCGGAGTCGTGCCAGTGTCTCTGCAAACAAAGATCCAGCCTTTGTCGCCGATCCACTTGATTCCGTTTTCGAATTCGCCAGAGATCGTCATGACGACGCCGTTCTCATAGCGGCCATACGTTTTGAAGGGGCCGTGCACATTCCAGAGGCCTTCTGACGGGAAGTCGGCGTGGCCCCAGATTTCGACAGGACCAGTGAGCTCCGTATTCATTCCCCAGTGCGCTGTGTCGACATGATGCGCGCCCCAGCCGGTGATCATCCCTGCGCCGAATTGTTCCATGCGCAGCCACCCGGGACGGTCAAAGCCTTTTTGCGGCATGACGCGATCGACGGTATAAGGCACTTCAGGCGTTGAGCCGAGCCACTCATCGTAATTAAATCCTTCGGGAACCGGCATGGGTTGCGGATTGCCGCCGGCTGGGTCGCCCGGAAGGCCGACCTCGACCCTTTGCACAGTGCCGATGCGGCCATTGCGCACCAGCTCCACGGCGCGCGCAAACTGTTTCCACGAGCGCTGCTGCGATCCCACCTGAAGGATCTGCTTGCTTGCGTTCACGCGATCGACCATGGTGCGTCCATCCCTGATGGTCAGCGACGCCGGCTTCTGGAGGTAGACATCCTTGCGGGCTGCAACAGCGGCGACGGCCAGTCTCGCGTGCTGATGGTCGGGCGTTGAGATCAAGACAGCATCGATCTCCTTGTCAGCAAGGAGTTCTCTCGAATCGGAGTAGCCTCTTGTGCCTGTGTAGGGCTTGCCCAGCTTCTTCGTATAGGCGTCATCCACGAATTGCCGGCCGAGCTCGACACGTTCCGCGCTCAGATCGCAGACGGCCACAACGCGATTGTCGCGTCCGGCCACGCCCGTGAACTGAAGCACTCCCGGCATATCGTGGCCACGTGAAATACGGCCGACGCCGATGGCGCCGATGTTGATCCGATTGGAAGGCGCGGTGGCGCCGAAAACCGAGCTGGGAACGATGGCAGGGAATCCGGCGGCAACCGCTCCGGCGAAAGAACTCTGGATGAATTTTCGTCTTGTGGCAATCATGAGTTTGTCTCCTGAGCCTTAAAGGAGCAGCGGACCCAATCTACACCATTGGAGTGCAGGTCGTCAGCGGGAGTTGGCGTCCCATCTGCGCAGCGCCCACAGTGGTAGCATCATAGTTGAGAGATGCAAACAAAAAAGCTGCAGATCATTCCCCTGGGCGGGCTGGGCGAGTTCGGCATGAACTGCTTGGCCGTGCGCTGGGAAGACGACATTATTGTGATCGACGCGGGACTGATGTTTCCCGAGACAGAGCTGTTGGGCGTCGACATTGTGGTTCCTGACATCACCTACCTGATTGAAAACAAGAAGCATGTTCGGGCCATTGTGCTGACGCACGGCCACGAGGATCACATCGGCGGTCTGCCCTGGATTCTGAATGAGCTGAAGGTCCCGGTGTATGCCACGGAATTTACACTGGCCTATGTGGAAGACAAGCTGGAAGAGCACCAGCTGCTCGATGAGATCGAGCTGATCGAAATTGAGCCGAAGAGGAAGTTTGCGATCGGGCCGTTCACGATTGAGCCCATCCGTGTGACGCATTCGCTGGTGGATTGTGTGGCGCTGGCAATCGAAACGCCCGTGGGGATCATTATCCATACAGGCGACTTCAAGATCGACCTGGCGCCGCTGGACGATAAGGCCTTTGATCTGCACACCTTTGCCGAGTACGGCAAGCGAGGCGTGCTGGCGCTATTTCAGGACTCGACGAACGTGGAGCGGCCAGGCTACACGCCCAGCGAGCGCGCGGTGATTCCGAGACTAGACGAGATCCTTACCCAGACGAATAAGAAGCTTTTCTTCAGTTGCTTTTCGTCGTCGATCTATCGCATCCGCATCGCAATGGAACTGGCGCGTAAACATGGGCGCAAGGTAGCAGTGGTAGGCAGGTCGATGGTGGAGAGCACGGAGATTGCGCAGGACCTGGGTTATATCGAGATTCCGCCGGGATTGATGATCAATCCGGGGCAGATTCGCGACTTTCCGCCGGAGCAGCTCATGATCCTGATCAGCGGGACCCAAGGCGAACCGCTTAGTGCGCTGAGCCGCGCGGCAGTCGACAACCACAAGCACGCTCACATCGAAGCGGGCGACACCGTGGTGCTTAGCTCGAGAATCATTCCCGGCAACGAGAGCGGGATCTTCAGAGTCATCGATCACCTGAGCCGGCGCGAGGCAAACGTAATTTATGACGACGGGCAGCACGGCCTGATCCATGTGAGCGGCCACGGCAGCCAGGAAGAGATGCGGCTGATGATCAACCTGGTGCGGCCGAAGTTCTTCGTCCCGATTCACGGAGACTACCGTTTTCTGCGGCAACACGCAAAGCTAGCCATGGAGACGGGCGCGGTGGATCATGCCATCGTGATTGAAGACGGCGACGTGCTGGAACTCGACAAGGATGACGCGCGCAAAAAAGATAAGGTGACTGCTGGGCGCATACTGATCGACTCCGGATCGTCGATCGACGTGGTCGAGGATCTGGTGATCCGCGACCGGCGCATCTTGTCGGAGGACGGCGTAGTGCTGGCTGTGCTGGCCATCAATAAGAAGACGGGCAAGGTGGAGCGCGAGCCGGAGGTGCTGATGCGAGGGTTCGGCGGCGCGGACATTACGGAACAGGCGCGCGAGACGGTGCTGAAGACGCTGGATGGATTGACCGCTGAACAGAAGTCCGACTACGGCATGGTGAACGAGCGGGTGCGCGTGGAGCTGAAGAGACTGATCCAGAAAAGCACCGGACGGCGGCCGATGATCATGCCGGTGATTCTGGAGATCTGATCGGCAGCCCAGCGCACTGAGATCAGGCTGAGAGCACCATTGCCGGTTGCTTCCGGGATCTCTTCGGCAAGCCATTCGGAAAAATCGGATCGACGGTAGCCCGCGCAGGTAGCATTTGCGGCGCCGTGGATGCGCGACTCGCCGCTTCGCGCGGCAGCGAACGCATGACGATAAAGAAGTCGCCGACGGTCAGGCGGGCATTCCCTTCGAAATCGAGAAAGCCGATCTTGTTTTGCTTGCAGAGCGCCTGCGCTTCCGCTGAAAGATAAGGCGCGATGACAACCGGTATGGCATCGCCTGCAAGAGGCGCAGGACTGTTCTGCACGTTGCGCAATGCCACGCGCAGACGGGCCGGTTCAACCTTGGGATTCGCTTCGCAGGCCAGCGTATGGCTGTGACCGCAGATTTCGATTCGCGCCAGGAGGGTGGCAGAGCTGCCACCGGGGCGCGCCAGGATTGCGGCAAAGCGGCCAACAGGCCCCCCTTCATGCTTGAGTTCAATCAGCTTGATGGCGGAAAAACGCCCGAGCAGAGCCCTCAGCGCATCGGCAGCGCGTGCTTCGAATTCAGTCAACACTGTGCCCGTCTTCATTGGTTTCTCCCATCTCGTACAGCAATGGAGCCGCGGATTCCTTGCTAGCGGGGCCGAGAACGAACGAATTGTTTCCAGAAGGAGTCATGGCCAGCGGAACCGGCGCGCGTCCATTGCCGTTGCGTTGCTTTGATTCCAGCCACAGGCACAACCGGGGATCGTGAATCTCCGGCTTGTCGCTCCAGAAACCCGGACTCAGCCCGCACTCAATGAGCAGGTGGTCGAGCCGGAGCTCAATCTGCGTTACCCGCTTGGAAAAATAACGGCGCACGTTCTGTGCGCCTACATAGAGCCCAGTGACCCGGTGGCCATTGCATTGTGAAGTGACAACCATCGAACTCCTCCGCCCGAATAAATACCCGTTGAGTTCGCTTTCACATGAAAACCCGCGGCGGGTTTCCGAATGAAACCGGATGCTGCTGCATTAACTGGCAAAACCCATGAGTGCGGGAAACTGAGTTGAACGAGGCAGGACCAACGGATGCAAAAGGACACACTCATGCGATCCTGCGATAACTTTGATCGGCGAACAAACCCGAGGAGAACTTGCTTCCGAGGCGCAGCGAGCAGCGCGATGGGTTGACGGCGGGAGAAATCGCCGATCTGGAAGGGGACCGAAGGAAGGCCAGGATGAGATCCGACGTGCGCTGAGCGGCCATCCCGACCGCCTGCGTCTCTTCCCTCACTCTCTGTGGAAATCTTGGACCTGTTCTCGATCCATGTCAAGACGATTCGATGAAGGTTGGAAGAAGATCGCGCGGATCGTTGTGGAAAAGCTTCGCCGACGGAGTCATCGACGGAGCTGCAGATTTTATTCGTGTCTCGACGATTAGCGGCCGCGCGAAGAGGGCTCGTCGGAGAAGATCTGTCCGTCGCGGATGTGGACGACGCGGTGCGCATACTGAGCGATGTCGGCCTCGTGCGTGACGAGGACGATGGTGTTGCCTCTGGCGTGGAGTTGATCGAACAGGGACATAATTTCAATTCCCGTCTTCGAATCGAGGTTGCCAGTGGGCTCGTCGGCAAGGATGATCGAGGGGTTGTTGACCAGGGCGCGGGCGACGGCGACGCGCTGGCGCTGACCGCCGGATAGCTCATTCGGTTTGTGCATCATGCGCGATTCCAAACCCACATCGGCAAGGGTTTGCCGGGCGCGCGCGATGCGTTCGGCCGCCGGCGTGCCGTTGTAAATGAGGGGCAGCTCCACGTTGTGCAGCGAAGAGGCGCGAGCGAGGAGATTGAATGTCTGGAAGACGAATCCGATCTCCTTATTGCGAATGCGCGCGAGCTGGTCGTCATCGAGATCGCTGACCAGCTGGCCGTTGAGCCAGTACTTCCCTTTGGAAGGCGTGTCGAGGCATCCGATCAAATTCATCAGCGTTGACTTGCCCGAACCGGAGGGGCCCATGATCGCAACATACTCGTTGCGCCGGATGCGGAGCGAAACGCCGCGCAAGGCCTGGACTTGCTGCTCAGAGCCCATATCGTAGGTGCGCCAAAGATCCTCGACGACAATGATGTCGTTCGCATTCACGACCTTTGTCTCCGGTAGTTCTTCGATGCCGATGCCGTTCAAAGCCATCTCTAAATCATCCTCATTCAGAATTCGGTTGCCGATTTCCGGCGAATCACGTACATCAACTGGAACTGTTCGAATTGTTTGAACTATCGCCGGATGTCAATGGAGCGGATTTGTCGCGCTTGAGCAGCGCGCCTCCTTTGAGGTCGCGCAGAGTCTTGTAAGGGCCGGTGACGATCTCCGCGCCGCTGTTCAAGCCGGAGAGGACTTCGATGTCCGTGGCCCCTGTAATGCCCGTGGTGACGGGAACAAACTTGGCGCGCAGCCTGCCATGGTCATCTTTTTGGACCACGAAGACTCCCTGCACGGGGTTGGACTTTGGCGTGTTGGACGCCGCCTGAACGGAGCCGGGTTTGGCATTGTCGCTCGCCGGATCGTGCATGGTGAGTGCCTGGATGGGCAGGGAGAGCACATTGGCTTTGTGCGCGGTGGTAATTTTGGCGGTGCAGGAAAGCCCCGGACGAAGATCGTCGGACGGATTATCGAGCGTGACCACAACCTTGAAGTCCTTGGCCTCTTCAGTGCCGGTGGTCGACTGCGAAGTAGAGACGCCAGTCGAGCGCAGTAGCGCCTGGTCGCCGACTTCGGTGACGTGGCCCTTGAAGACCTTGTTGGGCAACGCATCGACCGTGACTTCAGCAGACTGACCGAGCTTGATATTCACGATGTCAGTCTCGTCCACCTTAACCTCGGCGGTGACGACGCTCATGTCGGCGATGGTCATGAGCGTGGAGCCTTCGGTGTTCTGGATGCCGGTGACAACCATCTCTCCTTCGCGAGGGGGCTCGTTGGTGACGATGCCGTCAAAGGGCGCGACAGCGATGGTTCGGTTATAGAGATCCTGATTCACCTTTAGATCGGCTTCCTGGGTGCGCATGCGTCCGCGCGCCGAATCGGTGTTAGCCCTGGCTTGGTTGAGCTGCGCATCGGACTGCGCAATGTCGGCGACATCAAGATCGTAGGCGGCCTTGGCGGCATCGTACTGCTGCTTGGAGTCGATTCCGTCTTTGTAGAGGGCCTGGGCGCGATTCCAGTCCAGCTGTTTCTGTTCGAGGTCGGCTTTCGCGTGCTCGACGTTTGCCTGAGCAGTTTTTTCCGCGGCGATGTAAGCTGCAATGTCGGTTTTCGCAGAAGCGATTGCGGCCTCCTGGCCGTTGACGTTGGCTTCCTGCTGCACGTTCTCGATGGTGGCGACCATCTCTCCTTTGTGTACTCTGTCGCCTTCCGCCACGTAGAGGTGCGTGATGCGGCCCATCGCATTGGCGCCGACATTGACGTAGTTCTTGGGCTTGATCTGTCCAGTACCGCTAATAACGGTGGAAAGATCCTCCCGCGTGAGGGTAGCGGTGTACACCTTGGTATAGCCGGACTGCTGCTTGATCACCATGAAAGCAACGAGCCCGGCAGCAACGAGCACAGCAAGAACGATGAGAAGGATTTTCTTCATGAGCGTATGAAATCCCTGTTTTTTTTCTACATACAAGTGTACGCGACAGGGTGGCGGAAGGTTCCCTGAGGCATGCGGCTTGCAAATGGATGCGGATTCCTTTGGCCAACCGAACGTGCAGATGAATCTCAGCTGGCGAAGGTCGCTGGCCCCGAGTCCAGTGTTTGGCGGGCGGGAGAATCAGGCCTGCTGTTTGGACGGCAGAGGGCCTTCCAAGGGAGCCATGTGGCTTGAAAAAAGCCCGATTTTTTGCCCAGATTTACCCCCAAAACGTTGACATTGACGCCCCTAATACGTCCAATCGGCGAGCCACCCTGCCCGGAACCTTGCCCGGCGGCGAAAGTAGCCGTAAAATGAAGAGATTGCAGGAGTCTTAAAGGCAATGATGTTCCTTAGCCGCCGTCTTTTTATCACAGTAGTTGGTTTGGGCCTTATCTGGGTACCCGCGAGCGCGCTTCGGGCGCAGCAGAGCAACACGCCCGCCGCCGATCCGCAGGCAGCCGCCCCGGCAGGCGCTCCGGGTCAGGCAGCCGATCCGCTCAATCGGCAACTCAACGACAAGGAGCGTTACAAGGCCCAGCGTGAACTGCGGCAGGAGCTGAAGGGCCCTTATAAGACCTGGCTGGATCAGGAAGTTCCTTACATCATCAGCGACGATGAACGTAAGGCGTTTTTGAGTCTCGCAAACGACGAGGAACGCGAAGCATTCATTGAGAACTTCTGGCAGCGGCGCAACCCCAATCCCGACTCCCCTGAGAACGAGTTCCGCGAAGAGCACTACCGGCGCATTCAGTACGCGAACGATCACTATGCGGCCGGCAAGCCGGGGTGGAAGAGTGACCGCGGGCGTATTTATATCATGTGGGGTCCGCCGGATTCGATCGACTCCCATCCCTCGGGCGGGATGTATGAACGTCCAATGGAGGAAGGCGGCGGTGAGACATCCACTTTTCCTTTCGAGGTGTGGCACTACCGCTACCTTGAGGGCATCGGCGAAAACGTCGACATTGAGTTCGTTGACACCTGCCAATGCGGTGACTACCACTTCACCATCGACCGCAGCGAGAAAGACGCGCTGAAGTACGTGCCCGGCGCCGGCCTTACCCAATATGAGGAAATGAGCCACAAGGGAAAGGAAGACCGGTTCGGCGGTAACGGCATGGAACAGCTCGGCAACGGGCCGATGGGCGTAAACGATGAGGCCAAGGAATTCGACCGGATCGAGCTGGCCTCCAAGCTGTTTGCGCCTCCACCCATCAAGTTCAGCGATCTTGACGCAGCGCTCGACGCCTTCAGCTCGACGCACAAGTTGATGAGCGGTCCGCCTTTCCCGTTTGATGTGCGCACCGATTTCGTGAAGGTGACCGACAGCATGGACTTGGTCCCGATTACAATCCAGCTGCGCAACCGTGATATCACGTTCGTGACCAAAGACGGTGTGTCGAAGGGTGTGGTGAACATCCTGGGCAAAGTCACCACGATCATGCACAAGACAGTGCAAACCTTCGAGGACACCGTTGAGGTGGAAGAGCCGTCCGAGTTGCTCGAGAAGAGCCTTGATCGCAAGTCGCTTTATTGGAAGGCGCTCCCCTTGCAGCCCGGGCTTTACCGCCTGGACATTGCAATCAAGGATGTCAACAATCCGGATCACATTGGAATCTTTGGAAGGGCGCTTGACGTTCCAACCTATGAGGACGACAAGATCGGAGCCTCGTCGCTGATCCTGGCCGACGAGATGAACACGGTTTCCTCGCGGCAAATCGGCAGTGGAAACTTCATCATCAGCAACACATTTATTCGGCCCCGCGTGGCAACCGGCCTGGCTACGCCGGTGAGCTTCAAACGTAGCCAGGACCTCAATTTCTGGATGCAGTTTTATAACCTCGGGATTGACGATGCTACCAAGAGTAACTCAGCAACGGTTACCTACCAGATTACGGACTCTGCAGGAACGGTAATCCTGCAAAAGCAACTCGATTCAAAGGACTTAGGGGCGCACAGCGACCAGTTGACGGTGGAAAAATCTCTCCCCATCGCTGGCCTGGAGCCCGGCAAATACAAGGTGACCGTGACGATCGAAGATGCAATCTCAAAACAAGAGATTGCGCAATCGGCTCCTTTTGTCGTGGAATAGGTATCAACCCGTGCATACGCCATCTGAGCTTGAGAATTCAGGAGCTTGCGCGGCTTGTTCTTTGAGGAAAACTGCCAGGGACGCGGTGGGATCTCAGATCTGCTGATGAAGAGAAACGCCCATCTCGCCGGTTTAGTAGTGCTGATCGTCTTTGGTGCCGTGCCAGTCTTTGGCGCGGCGTCGGCGACGGTGTCCGGCCTCGTCCGCGATTCGGCTGGCGTGCCTCAAATAGGCGCCGAGGTCCAGCTTCTCCGTCCTGACTTGAGCGTTGTAACCAGCGTCTACACCGACAGTGCTGGCCGCTTTGTCATCTCATCCCTCGTGCCCGGGAGTTACGCTTTCAAGGCGATGGGTCCCTACTTCCTGCCGGCCCTCAGGCAAGGCGTCAGAGTTCGGGGCACCGTCGTCGTCAATCTCACATTGAACACTCTCTATGAAGTCATCCAATGGCTACCGGCGCAGCCGCGCGCGGGTGAATCGTCAAAGGACGACTGGGCGTGGACGCTGCGCTCCGCGGCGAATCGGCCGCTGCTGCGCTGGCTTCAGGATGGGCCGTTGGTCGTGGTTTCTGACGGCTCGGGCGCCAGGCCGAAACTAAAGGCACGCCTGATGGCAACCGGCCAGGCCGGAACCTTCGGCGAGAGCGGCGAGCGCTTTTCGACCACCGTGGAAGACACACCTGCAGACAGCCGCGAGTTGTTGGCACGCGTTGATTTTGCTCCGGGCACCGATGGCAGCATGGAATCGATGCTGGGCTTCCGGCAGGATCTGGGTATGGCCGGATCGGTGCAATCGGTTGCCGCGGTTACCGTATCGCCGGAGATCGAGGGAGCTGGGGATCAAGGTCTGGACGAAGCAGCTTTGCGCAGCTTCGAATCGATGCAATTCGGGCCAGACATTGACGCTGAGGTCGGTTCGACGGCGGTGATTGGGCGGCTTGGAGGAGACAGTCCAAGTACCGCAACCGCGATGCTTCCGTTTGTGAACGTTGAGTGGCGGCACGGCGCCAATGGAATTCGCTACCGGATGGCAACCATGACGCAGGATCGGGTTCCCGGCGAGGATGATTCCGAATCCTCGACGTGGCTGCCGGCCATGGCGATGCGCGGCAGCGCACTGGCCATTG
>JBEKRG010000065.1:0-26815 GCA_049518955.1 Occallatibacter sp.
CACCGGAACTCCTGTTACTTCCGCGTTGCGGAACCATTTCGCGGCCGCGGGAAAGTTGATGGCCGCAGCCTGTACCCGCTTGCCCACCAGCCGGTTGGCCAGGCCGGGCATGGCGTTAGGCTCAAACGCCATTGCCGGAATCTTGAGTCGAAGTGCGGCCACCATCGCGGGGCCGGATGCGTAGCCGCCGACGCCAAGCACCGCGCCGGGCCGGAACTCGCACATCAGGCGCTTGCAATCGCCAATCGAGCGCGGCAGGGCGGCCAATGTGTGTAGCCGCGTCATCAGCGAAACACTTTTGAGCGGACCGACGTCAATTAATTTGAGCAGGAAGCCAGCTTCAGGGACGAGGCGCGACTCCAAACCACGTGCGGTGCCGACAAGAAGAACCTCGGCAGCGTGCCGCTCGACGAGCGCGCGCGCCACCGCCAGCGCGGGAATGATGTGCCCGCCCGTTCCTCCGCCGGCGATGAGAATTCGTAGCTCCGCCATGCCCTTACTCTTGTTTCTGACCCCGAACTTTGGCGCTCTACTCTGCCTGCCGGCTGATATTCAGCAGAATTCCTATGCTGGCCAGCGTGCAGAACAGCGACGTGCCTCCGTGAGAGATCAGCGGCAGGGGGATGCCTTTGTTGGGAACCAGCGATAGTACCACGCTGATATTAAAGAAAGCCTGCAGCAAAATTGTGATTGTGATGCCGAATGCAGCCAGCCGCGCAAAGGGATCGCTGCAGCGGAAAGCCGTGCGCAAGCCGCGCACGCCAAACATGGCGAATAGCAGCACAATGAGCATGGCGCCAACGAAGCCGAGCTCCTCGGCAATGTTGGCGAAGATGAAGTCGGTCGCGGCCTCGGGCAGATAAAAGAGTTTCTGCATCCCTTCCATATATCCGCGGCCGGTGAGCCCGCCCGTGCCCACGGCAATTAGAGACTGATAAATGTGATAGCCCGCGCCCTGAGGATCAGATTCGGGATTGAGAAAGACGAGCATGCGCGCCCGCCGCCAAGGCACCATGAGCAACAGCGCGGCCAGCGCGGGCAGTGCGGCAGCGACTGCGCCGAGCAGGATCTTCCATTCCATCCCCGCGAGGACAAACATCATTGCGGCCACTCCCGCCAGCACGAGGGCCGTGCCCAGGTCAGGCTGCGCCGCCACCAGAACGATGAATAGCGCGGGAATGAGCCCTGCGGGAATGAGGGTCTGCTTCCAGTCGCGCATGGAGCCCAGGCGGGTGTGCAGAAACCACGCCAGAAACAGCACCAGCACAGGCTTGGCGATCTCCGAGGGCTGAAGTGTGAAAAAATCTCCAAAGCGAATCCAGCGATGCGTGTGGTGCGAGCCGGGCATGAGAAAGACCAGCACCAGCAGAACCACCGTGATGGAGAGCGCGGGATAGATGAATCGCGGCGATTTATAGCGGCTCACGTCCAGGTGCATCAGCACAAGCATGGCCAGCACGCCCACCGCGGCCCATACCGCTTGCGTCAGAATGAAGGTGTAAGCCGAGTGGTACTTCTCCTGGTCGACGACGGCCGAAGCTGAAAAGACCATCACCAGCCCGGTGACCACCAGCACCAGCGTGGTGAAGAACAGCCATTTGTCAACGCCAACTCGCTTCGCCATAAATCTCTATTCGTCCTGCTTCGGTTTCCAATCTTTTTGTTCCGCAACCAGCTCTTTAAAAACTCGCCCGCGCTCTTCATAGTTCTCAAACTGATCGAAGCTGGAGCAGGCCGGCGCCAGCAGCACCACGTCGTCTGGCCGCGCGGCGCGCGCTGCTGCGCTTACTGCATTGGCGAGGGTCGTGCATGCGTGAATCGGCACCACGCCGCGCAGGTGCGACTCGATCTTGGCCGCCGCCGCGCCGATGGTATACACCGCGCGCACCCGCTCGCGCAGCAACGGAGCGAGCGTCGCGTAGTCCGAGCCCTTGTCCTTGCCGCCGAGAATTAAATGAACGCCGCCGTGAAACGACGCCACGGCCTTGGCGGTCGCATCAACGTTGGTCGCCTTCGAGTCGTTGTAGTACTCAACGTCATTAATCGTGGCCACGTATTCCAGACGATGCTCGACGGCGTGGAACTTCTCGATGGCGCTGCCAATCGCCGCAGGCGCCACACCTGCCAGCCGCGCTGCGCACACCGCCGCCAGCACGTTTTCAACATTGTGTTCGCCTTTGAGCGAAATCTTGCTGAGCGGCATGATGGTCTCGATCGCAGCCCCCGGCGCGGAACGATAGACGACGTTTCCGTTCTGTGCCCATGCGCCGCGGCTCACTTCGTGCTTGGCTGAAAACCAATAAGCGGGCGCGTGCGACCTTCCCTCGGCCTCGGCGGTGCGGGGATTGTCGGCGTTCAGCACCACGCTGTCATTGGCGTCCTGCACGGCGAAGATGCGCTCCTTGGCCAGCGCATAATTCTCGAAGGTTCCGTGCCGGTCGAGATGATCGGGAGTGATATTCAGAATGACCGCGATTTTGGGGTGGAATTCTTCGGTACTCTCCAGTTGAAAGCTTGAAACCTCGAGCACCGACCACGTGTTGTCCGTGCTCTCGTCAATCAGGCCCACCACGGCCACGCCAATGTTTCCAGCGACGAGCGTGCGATAGCCGGCTTCCTTCAGAATCTCACCAGTCAGCGCCGACGTTGTCGTCTTCCCGTTCGATCCGGTGATGGCCAGGATCTTGCCCTTGAGGAATCTTGCTGCAAGCTCTAGTTCGCCGATCACCGGTCGGCCGAAGTTCCGCGCCTGCACAAGCTCCGGTGTATTCAGGGGTACGCCGGGGCTCACCACGATCAGGTCCTGGCGGCGGAAGGTCAGCAGTCCGTGGCCGCCGGCCTCGACATTGATTCCCTCATCGAGCAGCGCGGGAATCTCCTTGGCCAGAGACTCCGCCGATCGGATATCGGAGACCGTAACCTGCGCGCCTTTGCGGCGCAAGAAAAGCGCCGCGGCCAGTCCCGACTTCCCCAGGCCCACAACCAGAACCTTTTTGCCCTTCAACTCCATCTTTTATCCCTAACGGCTGGCGCAATAGCTTTATTGTGCACCGCTGGGGATGCGGCGCGCGCGGTTGCTAGCGCAATTTCAGTGTAGTGAGTGCAAACAATGCAAACACCAGGGCGCCAATCCAGAAGCGAGCGATCACTTTCGACTCGCTCCAGCCCAGTTGCTCGAAGTGGTGGTGCAGCGGTGCCATTTTGAAGATGCGTTTCTTGCGCAGCTTGTAGCTGCCTACCTGCAGGATGACCGAGACCGCTTCCAGAATGAAGATTCCGCCGATAAAGGGCAGCAGCAGTTCCTGCCGGATGATGATGGCCACGGTGCCGATGGCCCCGCCCAGCGCCAGCGAGCCGACATCGCCCATGAAGATTTCCGCCGGGTGCGCGTTGTACCAGAGAAAGCCGATGGACGCTCCCACCATCGACCCGCAAAAGACCGTCAGCTCGCCCACCATGGGCATGCGCTGCAGTTCCAGGTAGTCGGCGAAGACGACGTGGCCGCTGATGTATGTGAGCACCGCGAGCGCGCCCGCGGCGATGATGGTGCAGCCGATGGCGAGGCCGTCGAGCCCGTCGGTAAGATTGACGGCATTCGATGTGCCCACCAGCCACAGCACCACCCACAAAACGAATGGCACAAACGCAAAGAGCGCCATGTGCGGAAGCGTGGTGGGCCAGTGGTGCCAAAGCAGATCGGGGCGCAGGCTCTTGATGAAGGGTACCGAGAGCCGCGTGGAGAAGACGTCGAACTTGTCCAGTACGACCAGCACCACGGCTACCAGTACGCCGGCCAGCCCCTGCCAGAGCAGCTTGGCGCGCGGCGTCAGGCCAAGGCTGCGCCGTTGAACCACTTTGATGTAGTCGTCGGCAAAACCGATGGCGCCATAAGCAAGCGTGGAAAAAACCACGACCCACACCAGCGGATTCGCAGGGTCGGACCAAAGCACCGTGGGCAGCAAAATGGCGATCACGATCAGCACGCCGCCCATGGTCGGCGTGCCAGTTTTCTTCATGTGCGACTGGGGACCGTCCTCGCGCACAAACTGGCCGATCTGGAACTCCCTGAGCTTTTGAATCACGTACGGCCCGATGAAAAGCGCAATTAGAAGCGCCGTGAGCGACGCAAACGCGGTACGAAAAGTCAAGTAGCGGAAGATCCGGAACGGGTGAAAGAACGGAAACAGCTTTTCGTAGAGCAGCCAGTAAAGCACGGAGCCTCCAAGGGCCGGGTAAGGAGGAATTCAGCTTGATTCTACAGGGTTGGGGTGTTGACCGACGGTGAGATGATGCGAAGACTGGGGAATGAGAATACCAGTTGCAAATGTGTCCCGGCACTGAACAAAGAAAACGCCGAACGGCAAGGCCGTCCGGCGTTTTTGCGGATGAGTTGAAGGCCTACCGCGTCTTCGCCACTTCCTCCACCGTCACCGGATCGAGGAACGGCATCTGAGCGCGCAGTTGCTTTCCGACAATCTCGACCGGGTGCTTCGCCTCGGCCTCGCGGAAGGCCAGAAATTCCTTTTTGCCTGAATTCTGGTCGGCGAGGAACTTTTTCGCAAAGGTCCCATCCTGAATCTCGGCCAGAATCTGCTTCATGGCCTTCTTGCTCTCGGCGCCAATCACGCGCGGCCCTGAAACGTAGTCGCCGTATTCGGCGGTGTCCGAGATGGAGTAGCGCATGTAGGCGAGGCCGCCACGATAGATGAGATCGACGATCAGCTTGAGCTCGTGCAGGCACTCGAAGTAGGCGCTCTCGGGCTGATAGCCGGCTTCGACGAGGGTTTCATATCCAGCCTTAATCAGCGCGCTAACGCCGCCGCACAACACCGCCTGCTCGCCGAAGAGATCGGTCTCAGTCTCTTCCTTAAACGTGGTCTCAAGAGCCCCTGCGCGTGTGCAGCCGATGCCTTTGAGGTAGCTGAGCGAGAGAGCGTGCGCGTTTCCGGTCGCGTCCTGATGCACGGCAATCAAGCCGGGTACGCCGCCGCCTTCCGTGAAGACCTCGCGTACGCGATGGCCGGGCGCCTTGGGCGCGGCCATGCCCACATCGATGCCTGCGGCGGGCACAATGGTCTTGAAGTGAATATTGAAGCCGTGCGCAAACATCAGCAGCTTGCCGGCGCTCAAGTTGGGCCCGATCTCCTCGGCATACAATTTGGCCGCGGTTTGATCAGGTACGAGCACCATCACCACGTCGGCCCATTTTGTGGCCTCGCCGACGGTGGTCACTTCGAGTCCCGCCTTCTGCGCCTTGGCAATCGATTTTGAATTCGCCGCCAGGCCCACCTTCACCTGCACGCCTGAATCTTTCAGGTTGAGAGCATGTGCATGCCCCTGTGAGCCGTAGCCGATGATGGCCACCTTCTTTGCCTGGATCAGGGTGAGGTCAGCATTGTTGTCGTAGTAAGTCTTTGCCATGATTTTCCTGTTTTTCCTTTTCACTCAGGGTTGAAGTTTGTTTCGAGCGGACGGGTTTCGCTATCGGTGACGCGACGCTACCGATCCAAACCGGAGGCCGCTAAGAGATTGAAAAATTCGTGGAGGTTCTTCCTCGATTGAAGGTGCGAGGCCTCCAGCCTAAGCCTTTACAAAGGTTGTTAACCCCCGTCGGGTGCGTTCGCGAAGCTGGCAGTTCCGCAGTTGATCCGCGAGGGCCTCCAGATTTGGAACTCCATAAATCGAAAAATTGTCGAGTTCCGCGTCGGATGAAAACAGATGCAACGATGCCTGGCCGAGCAGTCGCTTCCCTAGCGGCTTGCGCAACTCGAAATGGTCAATGCGAAACAGTTCGAGAGATTCCTGAACTTTCGAAAGGAGGCCGTGCTCCAGCTTGATCCGCTGCGTGGTGATCTCGTAATGGATGTTTCGGCTCCTCAGGTAGTAATGGATAGCGATCGCTGCGCATGCAACCAGAAAAAAAAGGCACAAATAAGTAACATCGATGTCGGAACTTCCAATGGTCCCGGCCTCCATAAGGTACCCAACAAGAATTGTCACGGCGATCACCACGAGGAACGGCGTTAGCTGGCCGACGGTATAGATGATTGCCGGATGCCCGACGAACAGGTCTTTCTCAGTATCGAGATCCTTCGTTGCGGCATACGCAGTCAGGTCCGTATTGCAAAAACGGCACTTGATCGCGGCTGCCTTGATCGTCTCGCCGCAGACTGGGCAGGCCTTCTCGTCAACTTCCATCGATCTTTCCCCTCAAGCCAGAATCATAACCCAAGTTCTCGCCAGTAATGACAGACCGCGAGACGCATTCATTTACTCGGCTTCGCCGGCAACTGCGTCCGTAGCAGGCTCCTCTTCCATCTCCGCGGAGTCGCCTTCAACCACGCCCATCGCCCTGACCACGCTGCTCACGTGATGGCCGCGCCGCATGGTCATCTTGCCGCTGCGGCAAATCTCGAGGATCCGCCCCTCGTCTTCGCGCAGCACTTCGATGAGCCCCTCAATCTTGCTCTCCACTCCGGTCATCTCGATCATTAGCGACTCCGACGTGAGATCGACGATGCGCGCGCGGAAGACTTCAGCCAGGTCGAAAATCTGAGCCCGATTGCGCGGCGTTGCCGCCACTTTGATCAACGCCAATTCGCGCGTCACCGACGGCGCCTGCGCGATGTCGTCCACATCGACGACGTTCTCCAGTTTAAATAGGCTGGCGCGGATGCGGTCTCCGGCCTCCGACGAGGCCTCGCACACCAGCGTAAGCCGCGACAGGCCCGGCCGCTCGCTGCGACCCACCGTGAGCGAATTAATGTTGATGTTCAGGCGCCGGAACAGCGACGCCACGCGCGTCAGCACGCCCGGACGGTCTTCAACGTAAGCAACGAATGTATGCAACATCGCGGTAACTGGTTCCTTTCTGTGCGGCTTCCGGTTCGATGGATTCCGGGGCTCGCAGCGATTGCGCATTCACCGGACCATGCGACGTAAATTCAGGTCAGACACCTTTGCGAACAATCGGCGTGGGCAGCCCGGAGTAATGAACATGAACCAGCCGCCAAGCACCCTTTTCGCGCACCATCACCTGCGTTTCACGGCCTTGTGTGGTGAGCGGTTCGCCTTTATCTTTCCAGACTGCATGAAAAGTCCACGTAATTTCGACCCAGGCAGAATCGCCATTCACGTGAATGGCGGTGGTATCGAAATTCAAGTCGCGCTTGGAAAACATCCCCATGACCTTGCCGTAGATGTCAGCCTTGATCTGATCGAGATTCTCGTCCGTTCCCAGCGGATGAATAAACGAAACCGGCAAATCGCTTGACCAAACCTCGGAGATCAGAGCGGGATCGAGGGAATCGACAGACTGGCGATACTTCGCGAGAACCGAGCGAATCTGAATTTCGTCGGAGGCAGGTGACTTTCCGTACGCTGCGCTGAGAAATACGAAGAACATCGCGAGCAGCACACCTACCGCCGAGCGGCTAGACCGAAGAATTCTGTGTTTCATCGTCAGATTCTCTTCCCATTGCGTCAAGGATTCGACATTCGCTTTCAGCTAATCGTCTGCTTTCTCTTCCAGCGGATCGTGATCGGGACGGCGGATCATCTCGTGCAGAGCGCTGCCTGCCGGAATCATCGGGTAAACCGAATCTTCCTTCTCCACCAGGAAGTTGAGCAGATAAGCACCCTCTGCCGAGCGCGCTGCTTTCACGGCAGCCTCAACCTCGCTGCGCTTGCGCACCGCGCGTCCTGGGATGCCGTGCGCATCGGCCAGCTTCACAAAGTCGGGGCTCACTAGCGGCGTGGCTTCGTAGTTGCGCTCATAGAAAAACTCCTGCCACTGCCGCACCATGCCCAGGTACCCGTTGTTGATGACTGCGATGTTGATCTTGATCTTTTCCTGAACGATTGTGGCCAGTTCCGCCGCCGTCATCTGGAAGCCACCGTCGCCGGCCACTACCCACACTTCTTTTTCCGGGCACGCCATCTTGGCGCCAATCGCCGCCGGCAGCGCGAATCCCATCGTGCCCAGGCCACCGCTTGTGATCAGCGTGCGCGGCTGCTCGTGCCTGTAGTATTGCGCTTCCCACATCTGGTGCTGGCCCACGTCGGTCACGATGATGGCGCCGCCGCCAGTCATGCGCCATAGGTCATGGATCACGTGCGCGGCGTAGAGATGACCGGAGTCGGGCAGGTTCTTGATATCATGCACGGACACGGCGCCCTTGCTGGCTTCGATGTTTTTGAGCCACGCGGCGCCATCGCGTCCTGCAATCCGCGGCAGCAACTGTTCCAGCACCTCGCGCAGATCGCCCACGAGCGCGACATCCGCCTTCACGTTCTTGTTGATCTCCGCCGGATCCACTTCGATGTGAATCTTTTTGGCTTTGAGCGCATACTCGGACAATTTGCCCGTCACGCGATCGTCAAAACGCATGCCGCATGCGATCAGCAGATCGGCCTCCTGGATGGCGTGGTTCACCCATGACTCGCCGTGCATGCCCATCATGCCGAGACACAGCGGATGCGATGCGGGGAATCCACCGAGCCCTAACAGCGTGAGGGCCACGGGAATCTGCGCGCGCTCGGCCAGCGTGCGCACCTGCTCCATTGCGCCCGACTCCATGACGCCGTGACCGGCAAGAATCACCGGCCGCTTCGAGTTCCGGATCAGCTCGGCTGCTTCTGCCAGGCCTGCGTCGTCCACATGCAACATGGGATGCGGACGATACGGCTTCGGCTTGGCGGCTTCGAAGTCAAATTCCGCTGAAACTTGTTCCGCGTCCTTTGTTATATCGACTAGGACTGGGCCCGGACGGCCGGAGCGCGCAATCTGAAATGCGTGGCGAATCGTCGGCGCAATGTCCTCCGCCTTGTTCACTAGAAAATTGTGTTTGGTCACCGGCAGCGTAATGCCGGTAATGTCCACTTCCTGGAACGCGTCGGTGCCCAGCAGCTTGCTTGACACGTTGGCGGTGATGCAGACGATGGGAATCGAATCGAGCATCGCGGTGGCAATGCCGGTAACCAGGTTGGTTGAGCCGGGCCCGCTGGTGGCGATGGCCACACCCACTTTGCCCGTAGCGCGCGCGTAGCCATCGGCCATGTGCGCCGCACCTTGCTCGTGGCGAACGAGCACGTGCCGCACGGGAAACTTCCGCAAAGCATCGTACGCCGGAAGAATCGTGCCTCCCGGGTAGCCGAAGACGGTGTCGACGCCTTCACCGACCAGCGTGGCCCAGATGATCTCTGCGCCTGTGAGCCGCGTGGGCGGCGTCAAGTGCGTATGGTTATCTGCCGCGTTTTGCGCCGGCTTGGTCGCGTTCGCCGCAGCCGTGCTCCCGTTCCCATCGTGCGCTTTCGTCGTCGCGTTTCCCTTGTGTCCCATTTGAACTCCTTGAGCGATGATGCTGCCAACTGTTCGCTAACCCCTGTTGCTTGTTCCTACGTCGTTGCGCCTTCAGACGCCGAGTTCACGCGATCGACGTACTTGCGGAACACGCCCTTCGGCCAGCGCAGCGCCGGCGGCTTGAAATCTTTGAGCCGCGCCGCCATCTCTTCCTTGCTGATCTCCACGTCGAGCGTCCGCTTGGCGATATTGAAAGAAATGATGTCGCCCTCGCGCACGGCAGCAATCGGCCCGCCAGCAAATGCCTCGGGCGCAACATGACCAGCGGTGAATCCGCGCGTCGCGCCGCTGAATCGCCCATCGGTAAGCAACGCCACCTGCGCGCTCAACTCCGCGTTCGAGCTGATGGCCGCGGTCACCTGCAGCATCTCGCGCATGCCGGGCCCGCCCTTCGGCCCTTCATAGCGAATCACCACCACGTCGCCAGGCTTGATGCCGCCGGCCTGCACAACTTTAAAGCAATCTTCTTCAGAGTCAAACACGCGTGCCGGCCCGCGATGGTCGTATTTGCCGGCCGCCGCGATCTTCATGACGCAACCCTCAGGCGCGAGATTCCCTTTCAGGATCACGAGCCCGCCATTGGGCTTGATCGGCTTCTCGAAAGTGGCGATAACGTCCTGGCCCGGAGTTTCTTTTGCAGTCGCAGCTTCTTCGGCCAGCGTTTTGCCGCTCACGGTCAGTGCCGACCCGTCCGCGTGTCCGGCGTCAATCATTCGCTTCGCAAGCAGACGCGATCCGCCCGCGGCCTGATAATCCGAGGCCACATACTTTCCCGCCGGCGTGAGAGAGCAGATGTACGGCGTGCGCGACGATATGGCGTCAAAATCGTCGATATCGAGCTCGATACCGAGCTCGCGTGCGATGGCCAGCAGATGCAGCACAGCATTCGTCGAGCCGCCGCTAGCGGCCACGCTGGCGATTGTGTTTTCAAGGGATTTGCGGGTAATGATCTGGGAGGGTTTGCGATTCGCGCGCACGGCATCCATCAAAATGCGGCCGGCTGCGCGCGTAGCTTCGAGTTTGTTGGTTGCGGTAGCGGGAACACCCGAAAGCTCAATTGGCGCGATGCCCAGAATCTCCGCACTCATGGCCATCGTGTTGGCCGTGAATTGGCCGCCGCATGCGCCTGCGCCGGGACAAGCATTCGCTTCAAGAGCTTCCAATCCCGCATCGTCGATGCGCCCCGCCGCGTGCGATCCAATGCCTTCAAACACGTTCTGAATCGTGATGTCGATTTTCTTACCGTCGGGACCGTCCAGCTTGCCCGGCGCGATCGATCCGCCGTATAGCATCATTCCCGGAATATCGAGCCGGCACAGCGCCATAATGATGCCCGGCATATTTTTGTCGCATCCGCCGATCCCAACGAGACCGTCGAAAAGATTTCCGCGCGCCATCAGTTCGATCGAGTCGGCGATCACCTCGCGGCTCACCAGCGAAGCCTTCATGCCTTGCGTGCCCATGGTGATCCCGTCGGAGATGGTGATGGTGTTGAACTCCATCGGCGTACCGCCCGCTTCGCGAATTCCTTCCTTGAGCGCTTCCGCAATCCCGCGCAAGTGCACGTTGCAGGTACCGATCTCGGTCCACGTATTCGCAACGCCGATGATCGGCTTGTGCAGATCGTTTTTCTTGAACCCTGAACCACGCAGATACGATCGCGCCGCCGCACGGCTCGGTCCTTCGGTCAACGGAATGCTTTGTCGCTTGCCTTCGATGGTCATGTGCTCTTCACTTCGCCTTCAGCCAGCCGGCTTCGTTGTGCTTCGTTTCAAACGTGTCCAGCGCCGCAGCGTGCCGCAGCGTCAAGCCGATATCGTCAAGCCCTTCAAGCAGGCAGAACTTGCGGAAGGGATCGATCTCGAACTTCGCCGAGAATCCGCGGCCATCGGTCACCGTCTGCGCTTCGAGCGAGGCCGTGAGCTGATAGTTGGGTATTTCCTTTGCGTTTCGGAGGAGTGTATCCACTTCTTCATCGCTCAACCGCGCGAGCACGATCCCGTTCTTGCCCGCATTCGAGAAAAAGATGTCGGCAAAGGTTGGCGCAATCACCACTCGAAAGCCGTAATCGCTCAGCGCCCACGCGGCGTGCTCACGGCTCGATCCGCAAGCAAAGTTCTTGCCTGCGACAAGAATCTTCGCGCCCTGGTAGCGCGGATCATTCAGAACAAAATCTGCGATTGGCTCGCCGCTCGCCGTTTGCCGCCAGTCGAAGAACAGGAAATCGCCGTACCCCGTACGCTCGATGCGCTTCAAAAACTGCTTGGGAATGATTTGGTCGGTATCGACGTTGGCGCGATCGAGCGGCGCGGCCAGCGCGGTCAATGTACGAAACGGTTCCATTAGGCTTCTACCTCCTCATTCACGCGCCCCTCGTTTATATCCCATGTCCGGATGTCCACAAAGTGCCCTGCGATTGCGGCCGCCGCGGCCATCTCCGGCGAAACCAGATGCGTGCGCCCGCCGCGTCCCTGCCGCCCCTCGAAGTTGCGATTGCTGGTCGACGCGCAGCGCTCGCCCGGCGAAAGAATGTCGGGATTCATGCCCAGGCACATCGAGCAGCCTGGTTCGCGCCAATCGAATCCGGCCTCGCGAAAGATGCGGTCCAGTCCCTCTTTTTCAGCCTGGGCCTTCACCAGCTGCGAACCGGGAACGACCATCGCGCTCACGTGCGTTGACACTTTATGGCCGGCAGCAATCTTTGCCGCCGCGCGCAGGTCTTCAATGCGCCCGTTGGTGCAGGAGCCGATAAAGACACGGTCGATTGAGATTTCCTCAAACGGCGTGCCTGCCTTCAAGTCCATATACTCAAGCGCGCGCTCAAACGACTTGCGGTCGGTATCGCTTTTCGCGTTCGCCGGATCGGGCACATTTGAGACTACCGGAGCCACCATGCCGGGACTCGTTCCCCAGCTCACGTATGGAACCAGCGTGGCCGCGTCGATTACCAATTCCCGATCAAACTTCGCGCCCGGATCGGAAGGCAACTTGCGCCATTCGGCTACCGCTTTGTCCCAGTCGGCGCCCTTCGGAGAGAACTGCCTGCCCTTCAAATACTCAAATGTTTTTTCGTCCGGCGCGATCATGCCCGCGCGCGCGCCCGCCTCGATGCTCATGTTGCAAATCGTCATGCGGCCTTCCATCGAGAGAGCGCGAATCGCCGAGCCAGCGTATTCGATCACGCAGCCCGTCGCACCATCTGTTCCGATCTTGCCGATAATTGCGAGAATTACGTCCTTCGCCGTAACGCCAAGCGGGAGCTTGCCCTCGACCGCGATGCGGAAAGTCTGCGGCTTCGACTGCGGCAACGTCTGCGTGGCCAGCACATGCTCCACCTCGCTGGTGCCAATGCCAAACGCGAGCGCGCCGAACGCGCCGTGCGTCGACGTGTGCGAGTCGCCGCACACAATCGTCATGCCCGGCTTGGTCAGTCCTAGTTCCGGCCCGATCACATGCACAATTCCCTGCTCGCGCGAGTTCACGTCGTAGAGCTCAACGCCGAAATCCCCGCAATTCTTGCGCAGCGTGGCAATCTGCTTCGCCGAAATCTGGTCCACGATATTCAGCCGGCCCTCGATAGTCGTCGGCACGTTGTGGTCGACCGTTGCGATGGTGCGATCGGGTTGGCGCACCTTGCGCCCCGCCAGCCGCAGCCCTTCGAACGCCTGCGGCGAGGTCACCTCGTGTACCAATTGCAGGTCGATATAAAGCAGCGTCGGTTCGCCCTTCGGCTCAACCACTACATGCTGCTCCCAAACCTTCTCGAATAATGTTTTCGCTTCGCTACTCATTGAAGTACAGCTCCTAAAACAGCTTCTGCCTGTTGGCTCTCACGCGTGAACGAGTTGTTGCTTGACTGTCTCTCTTACTTTCGCTCCCATTTCCTTCGTCGAGAGTACCGTCACTCCCTGCGTATTGCCGCGCGCCAGGTCCGGCGTGCGGAAGCCCTGCTCGAGCACTTTGCGCACCGCCGACTCGATCGCCGCGGCTTCGGCCTCGAGGCCCCCCGAGTGGCGCAGAATCAGCGCTCCGGTCAAAATCGCTCCCAGCGGGTTGGCCAGCCCCTTGCCCGCGATATCCGGCGCCGACCCGTGGACTGGTTCATAGAGATTGACCTTGCCGCCGATCGTGGCCGATGGCAGCATTCCTAACGAGCCTGTAATTACCGCCGACTCATCGCTCAAAATATCGCCGAACAGATTCTCTGTGAGCACCACATCGAAGTCGCGCGGCCGGTTCATTAGGTGCATAGCCATCGCGTCTACATATTGGTGCTCGAGCATCACGCCCGGAAAATCCTTGCCCACCTCGTTCACCGTTGCGCGCCAGAGCTGCGAAACCTCAAGCACATTGGCCTTATCCACGCTGGTTAATTTCTTGCGGCGCTTGGCAGCCAGGTCGAACGCGATTCGCGCCACGCGTTCTACTTCGCCGCGCGTATAACGCATGGTGTTCCATGCTTCACCTGAAGTCCGGTTCCATTCGCGCGGTTGGCCGAAGTAGAGCCCGCCCAGCAGCTCGCGCACAAATAAAACATCCGCGCCTTCGACGATCTCCGGCCGCAGCGGGCTGTTCACCGCCAGCTCTTTGAAAGCAAACGCAGGCCGCAGATTAGCGAATCCGCCCAGCGCCGCGCGAATCTGCAACAGCCCGGCCTCGGGCCGTTTATCCGGCGGGAGCGAATTGAACTCATTGCCGCCGACCGCGCCGAGAAGAACTGCGTCCGAGGCGAGCGCCGTGTCCAGCGTGTCCTTCGGCAGCGGCGTTCCGTCCTGCACAATGGCCACGCCGCCGATGCGCTTTTCGGCAAACGTAAATTCGTGCCCGCCCAGGGCAGCCGTTTCCTTCAACACGGCGACCGCTTCGTTGGTCACTTCGGGGCCGATGCCGTCGCCGGCCGTCACTAGAATCTTCAGCTTCATTTTTCAGTTCTCAGTTCTTAGTTCGCAGTTCTCAGCCGATCGGGGTCAGGGAAAGTCACGCTAATCCCTGTTCCCTGCCCTTTTCAGTCCAGCTCGCTCACCGGCTCGCTCCGCCGTTCGCGAATGTTGTCCGGCAGCAGACCAACCAGATCCTGATCGTAGATGTTCTTTTTGCGGTCGGCCAATGCGACAAACCGATAGTAGATGTGCTGCAACTCCTCGCGCGAGACTGTGAATCCGAGCTGCTCCAGCCGGTGTCGCAGCGCAGCGCGGCCGGAGTGTTTACCGAGCACAAGATGCGTCTTCGCCACGCCAACAAGCTGCGGCGTCATGATCTCGTAGCACAGCGGATTGGCCAGCATGCCGTGCTGGTGAATTCCCGACTCGTGCGCGAATGCATTCGCGCCCACTACCGCTTTGTTCGGCGAAGGCCTGAAGGTGATGAGCTGACCCAGCACTTCGCTTGTGGGGTAGAGCTGGTCGAGCTTGATCGATGTCGATAAGCCGAAGTAATCGCCGCGCACGTAAAGCGCCGCCGCAATCTCCTCAAGCGCCGCGTTGCCCGCCCGCTCGCCGATGCCGTTGATGGTGCACTCCACCTGGCGCGCGCCGGCCTGGATCGCTGCCAGCGAATTCGCCACTGCAAGCCCGAGATCATCGTGGCAGTGCGCCGAGAGCACAACACCCTTCTCGTCAATCGCAGGAACCCGCCCGCGCACCTCGCGAAATATTTGGCCGTACTCCTCGGGCGTCACGTAGCCTACGGTATCGGGCATGTTGATGGTCGTTGCGCCCGCTTCAACGGCAATGCGCACCATCTCGACCAGGAAATCGCGGTCCGAACGCGTTGCGTCTTCCGGAGAAAACTCGACATCGTCGCAAAGCGACCGCGCCAACCGCACGCTCTCGCCGCACTGCGCGAGCGCCTCCGCGCGGCTCATCTTGAGTTTGAATTCCAGGTGCAGATCGCTCGACGCCAGAAACACATGGATGCGCGCCCGGTCGGCAAACTGCAACGCCCGCGCCGCCATCTCGATGTCTTCGGTTTTTGCCCGGGCCAGTGACGCGATGCGCGGCTTGCGAATCGCCTGCGTGATCGTCGCAATGGCGGCAAAATCGCCCTCCGAAGCCATGGCAAAACCGGCTTCGATGATGTCCACACCCAGATCCTCGAGGGCGTGGGCCATGGTGAGTTTTTCCTGCGTGGTCATGCTGCAACCGGGCGATTGCTCGCCGTCGCGCAGGGTGGTGTCAAAGAAAACTACAGGTTCGCTGCTCATGGGTATTCCTGCTCTGTGCCTGCCGGGGAAGACCGGCCTCGTCCAGCTCTTCCATTGTCCTCTACCGACGCTTTATAAGGCAAAGTTATAATTCTTTTATAATCGATTAGAATTTCTTATACTGTAAGAGATCAACATTCCGGAGGAATGCCATGGAACTCAGCCAGCTCGAAACCTTCCTCGCCGTGGCCGAGGAGCGCAGCTTCTCCCGCGCCGCCCAGCGCCTGCACCGCACCCAGCCCGCGGTCAGCCAGGTCATCCGCAAACTGGAGAATGCAGTGGGCGAAACACTGTTCGACCGAACGTCGCGTGATGGCTCGCTCACCGCAGCCGGCGCTTTGCTGCGCGATTACGCGCAACGCCTCCTGGCCCTGCGCCGCGAGGCCTCAAGCGCTCTCGACGAACTGAAAAGCCTGGAGCGCGGCCACCTGCAACTCGGCGCCAATGAGTACACCTGCATGGTTCTCCTGCCGGCCGTCGACGCCTTTCGCCGCGAGTTTCCGCACATTGGCGTGACGGTGCAGCGCATGCTCGCTTCGCGCATTCCCGAGGAACTCAATCTGCGCACCTTCGAGCTCGGTGTTATCTCCTACAAGCCCGACCCTGCACAGGTTCGCAGCATCGCCGTCTATGGTGACAGCCTGGCCTTCATCGTCAGCCCTCATCACCCGCTGGCTCGCGCCGGGCGCGTCTCCATCCGCGACCTGGGCAATGAAAACTTCATCGCGCATAACGTGGCCTCGCCGCTGCGCCGCAAGGTCATTGAGGCCTTCCAGCGCTACCGCACGCCCCTCAACATGGGCATCGAGCTGCCCACCATCGAGGCCATTAGGCGTTTTGTGGCTATGGGGAACGGCGTGGCGCTTGTGCCCCACCTGACCGTGGCGCGCGAACTCGAAACCGGCGACTTGGTCCGCGTAAAGGTCGACGAGCTCGACGTGCGCCGCGTGCTGCGCCTCGTTCACCGCCGCCAGGCCACGCTCTCCTACGCCGCCAAGGCCTTTCTGCAAACGCTGAGAACCATGGCCGAAGAGCAGGGACCGCCATTTTATTACCACGTCGAGCGGGCCGGATGACGCCCTCTTTCGCCGGCATGCGTCTAAAGCCGGGTAAGCTTTCATGTGCGCCGCACCGTTCGACCCGCCCCGGCCATTTACAATGCTGAGAGCGGGGCACGGGGACTACCGGTGCACCGGATTAGTGTGCGGAAACTGGCATCGGTTTTGCCGCCCGTATCTTTGTGCAGTCGCGAGGAACAGGATCGAATGAAGAAGATTGCTTTTTTTGTCTGTCTGTTGGCCGTTTGCGTGGCCGCAGCCCGCGCCCAGGAAAGCCGCCAGGACATCAGCCTGAGCGGATCGGCGCTGATCGAGCCGTATAAGGCTTCATCCACCGACATTCAAGTCCATTCCACCACCGCCTACGGCGGATTGGCCAGCTATCGTTTCATGCTGACGCCCACAAGCGCGCTTGAAGCCAACTACGGCCTCACCTATCAGAACAAGATCACCTTTTACGGTCCGCAGTTTCCCAATGGCATCGGCATTCTGACTCGCACACAGGAGATCTCGGGCGCTTACGTCCGCTCCTTCGTCTTCAAGAACTTCAACCCCTTTGTCGAAGCCGGCCCGTCGGCGATCATCTTCCTGCCCATCCTGAACTCCGGAACCAAAACGCTCGACGCAAAACAGCAGACCGCAGTCGGCGCGATGTACGGCGCAGGGTTTGCCTACGAAGTCAGCCCCAGCTTCGACGTCCGCGTTGAATATCGCGGTCTGGTCACGAAGGTGCCGACCTTTGGCGTGGGAACCAGCGGCTACAACTTCACCACCAACGAATGGTGGAACATGTCTGAGCCCTTGATTGGCGTCGCCTATCACTTCTAAACAAGCGCATCGGAATTCGTTCGACACAAGAGGGGACCGGTCATCGCCGGTCCCCTTTCTGCATTTGCACGGATGCTCTATCTAGGCAGCGCCGGTATTTCCTGCGCCGAGCGCCTCGCGGTAGCGCCCCAGCTCTTTCACCATCCCGCAGTGCGCACTGAGTCCCTCAAGGGCGCGCGTTCCTTCCACGCTTGAGTCAATCTTGCAATCCACGTAAAAGATGTACTCCCACGGCTTGCCCTTCACCGGCCGCGATTCAATCGCGGTCAGATTGGTGCCCATCTCGCTCAGCGCGCTCAGCGCCGCGACCAGCGAGCCCGGCTTGTGCTCCAGCGTAAAGGCCACGCTCATCTTGTTCGCCGCGGGATCGGTTTCGGCTTCTGCGCTGCGCCGCACCAGAAAGAATCGAGTGTAGTTCTCCGCATCGTCCTCGATGCCGCGGGCAAGAATCTCCGCGCCATAATAAGCGGCCGCCCGCTCGCTCGCGATGGCCGCCGCTTTTGTATCGCGCGTACTCACCAGCTGCTTCACGCTTCCTGCGGTGTCGTAAAAGGCAACGGCTTTCATCGCGGGATGTTCGGCCAGAAAACGCCGGCATTGTCCGAGCGCCACAGCATGCGAATACACGCGGTCGATCTCGCCAATCTTCGCTCCGGCGACGGCGATCAGATTGTGGCGGATGCGAATGAGCGTCTCACGCACCACCTTCACGTCGTGATGAAGCAGCAGGTCAAAATGTTCCAGCACTGAGCCGGCCAGGCTGTTCTCAATGGGAATCGCGGCGGCATCGGCCAACCCTGAGTCGAGCGCGGCAAACACCTCAGCCGAAAGTGCGCAGGGAAGAATCTCCGCATCCGGCATGAGCTTCAGCGCCGCTTCATGGCTGAACGAGCCCGGCTCTCCCTGAATCGCGATTTTCATGCTGTTTCTTTCTTCACCAACATCCAAAGTCTTCCTGCACTCACTGAACTAAATCTTATTCTGGATGTCATCCTGAGCGAATCCGCTCGCCGGGGCGGGCGGATGAGTCGAAGGATCTGCGGTTGCTTTTCCTCTCGCACCATACCACACGCGATCGGCTGCAATTCCGGCGCGTCTTATTGTGAAGTATCGGCGGTAGCTTCCTTCTCGGCCTGCCCAACCATCGCCGGAATCAGGTCGCTGTCGCCCGCCGGGACCCGCGCGGATAATTGCACCAAGTCGGTATCCGCTCCGGCGATGATCGCAACTCCATCGATCGGGCTCGCGTTCGCTTGCAGGTGCGAATCCGTGCCCAGCCCCTGCGCGTTGGCCGGAGTCTCAAATTCCACAATGTTCTTGCCGCGATACGTCATCTTGTCGCTGGGGTAAGGGCCGAAGGGAAAGTCGCTTGCGGGTTCGATTCCCTCGGCAATCACATTTTGCGCGAAGGCTTTGTACGCCGGGAACACGCGCGCGATGATCTTGGCGACTTCAAACCTTCCGGACGTGCCGCCATCCATTTCCGAAACCTCGATAACCTGCCCAGTAAATCCCTTCCAGTCCATCGAGGACAAGTCACTCGTATTGATCGGGTCAGGGCTCACAAACAGGTTGCTCCCATCGGAGCCATAGCTGGAAAAGCAATTCCATCCTCGCGGCGCAAGGGCCCCCGGACCGTACTCCGATTTGTAGTAGGCGAGCCGTTGCGCCATCGCAGCCGGAATCGAAACCGCCAGACTTTGTCCGGTTGGTGCCGCCTGCGGCCCCGCTTGACCGTCGGCTGCGCAGCCAACGAACGGGACCGTGACGGCGGCGGCTGGAACCGGCTTTGCGGTGGCCCCGGCTTGCGCGAATGCTGCTCGACCTGCTTCCGTCGCCACAAAGAAAACCAGACTCGCAAGGAGAAGATCCGGTGCTTTCATGGGTGCAATCATAGCAATCGGCGGGCACAAAATCGCAACTTCCCTTACTCCCGCCTCATCCCCGCCGTATCCACAAATCCGCCGTCACAAATCCCAAAAACACCATGGCAATCACTCCGTTCATGGTGAAGAACGCGGCATTCAGCCGGCGCAGGTCGCGTGGCGAGACGATGGAGTGTTCGTAAGCCAGCAGCAAACCGACCGCGCAAATCCCCATCCAGCCTGCCAGTCCAAAACCAAAAACAAACCCGAACCAAACCAGCAGTCCGAGCATCGCGAGGTGCATCAGCCGCGCCGTCCAAAACGCCACGACCACGCCGCTCGACTGCGGCAGGCTGTGCAGCCCGGCAACGCGATCATGTTCGTAGTCCTGACAGGAATACAGCACGTCAAATCCGCCTGCCCACAATGTCACTGCGGCGGTCAAAACCAGAATGCGCGGGTCCAGGCTGCCGCGAACGGCAATCCACGCCGCAGCGGGCGCGAGGCCTAACGCCAATCCCAGCCCCAGGTGCGACCACCGCGTCACCCGCTTC
The DNA here is from genome assembly GCA_049518955.1 of Occallatibacter sp. Classification (GTDB taxonomy): domain Bacteria; phylum Acidobacteriota; class Terriglobia; order Terriglobales; family Acidobacteriaceae; genus Telmatobacter. The sequence goes on from JBEKRG010000065.1 coordinate 19,869, forward strand.
AAGTAGCTGTAGCCGAGCAGCACCAGCAACGCCACCGGAGCCAGCTCCAGCGCCAGCCGATTCAGCTCCGCTGCGGCACCCAGAAATACCGCGATGGACACGCACGTGAATCCCAGCACAAACTGCTTTGAAAGCAGGCCCGCAGGAATCGCCCGATTCCGGGTGCGGGGATTCCCGGCATCAAGATCGGCGTCGGCCCAGCGGTTGAAAGCCATGGCCGCCGACCGCGCCGCCACCATGGCCACCACGATCCAGGCCAACGTCCGCCAACCAGGCCAGCCGCCCGCAGCCAGCAGCATAGCCGTCACGGCAAACGGCAGCGCGAAGATCGAGTGCTCCCACTTGATCATCTCCAGCGTGGTGCCGATCTTGCTTAGAATGCCCGCCATCGAATCGATTCCCTCTACCGCCGGTTCCCTGCTCCCAGTCTAGCGAAAGGCTCCCTTCTCACGACTCTTCAACCCGCTTCAGCCTTTAGCCCGCGCCGCCCCGGCCCTGCCGGCCTGTCCGCATTTCCCAGGCTTTGTTAACCTAGAGGACGTGATACCGATCACAACTCCTGGGCCCCAGTTGATGAAATGATGGCTTCGATATTCCCCGTTCGGAGCGCAAAAATGAAGAAATCTACTCCCCTGGGAAGACCGCAAGTGCAGCTCGACCCCAATGCGTTTGTCGCCAATCCGGACCTGCTTAGTGCACTCGCGGGGCGCTCCACTGCCGTTCCTTGCGGTTCCGACGGCGTGCTTTTCCGGCAGGACGAGCCTTCTGTGGGCGTTTTTATTCTCCACGACGGAACGGTCACGCTCAGCATGATGTCAAACGATGGCCACTCGCTCTTCGCTGTGCAGGCCAAGCCCGGTTCCATTCTGGGCCTCCCCGGCGCCATCAGCAATCAGCCTTACACTCTCAGCGCGATCGCTCGAGCCGGCGCCCAGGTCAGCTTCGTCAGCAATGGCGACCTAACCGCTCTAATGCATTCCAACCCGGCCCTGTCTCTCAAAATGCTCGAAGTCCTCGCCGCCGAGGTTCGCAGCGCCCGCAAAGCAATCTATTAGTCTGGAACCGTGTTCGGCCTCGCCGTCGCGCCCTACATCAAAGGAATGCCCGGCTCACACGCAACCCATGCGGCGCGGCAGCGCGTCCAAATGGTGTGCCCTCACCTGCTAAACTCGGTCGTTGTGCCACTCGCCGGCATCGCTATCGCCGCTTACCTGCTCGGGTCCATCCCAACGGGATACCTGCTCTTTCGCATCTTCCGCCGCCAGGACATCCGTTCCAAGGGCAGCGGCAACATCGGCGCCACCAACGTGCTTCGCGCCGGCGGCAAGGGTCTCGGTGCAGCCACTTTTGCCCTCGACGTCCTCAAAGGTTGCGCGGCCGTCTGGCTCGGAGGCTACCTCGCTTCGCACTGGATGCCCTCCGTTCCCTTGCGCACCGCCGAGGCGTTCGCGGCACTATGCGCCGTTCTCGGCCATATGTTCCCCGTCTGGCTCAAGTTTCGCGGCGGCAAAGGCGTGGCCACCGGTTTTGGAGTCTTCCTCGTCGTTTCGCCAATCGCCGCATTGGCCGCCATTGGCGTTTTCGCCGTCATGCTGGCAATCAGCCGCTACGTTTCCGTCTCCTCCATCCTCGCCGCTTTCAGCTTTCCGATTTTTGCCTGGTTGCTCGTCACCGGCGCTCGGCCACCCTTTTTCTTCGTGGCTGGCGCTCTCGTATCCCTGCTCATTATCGTCAAGCACTACCCGAACATCCGGCGCCTGATCGCAGGCACTGAATCCCGAATCGGAGCTCACAAGCCAGCATGAGCCGCATCGCCATCTTAGGTTCCGGCGCTTGGGGAACCGCTATCGCCCTCTCTCTAAACCGCCGCGGAGGCCACCACGTTTCGCTGTGGGCGCACGCGCCCGAGCTTGCCCGCCAGATTCTCGACGCCGGAGAAAACACTCAGTTTCTTCCCGGCTTTCCCATCCCGCCCACCGTCACCGTAACCGGCGAGCGCGACGCAATCTCCGCCGCCCACATTCTCATCTCCGCCATTCCTTCGGAGTTTCTCCGCCCCACTCTTCTTCGCATCCGCGCTCATATGCGCAGTGGGCAGTTCGTCGTCAGCGCTACCAAAGGCCTTGAGGACCGCACTCTCTATCGCATGACCAAGGTTCTTTCTGAAACCCTTGAGCCTGTCGGGCTTCTGCTCCCCATCGGTGCGCTATCTGGCCCGAGCTTCGCGCAGGAAGTCGCTCAAGGCCAGCCCACCGCCCTCACAGTTGCCTTCAGCGATCCCGAAGTCGCAGCCCTCATCCAGCAGGAATTCTCGTCGGAAACCCTCCGCCTCTACACGTCGACCGACGTCATTGGCGTGGAGCTGGGCGGCGCGCTCAAGAATGTCATCGCCATCGCGGCCGGCATCGCTGTGGGTGTCGGCCTCGGTTACAACTCCACTGCCGCGCTCATCACACGCGGAATTGCCGAGATGACGCGCCTGGCAGTCGCATGCGGCGGGCGGCGCGAAACCCTCGCCGGACTCTCCGGAATCGGCGATCTGGTCCTCACCTGCACCGGCTCGCTCAGCCGGAATCGCACGGTCGGCGAGCAACTCGGCCAGGGCCGCAAGCTGCCTGAAATTCTCGCTTCGCTCGGTGGCAAAGTGGCTGAAGGCGTCCACACGACGCATGCCGCCCTCGGCCTTGCCAGCAAGCACGGCGTCGACATGCCCATCACCGGCCAAATGGAGCTCATCCTCAACGAAGGCAAGGACCCCCGCGAAGCCATCCGCGCCCTCATGCTCCGGCCCGGCAAAGAAGAACGATAGCCGCGCCCGCGGTCACGTAGTCATTCGTTGCGCAAACAGGCTGCCTCATCCGAAAGCCTGTTACCTCATCCGTGTTCTGTGTTCTGTGTTCAGTGTTCTGTTTTGAGCAGCCGACCTGCCTCGACACCATCTAAATATGTAGGGGAATGGGTTCTCAGGAGGTTCCGATGCCAGAGAAATCTCTCACCGAAAAGGCTATGCAAGATGCACCCCCGGACCAGCATCTGTGGCCGTCCATCGACAGGTTAGTGCGTCAAAATCCGGAGGAAATCCCGCAAGCCAGCAAGCCTGCGTCGCCCGGTGGCATTCAAATGGGGCGCTCGCAAAATGAGTCAGGCGTGGTCTGGATTACCGCCATCTTCATGGCCATCTTCCATTTGGGCGCCATAGCCGCGCTGTTCTTTTTCAGCTGGACCAACCTGATTGTTGCGGCAGTGCTATATGTCCTCGCGGTCAACTGCGGCATCGGCATGGGTTATCATCGTCTGCTCGTCCACCGCGGCTACCAGGTGCCGAAAGCCATCGAATACTTTCTGTCAGCCTGCGGTACTTTGGCTCTTGAAGGAGGTCCGATCGCATGGGTCGCGACGCATCGCATCCATCATCAGCACAGCGATCACCTTGGCGACCCGCATACTCCACGGGAAGGTACCTGGTGGGCGCATATGGGCTGGATCATCACAGGCCGTGCGCTCAATTCTCAGACTGAGGCCCTCGCCCGTTACGCTCCCGATCTCGCCAGGGACCGCGTGCAACTTTGGTTGAGCAAATACCATTGGGTTCCGTTGACCATTCTGGGGGTTGGGCTGCTGTTGGTGGGAACTCTTATCGGCGGCATCAGGGCCGGAGTAGGCCTGTTCTTATGGGGCATATTCTTGCGCGTTACCCTCGGTCTCCACGCCACATGGCTCGTCAACTCCGCAACCCATCTCCACGGTGGGCGGCGCTTTCTAACGCGGGACGATTCTCGTAACAGCTGGTGGGTGGCGCTCCTTACCGGGGGCGAGGGCTGGCATAACAATCACCATGCGAATCCAGTTTCCGCCCGGCACGGTCTTGCGTGGTATGAATTCGACCCCAATTATTACGGCATTTGGTTGCTCAAGAAACTTGGACTTGCCACGCACGTCCAAATCGCGAAATTCACGGTCCGGGAGCCGGGCCAGACGGCGCGTACGACCCACATGACGACGTCTTGATCGACTTTTGAAGCCTGCCGAAAAACTCCATGCTTTAGTCAAGAAACCCTGAATGATCTCGCCCGCGTTCGAGCCCGCCGCTTCCGCGGCCTCTGGGCTCTTCCGCCGAGATCCAGCGCGACTCTCATGCACGCCTCGCGCAACGCATCGGCCGCTGCGCGATTCTCCATCGCGCGTGCGATGACCATGCCCCCGATGCATAACGCTGCCGTGGCCTGCGCCCGAACATGGGCTTCTCGCCCGCGGCCGTTCATGCTCCGCTCGAGAATGCTCACCATCGCCGCGAACACGCTTTCAAACGCGCGCTTCAGGCGCGCATCGCCGCGCGTCACGTCGGCAGGTAGCGCAACCATGGGGCACGAGTTCTCCACATCGTCAAAATGCTGGTGCGAGAGATATGCGCGAATCACTTGCGCCCCGAAGTCCGTCGAGCTCGGGTTGATCTCTACCCCCTCCCAGCAGTTCTTCCAATCCGGATCCGTGAAAAAGCAATTCAGCGCCTCCACATAAAGATCGCTCTTGCTCTTGAAGTAGTTGTAGAATCCGCCATGCGTCAGGCCAGCACCCGACATGATTTCGTCAAGGGACACCTGTTCAAAGCCATGGCGGTTAAAAAGCCTGCGCGCGCTATCAACGATCTTTTTCCTCACCTCGACGCGGTGCCCGTCCGGATATGGCATCCTGTCGTCCTCCAATCGGCACAGTATCTGCCATCCCAAGCGCCTCTGTCGAACAAAATATGTTCTTGATCATAACTTCCCGCCGTGTTCCCATGATCCCCAGTTGCAGCAAGCATCAGTGAGGTCAGCATGAATAGCAGCACCACCCAAATTACGCGTCGTCGTGCGCTCCTTGGAGCCACGGCCGGAATCGCGCTATCTGCTTCACGGTTTCCCGCGCTCGCGCAGCAGCCCGGTACGGAGCAGAATCCTGCTACATCCCCCAACCAATCGCGCACCTCTCTCCATCAGGAGATCGATCTGAATGCCCCGCCGGAACGGATCTTCCATGTGCTTCTCGATTCGAAAGAGTTCACCGCGTTCACCGGAATGGCCGCAACAATAGATCCCAGCGCTGGCGGCGCATTCAAAACATTCGGCGGATTGATAGAAGGCCGCAACATCGAAATCGTTCCCAACCGGCGTATCGTGCAGGCCTGGCGCCCCACGTCGTGGGATCCGGGTGTCTACTCAGTCGTTCGTTTTGAATTGAACGCTTCGAGCGGCGGAACCACGCTCGTGCTCGACCACACCGGTTTCCCCGAGGGCGACTTGGACCACCTCGATCCCGGATGGTACATGCGCTATTGGGATCCGCTCAAAAAGTATCTGGCGGCTCACCCATAGCAGCCCGTCAAAGGACGAGCGCAAGTACGTCCCCGCCTCCTTAGTTCCCCGTTTCTTTCATCCGCCGGCGATCGCTCCCAGAATCAGCAGCGGCTCCCGCCCGGATGCAATCGCCTCGGGCAACGGCTTATCAGGCGATTCGAGCGACCAATCTTCTTGGCAGGCAAAGAAGCGCAGAAACGCGCGGCGCTGGCCGGTTTCATATTCGCGAATCGTTCCGCGCAGCATGGGATAGCGCGCTTCGAGAGCATCGAGCACGGCACGAATCGAAACCGGCTCGGAAACGTGGAGCAGCACATCGCCCTCGACATGCGCCAGGTTGCGCAGATGATAGGGCAGCGCAACTCGCACTGCCGCCGCGCCTGTCTTCGCCGCCTCGCTCAAAGCGCAGACTCCCTCATCGCCGCCACCTAATCTCCGTTCCCTGTCCGCTTTTTTGCTGTTTGGAGTTTGCCGTCTGCTGATTGCTGTTCACTGCCCACTGCCCACTGTTCACTGTCCACTAGTTCAGCGTCTGCACTTCCACCGACAACACGGCCGGCAGATCGCGCACAATCGGCGCCCAATTATCACCTGAGTCAGACGACGCATATACCTGGCCGCCCGTGGTGCCGAAGTAGATGCCGCAATCGTCGAGTGTGTCCACGGCCATCGCATCGCGGAGCACGTTCACATAGCAGTCCTTCTCCGGCAGGCCTTTGGCAAGCGGCTCCCACTCATTGCCGCCGGTACGGCTGCGGTAAACGCGCAGCTTGCCGTCGAGAGGATAATGTTCCGAGTCGCTCTTAATTGGCACCACGTACAGCGTCTCCGGCTCATGCGCATGCACGTCGATCGCGAACCCGAAGTCCGTGGGAAGGTTGCCGCTTACTTCGCGCCAATTCTCGCCGGCGTCGTCCGTGCGCATCACGTCCCAGTGCTTCTGCATGAACAGCACGCTGGGACGCGAGCGATGCATGGCCACGTGATGCACGCAGTGGCCAACCTCAGCATTCGGATCGGGAATAAACTGCGAGCGCAGCCCCTTGTTGATCGGCTTCCACGTCGCGCCGCCATCGTTAGTGCGGAACGCGCCCGCGGCCGAAATGGCAACATAGATGCGCTTGGGATCGGTGGGATCGAGAATGATGGTGTGCAACCCCATTCCGCCCGCGCCCGGCTGCCATTTGGGACCGGTGCCGTGCCCGCGCAAACCCGACAGCTCCTGCCAGTTCTCGCCGCCATCGGTCGAGCGAAACAGCGCCGCATCCTCCACACCCGCATACACGGTATCCGCCTCGGTCAGCGAGGGCTCGATGTGCCACACGCGCTTGAACTCCCAGGGATGCTGCGTGCCGTCGTACCACTGGTGCGTCGTCAGCGGCTTGCCCGTCTCCGGCGACGAATCATACGCAAACCTGTTGGGCAGCGCCGGCGGCGGCCCGGGTGCAGGTATCGCCTCGTTGGGCAGCCCAGGTTGGTGCCATGCCTTGCCGCCGTCGTCCGACCGCTGAATGAGCTGTCCGAACCACCCGCTTGTCTGCGAGACGTAGATCCGGTCGGGGTCCACCGGCGACCCCTTCATGTGGTAGATCTCCCAGCCCGCGAAAAACG
>JBEKRG010000066.1:0-26776 GCA_049518955.1 Occallatibacter sp.
CCCCACCTTCGAGCAGATGATCCGCGCCGAAACGGATGGCAGGCTCGTCACCGTGCGTGCCGTCATCGAGTCTGCCGACCTGGCTCCCAGTTCGTAGGCGCCCGTCTCCACGACTCAACTCAGCGTCCTGCTGGACGGGGGCCACGCCGACGTCACGGTCGACAGCAACGACCCATCGCGCCTCCGAGACCTTCTCGATGCCGAAGTCGAACTCACCGGCATCCAGTCCGGCGTCTTCGACAACAAAATGCAGCTGACCGGGATCCTCTTTCATGTCCAGTCGCTCAATCAGGTGACGATTCTGAAACGCGCCGCCGTTGACCCTTGGTCGATCTCCGTCACGCCCATGGACCGCGTATTGAGCAGCTACCTTGTCCGCGACGCGAGTGACCGCGAGCGCGTGCATGGGACCATTACCTACTATCAGCCCGGCGTAGCCCTGGTTCTCGAAGACGGCTCAAAAAGCATTTGCATCACGACCGACAGTTGGAGCCCTCTACACGTGGGCTATGTGGCCGATGCCATCGGATTCCCCACCGTCGAGAACGGCTTCCTTGCCCTGACCCGTGGCGAAGTCCACGAGACGGCAACGCAGGCGCCAGTTAATTCATCGCTCTTCACCTGGCGGCAACTGGCGCTCGGCGGTAACAGTGGCCATGGTCACGTCTTCGACCTCGTCTCCGTGGAAGGCCAGGTGGTAACCGAGGTGCGGCAGGCTACCCAGGACGAATATGTGCTTAATTCCGACGGCCACCTGCTCTCCGCCATCATTCGACACCCCGGGACTGCGAGCACTGCCCCGCTCTCCCCCATGCGCGAGATTCCCTTAGGCACGCGCATTCGCGTCACCGGCATCTGCATGCTTACTGACGCGAATCCTTTCAACGGCGAGGTGCCTTTCAATATCCTGATGCGCAACGTTGATGACATCGCGATCGTCGCGCGGCCTCCGTGGTTGAATGTACGTCATCTCATGATGATCGTCGGCCTGCTGCTTTTGGTGGTCATCGCCATCGGCATCAGAAGCTGGGCCCTCGAGCGGCGCGTGCGCCAGAAAACTGCGGCGCTGGCATACCTCGAACAGCGGCGAAGCCGCATCCTTGAGGACATCAACAACTCCCGCCCACTCGGCGAGATCATCGAGTGCATCACCGAGGTGGTTTCGTTCCGGTTGCACGGCGCTGCCTGATGGTGCGAGGTCGCCGATGGGGCGACCCTCGGCAAGCGCCCGCCCATGATCACATCGCAGAGAATCGTCCAGCAGGAGATTCACGGCCGCTCGGGAGCCGCCCTTGGAACCATCTTCGCTGCCATGAACCGGCTCACCAAGCCCTGCGCGCAAGAGACTTCGGCTCTCTCTCTGGGAGCAGGATTGGCAACCCTGGCCATCGAAACTTCGCACCTCTATTCCGATCTTGTGCATCGCTCGGAGTTCGATCTGCTCACCGACATTCCCAATCGATTCTCGCTCGAGAAGCATTTGGATGCCATGATTTCTGAAGCCCGCCGCTCCGCAGGCATCTTCGGCTTCATCTTCATCGACCTCGATCAGTTCAAGCAGGTCAATGACCAATACGGCCACCAGGTGGGCGACATGTATCTGCAGGAAGCAGCCCTGCGCATGAAGCATCAACTGCGGCTCGGCGACACTCTGGCACGCCTGCGCGGCGATGAGTTCGCGGTGGTCGTGGCCGCGGTGCACAATCGCTCTGACGTACACGAGATCGCGCACCGCCTCGAGCACAGCTTCGACAATCCCTTCGCAGTGGGCGGCCACGTGGTGCGGGGATCGGCCAGTATCGGCGTCGCTCTCTACCCCGAGGACGCCGATTCGGCTGACCACCTCCTCAAAGCTGCCGACGCCGCTATGTATGCCGTCAAGCAATCAAGGAGCCACGGCAGAACCGCCGTATCCGATGCCATGGCCTCAAATCCAGAATCAAGAAAATGTGCATAAGAAAGGCGCGGCTCGCGCCGGGCCTTCAAGTGTTGAGAGTTTCGCAAATGCCAGCCTACTCCGCCGCCATCTCCTCGGCTTCGCCTTCCTGCCGCATCAGTTCCAGCTCGCGCTCGGCGGCTTCGATCTCGGCATGCACTTCCTGCTGCACGCGAGCCGCGGCCTCTTCGAGCTCCGGTGAAAGCTGGACATTACGGTAGTATTCCAGGCCCGTGCCCGCGGGAATCAGCCGTCCCACGATCACGTTCTCCTTCAACCCGCGCAAGTTGTCAATCGCGCCGTTGATGCTGGCCTCGGTGAGTACGCGCGTCGTCTCCTGGAAGCTGGCCGCCGAGATAAAGCTGTCGGTGGAGAGCGACGCCTTGGTGATGCCGAGCAGCAGCGGGCGTCCAATCGCCGGACGGCCGCCGTTCTGCAGCACGCGCTCGTTCTCTTCCGAGAAGCGGAACCGGTCCACCTGCTGTTCCAGCAGGAAGCTCGTGTCGCCCACTTCGTCGATCCGCACCCAGCGCAGCATCTGCCGCACGATCACTTCGATGTGCTTGTCGCTGATTGCCACGCCCTGCAGCCGGTAGACTTCCTGGATTTCGTTCACCAGGTAAGCCTGCAGCTCCTTCTCGCCCAGCACGGCAAGAATGTCGTGCGGATTCAGCGGGCCATCCATCAGCGGATCGCCGGCGCGAAGCCGCTCGCCTTCCTGAACGTTCACGTGAATGCCGCGCGGCACCGAGTATTCCTTCTCGTCTCCGTTGTCAGCCGTCACGTAGATTTTGCGCTGGCCCTTCGAGACCTCGCCGAACCTGACCACGCCGTCGATCTCGCTGATGATCGCGGTCTCGCGCGGCTTTCGCGCCTCAAAGAGTTCCACCACGCGCGGCAGACCGCCCGTGATGTCTTTGGTGCGCGTACTCTCCTTGGGAATCTTGGCCAGCACATCGCCTGGTCCAACTTCATCGCCATCCTGCACCATCAAGTGAGCGCCGCGAGGCAGCAAATAGCGCTTGCTGCTCTTGGAGCCCTTGATCGCAATGGCCGGCTGACGCTTCTCGTCGGGCGAGTCGGCAACCACCAGGCGCGAAAGGCCGGTCACCTCGTCCACTTCTTCGTTCAGCGTGATGCCTTCCTGCAGGTCCTTGAACTGCACGGGGCCGCCTATCTCCGTAAGAATGGCGTACGTGTAGGGATCCCATTCAGCCAGCACCTGGCCCAGCTTCACAGCCGTGCCCTCGCGCACGCGGAGACGCGCGCCATACACCACCTGGTAGCGCTCCTTTTCACGGCCGCGCTCATCCACAATGGCTATCGAGCCGGACCGATTCATGGCCACCAGCTCGCCTTCCTTGCTTTCCACCGTGTTCAGGTTGATGAAGCGCACAAAGCCATTGTTCTTGGCGTCCAGGCGCGACTTGTCCTGCACGCGGCTTGCTGTGCCGCCTACGTGGAAGGTGCGCATCGTGAGCTGCGTTCCCGGTTCGCCGATGGACTGCGCCGCAATCACGCCGCAGGTTTCGCCCAGCTCGACCATGCGGCCGGAGCCAAGGTTGCGCCCATAGCACAACGCGCAAACGCCGCGCCGCGATTCGCAGGTGAGCACGGAGCGGATCTTCACCCGTTCCACGCCAGCGCCCTGAATCGCCGACGCGATGTCTTCGTCAATTGGCTGGTTCACTTCCACCACGACGTTGCCGTCGTAGTCTTTGATCCTTTCCAGAGAAACGCGGCCAATGATCCGGTCACGCAACGGCTCGATGATCTCGCCCGACTCCACAATCGATCCGACGTAAATGCCCTCCAGCGTGCCGCAATCCTGCTCGGTCACGATCACGTCCTGCGCCACGTCCACGAGACGCCGCGTCAGGTAGCCCGAGTCGGCCGTCTTCAGCGCCGTATCGGCCAGACCCTTGCGAGCGCCGTGCGTCGAGATGAAGTACTCCAGCACCGTCAGCCCTTCGCGGAAGTTTGCGGTGATCGGCGTCTCGATGACTTCGCCCGAAGGCTTGGCCATCAGCCCGCGCATGCCGCTCAACTGGCGAATCTGCTGCTTCGATCCGCGGGCGCCGGAATCAGCCATGATGTAAATCGGGTTCATGGCCCCTTCGTCGTCCGCCTTCTTCATGTTCGAGAACATCTCGTCGGCCACTTGGTCCGTAACCGCCGACCACATCTGGATCACCTTGTTAGACCGCTCACCGTTGGTGATGGCGCCGTCCATGTACTGCTTTTGGACCTCAATCACCTTCTTGTCGGCGTCGTCCACCACCTTGTACTTGCTCTCCGGGATCACCATGTCGTCCAGGCCAACGGAAAGGCCGGAACGCGTCGCATAGTTGAATCCCAGCGACTTGATGCGATCGAGCATTCCCACCGTCACTTCGAGCCCGAGGTTCTGGTTGCAATAGTTCACCAGTTGCCCGATGCCCTTCTTCTTCATCAGTCCGTTCACGAAAGGCATGCCCGGCGGAAGCGCGTCGTTCAGAATCACGCGACCCACGGTTGTCGACAGATACTCTTTGTCGAAATCCACCGGCTCGGTGTGCGTCAGATCCTGATCGTCGTAAGCGTTGGCCATATCGAGCACCTTGCCCGTGTAGCGCACGCGGATCGGCGAGAGCGTCTCCACTTCGCCCGCTTCGAGCGCCATCAGGATCTCGTCGGTATTCGAAAACACGCGGCCTTCGCCCTTGCCGCCCTTCTTGGCCTTGGTCAGGTAATAAAGCCCCAGCACCATGTCCTGTGTCGGCACGGTGATCGGCTGTCCGCTCGCTGGCGACAGAATATTGTGCGACGCCAGCATCAGCACGCTGGCTTCAATTTGCGCTTCCGGCGACAGCGGAATGTGCACCGCCATCTGATCGCCGTCAAAGTCCGCGTTGAATGCGGTGCAGACCAGTGGGTGAATCTTGATGGCCTTGCCTTCCACAAGCACCGGCTCAAAAGCCTGAATGCCCAGGCGGTGCAACGTGGGAGCGCGGTTCAGCAGAACAGGATGATCCTTGATCACTTCCTCAAGAATGTCCCACACCACCGGCTCCTGCATCTCCACCATTTCTTTGGCTTGCTTGATGGTCGTGCACTGCCCGGTCTGCTCCAGCCGGTGATAAATGAACGGCTTGAACAGCTCGAGCGCCATCTTCTTCGGCAGGCCGCACTGGTGCAACTTCAGTTCCGGACCGACCACGATCACAGAGCGGCCCGAGTAGTCGACGCGCTTGCCCAGCAGGTTCTGCCGGAAACGGCCCTGCTTGCCCTTCAGAGTGTCGGAGAGCGATTTGAGCGGGCGGTTGTTCGCGCCCCTCAGCACGCGGCCGCGGCGGCCGTTATCAAACAGCGCGTCCACAGCTTCCTGCAGCATGCGCTTCTCGTTGCGCACAATCACTTCCGGCGCGTGCAGGTCCATTAGCTTCTTCAACCGGTTGTTGCGGTTGATCACACGGCGATAAAGATCGTTCAAATCCGACGTTGCAAACCGGCCGCCATCCAGCGGCACCAGCGGGCGCAACTCTGGAGGAATGACCGGCAGCACGTCCAGAATCATCCATTGCGGCTTGTTGCTCGACTTGCGGAATGCTTCAACCACCTTCAGGCGCTTGGCAAACTTGATCTTTTTCTGCGCCGAGGTCTCCGTCTTCATCCGCTCGCGCAGTTCCACTCCCAGCTCGTCAATGCTCACGCGCTTGAGCAATTCCTTGATGGCTTCGGCGCCCATCATGGCCTTGAAGCCCGAGGGCCGGAACTGCTGATCGAGCTCGCGGAACTTGGTCTCGTCCTTGATGATCTCGCGCTCGCGCACTGGCGCGTCGCCTGGATCGATGACGACATAAGACTCGAAGTAGAGAATGCCTTCGAGGTCACGCAGCGAAATGTCCAGCAAGTGGCCAATGCGCGAAGGCAGGCCCTTGAAGAACCACACATGCGAGCACGGCGACGCCAGCTCGATATGGCCCATGCGCTCGCGGCGCACCTTGCTCACCGTCACTTCCACGCCGCACTTGTCGCAGATCACGCCGCGGTGCTTCATGCGTTTGTACTTGCCGCACAGGCACTCCCAATCCGTCACCGGCCCAAAAATGCGCGCGCAGAACAGGCCGTCGCGCTCCGGCTTGAAGGTGCGGTAATTGATGGTCTCCGGCTTGGTTACTTCGCCGTGCGACCAGCTGCGGATCTTTTCCGGGCTAGCCAACATGATGCGGATGGCGTCGAAGTCGGTAATGGGGCTCGTAAGCTCAAACGGGTTCGAACGGAACAAGGCGACCCTCCCTGGCGGGTTCTCTATGACCCGCCGCGGTACTGCGTGACTCCCGGGATTCCCTTGGGATCCTTCCTTCCCGGGTAGCGGCGTTTACCGCTTTCAAGAAGGACCCTGAAAAAACTCTTCAGCCACTAGCTCTTAGCCGTTAGCCTTTAGCTTTTCCTTGCTCGTTCCAGGCTTTAAGGCCCAAAAGCGGCACAACCGAGCTAAAAGCTAAGAGCTATCTCTTAGTCCGCCACCGCCGCCACTTCCGGCGTCGGCAGCTTTTTGATCAAATCCGCGCGCTTGATCAATTCCACGTCAAGGCAGAGCGATTGCAGCTCGCGGATCAATACATTGAACGACTCCGGCACGCCCGGCTCGATTGCCGCTTCGCCCTTGACGATGGCCTCGTAGAGCTTGGTGCGGCCATAGACGTCGTCGGACTTCGCGGTGAGCAGTTCCTGCAGGATGTATGCGGCACCGTATGCTTCCAGAGCCCACACTTCCATTTCGCCGAAACGTTGCCCGCCGAACTGCGCCTTGCCGCCCAGCGGCTGTTGCGTAATCAACGAGTACGGACCGATCGACCGTGCGTGAATCTTGTCGTCGACCAGGTGCGACAGTTTGAGCATGTAAATGTAGCCCACCGTCACTGGCTGTTCGAACTGATCGCCCGTCAAGCCGTCGAAGAGCATCGTCTTGCCCGAAGACGGCAAGCCCGCCGATGCCAGCAGAGCCTTGATTTCGCTCTCCTGTGCGCCGTCGAATACCGCCGTTCCGAACCAGATGCCCTTGCTCATGCCCTGCATCACGCGGATCAGCATCTCGTCGTCCAGCTCCAGAAGCTGTCCCAGAACCGCGGTTCCGGCGAATTCTTTCTTCGCCATCTCGCGTGCATACTCGGCTTCGGAGTTCTCCTTCAACAGTTTTGCGACTTTCTTGCCCAGCTCGTGTGCGGCCCATCCCAGATGCGTCTCCAGGATCTGGCCCACATTCATACGAGAAGGCACGCCCAGCGGATTCAACACAATCTCCACCGGCGTTCCATCGGGCAGATACGGCATGTCTTCCACCGGAAGAATGCGTGAGATCACGCCCTTGTTCCCGTGGCGGCCGGCCATCTTGTCGCCCACGCTCAGCTTGCGCTTCATGGCCACGTATACCTTCACCAGCTTGATCACGCCCGGAGGCAGCTCGTCGCCCTTCTGCAGCTTGGCCACCTTCTCGTTCGTAATCTTGCGCAGCACTTCGATCTGCCGCGACGTCATCTCTTCGATCTCGTCGATCTGCTCGTTCACCCGCGGATCCTTGTCGGCATAGCGGATGCGCTTCAGGTTCTTCGTCGAGATGCGCTCGATCGTGTCGCGGTCAAGCAGTACGCCCTTGGTCAGCAGGCGCTTGTTAGTGCGCTCGTCGTGCAGGTCGGCCAGAACTTCCTTCGCGCCAAGGATCGCCTCGAGGCGCTTCAACCGCTCATCGGTCAAAATCCGGATCTCGTCGCCCAGGTTCTTTTCGAGCTTGGCCACGTACTCGGCTTCGATCAGCTTGGCGCGCTCGTCCTTCTCCTGCCCCTTGCGGCTGAAGATCCTGACATCCACCACTGTGCCTTCAATGCCCGGAGGACAGGTCAGCGAAGCGTCGCGCACGTCGCCGGCCTTTTCGCCGAAGATCGCGCGCAGCAGCTTCTCTTCCGGCGTTAGCTGCGTTTCGCCCTTCGGCGTCACTTTGCCAACGAGAATGTCGCCGTGCCCGATCTGGGCGCCGATGCGGATCACTCCGCTTTCGTCCAGGTCGCGCAGCGCGTGCTCGCTTACGTTGGGAATGTCGCGCGTGATCTCTTCCGGACCCAGTTTCGTGTCGCGCGCCTCGATCTCGAACTCCTCGATGTGCACCGAGGTGTAATAGTCCTCGCGCACCAGTTGCTCGCTGATCAGGATCGCGTCCTCAAAGTTGTATCCGCGCCACGGCATAAAGGCCACCAACACGTTACGGCCCAGTGCCAGCTCTCCTTGTTCCGTGCACGGCCCGTCGGCGATCACCTGCCCCTTGAGCACACGGTCGCCCTGGCGAACCACCGGCTTCTGATTGATGCAGGTGTTCTGGTTCGACCGCTTGAACTTGATGAGCTGATAAATGTCGGAACCAACCTCGCGCGAAAGCTGCATCGGATGATGCTCGCCTTCGACGCGCACGATAATCCGCTCCGAGTCCACCGAGTCCACGATGCCGTTGCGCTTGGCCAGGATCACCGCACCTGAGTCGCGCGCGGTCACGCCTTCCATGCCCGTGCCGACCAGCGGCGCTTCGGCCGCCAGCAGCGGCACACTCTGCCGTTGCATATTCGCGCCCATCAGTGCGCGGTTGGCATCGTCGTGCTCCAGGAATGGAACCAACGATGCGGCCACCGACACCAATTGCTTAGGGCTTACGTCGATGTAATCCACTTCGGCCCGGTTCACCAATACAAAGTTCCCCAGCCGGCGCGCGTTCACCAGGTCTTCCGTGATCACGCCGTTTGCGTCGAACTCAATGTTGGCCTGCGCGATGGTGTGTTTGTCCTCTTCCCACGCCGACAGGTAGAAGCTGAAGGGAATCGAGTCGATGGCCCGCTTGCCTTCCTTCTTCAATTTTGCGTTCAGCTTGTGCGCCTCATCCTTCTCGATGTGGTCGCCCACGCGCAGGCCGCTTTCGCCGGCATTCACGATCTCCACGAAATCCAGAATCTTCGAGTCCTTCACCTTGCGGTAAGGCGACTCGATGAACCCGTATTCGTTGATGCGCGCAAAGCAGCTCAGCGAGCTGATCAGTCCAATGTTCGGGCCTTCAGGCGTCTCGATCGGGCAAATACGTCCATAGTGTGTCGGGTGCACGTCGCGCACTTCAAATCCGGCGCGCTCGCGGCTCAGGCCGCCCGGCCCAAGCGCCGAAAGACGCCGCTTGTGCGTGATCTCCGACAGCGGATTGGTCTGGTCCATGAATTGCGACAGCTGCGACGAGCCGAAGAACTCGCGGATGGCTGCCATCACCGGCTTGGCGTTGATCAGGTCGTGCGGCATCGCCGTGTTCAGTTCCTGATACACGCTCATCTTTTCCTTGATGGCGCGCTCCATGCGCACCAGTCCGATGCGGAACTGGTTCTCCATCAGTTCGCCCACCGCGCGCACGCGGCGGTTGCCCAGGTGATCGATGTCGTCCACCATGCCGATGTTCTTGCGCAGCTTGAGCAGGTAGCGAATCGTCGCGTAGAAATCCTCTGCCGTCAGCGTCCGGTGATCCAGCTGTGTGGCGTCCTGGTTCTCGTAGAGCTTGATGTTGAACTTCAGACGGCCTACGCGCGAGAAATCGTACTTGCGCGGATCGAAGAACATGCCCTCGAACAGCGCCGTCGCCGTATCCAGAGTCGGCGGATCGCCCGGCCGCAGCTTGCGGTAGATCTCGATCAGCGCCTCTTCCGGCTTGTGTACCGAGTCGCGCTTCAGCGTATTGGAGATGATGTTGCCCACGTCGTCGCGGTCCGGGAAGAAGACTTCGAAGCTCGAAGCGCCCGATGCCATCACCTTGTGCAGCCGGTCGGCCGTCAGCTCAACGTTGGCCTCGACAATCACCTCGCCGGTATTCGTATCCACCACGTCGGAAGCCGTAAGCGCGCCGTCAAGCTCCGCTGCCTCTACTTCCACCTTCTGGATGTTCCCTGCGCGAAGCGCCTTCAGCGCATGCGGGGTGATCTTGCGCCCTGCGTGCGCAATCTCCTCGCCACCGTGCTTGATGGCGTGTGCCGGCTTGGCGCCCACCAGGTGCGTGCCCTTGGTGGCGTCTTGCTGCACTTCCCACATCAGTTTCCCGTCGCTCTTGTGCAGCCGGTCCACTGTGTAGAAGGTCTTCAGAATCTCTTCGTCCGAGCGCAGGCCCAGCGCGCGCAGGAAAATCGTTCCCAGGAACTTGCGCTTGCGGTCGATGCGCACATAAAGCGTGTTCTTCTGGTCGTATTCGAACTCCACCCACGATCCGCGATAGGGAATGATCTTGCCCAGGAAATATGTCCGATTGTTGGCGGTCTCGAAAAACACTCCCGGCGACCGGTGCAGCTGCGAAACAATCACGCGCTCCGTGCCGTTCACAATGAACGTTCCATTCGGCGTCATCAGCGGAATGTCGCCGAAGAACACTTCCTGTTCCTTAATGTCGCGGATGGTCTTGTTGCCCGTCTCGGCGTCTTTGTCGTAAATGGTCAGGCGCACCGTCACCTTCAATGGCGCGGAAAACGTCATCCCCCGCTCCTCGCACTCCTGCTGGTCGTACTTCAGTTGCAGGCTTACGGGGTCACCGCACTTGTTGCAGAAGTCCGGCGTGTTCTTGTTGTAGGTGCCGCACTTCTGGCAAAGCACGTCGCTGGGCATGAACGGATCCGTAATCACCATCGCGCCGCAATGCACGCACGCCGTGCGCAGGTGATGCAGCCCCTTCAGGTGGCCGCACTTGCACTCCCAGTTGCCGATCGAGAAGTCGACAAAATCCAGTTGCGAGATGCCGCGAAAATCCATGATCGGAAAAACCGACACAAACACCGACTGCAAGCCGCTGTCGTCGCGCTCGTTGGGCAATTTGTCCATCTGCAGGAACCGCTCGTAGCTGCGGCGCTGCACTTCAATCAGGTTGGGAATCTGGGTTGCGGTTGGAATCTTTGAAAAATCGAGCCGGCTGCGAATCGCGCGCTTCTCGTTGGGCATGTTCACTCCTGAGCCTCGTCGTTCCGGCGCCGCCACCCGTTCGTGGCTCGGCCGGCCGGGCGCCTGAGTCTCGTGGCGCCCGTTTGGTTCCGTTATTCCGTAAGTTGCCGAAAGTGCGTGAGAGCAGGCAATGATTGCCCGCCCTTCTGTTGCCGGCAACCCGGAAATGGCTTCCGGTTACCGGAAAGAACCCGGATCAGGCGGGTTCTGTGAGAGCTCGGTCAAAAACGCGTGGTCGATATTGCGTGCTGCGGGCAGGTGCGCTAGACTGCGCACAATCGGAAGATGCGAGCACAACGGCTGAACCCGGAATTACGGGAGAAACCGTAAAGGGAAGTTGTGCGCGTATGGCTGACAGAGCTTTGAAAATCTTCTCTGCAGCTCACCGGGAGACACGAAAAGCCCGTAAGGACGCAATGCCTCACGAGCGCGGCTCTTCGCCAGTGCCCCCTATCGAATTTTCTTCCATTGTCCTCGCCGATCGCAAAATCCGCTTCCGCCGCGAATGACCCGCTGCCCGACCACCGTCAACGGCCGCCCCGCCTGACCCTGGGAAAACCGCTGACTCAAAAGAACTTGACTCGAAACATCCGCCCTCGTCGATCGCTGCCCTGATCTGCGGATGCCTGCGTGACCACCACGCCCGCACTTCGCGCCGTCCGGCTATTTCGCTCACCCAATAGTCTGAGCGAAACCGCCAAGACGCGCACCCTCTATCTTAGCGCGTCCCGGCGGCACATGCAAGTCCCATGCCGTTCCATTGACTTCGGCCCGTTTACTTGACCTGTTACTTAATTTCGACCGTCGCCACGCCTTCAAACTTCTTCCGGATGGCCTCGGCCTCATCCTTGGTCGCGTTCTCCTTGATCGCCTTCGGAGCGCCGTCCACCAAGTCCTTGGCTTCTTTCAGGCCGAGCGATGTGACCTCGCGTACTGCCTTGATGGTGTTGATCTTATTGGCGCCAGCGTCCTTCAGGATGACCTGAAACTCGGTCTTCTCCTCGACCGCCGGAGCTGCTCCGCCCGCCGCCGCGCCGCCGGCAACCATCACCGGTGCCGCTGCCGCCGCCGAAACGCCAAGCCGCTCTTCCAGCTTCTTCACCAGAGCCGCAGCTTCCAGCAGGCTCAGGCTTACGATTTGTTCTTCCAACTGCGCGATATCCGCCATGTTCTCTCTCCAATCAAATCCGTTTGAATTCGTCTTTCCCCGGCCGTCCCGCAAGCTTGGGAGTTTCCGTTGCGCCAGACCCGCGCACTCTCTCGCTTACCTTCGGCCAAAACCCTTGAAAACCTGCTATTAGCTCTTAGCTCGCCCCCTGGAGAAGCGCACAACCTCAACCTCATCCAGAACAAGCTAATGGCTAATAGCTAACGGCTCGCGCGGCTATGCCGCAGCAAATTTCTCTTTTTCCACTCCCTGGCTAATCACCACCGCCAAATCGCGGCCCGTAGCATTGATGACCGTCGCCAGCCGCTGTGCCGGCGAATTGATCAGGAAAAGCAGCTTCGAGAAGATCTCTTCCTTGCCCGGCATGGTCGCCAGCGCCTTCACGTCATCCACGCTCAGCAGCTTGCCGTCCACAATGCCCAGCTTGAAGTGAAACTCCGTCGCGTTCTCGCCGGCCCACTTGGCAAACACCTTGGCCAGCGCCACTGGATCGCCCGCGGTAAACGCCACCGAGTTCACGCCCTTCAAACCCTTCAGCGCCTCTTCAACCTGCGTGCCAGAGCCCGAGATCGCGGCCAGCTTGTTTTTCACCACGCGGTACTTGCCACCCGCCTCGCGAATCACCTTGCGCAGCTCGTAATCCTTGGCCACAGTCAGCTTGCTGAACGTGCCCACAATCGCGGTGGTCGATGAAGCCAGCTCCGTGGCCAGCACCTTCACCTTTTCCGCTTTTTTCGCCTTCGAAATCGCCATCTTCCTGCTCCTGCCCTACTTCTTCACCGCTGCGTCAGCCACAGCCGAATCCAGCGGAACGCCCGGTCCCATGGTCGAGCTCAACGTGACGCTCTTGATGTATCTGCCCTTCGCCGCCGAAGGCTTCGCCCGCACGATCGAAGTAATCACCGTGGTCGTGTTGTCGATCAGCTTTTGCGGCTCGAAACTCAGCTTGCCCACCGGCACGTGCACCAGGCTCGTCTTATCGGCGCGAAACTCCACCTTGCCGGCCTTGATCTCCTTCACCGCCGCGCCCACATCCATGGTCACGGTCCCGGTCTTGGGATTCGGCATCAGACCCTTCGGTCCCAGCACCTTGCCCAGCCGGCCCACAACTTTCATCATGTCCGGCGTCGCGATCAGCGCGTCGAAGGCGGTCCAGTTTTCTTTCTGGATCTTCTCCACCATCTCCTCGCCGCCCACAAAGTCCGCGCCCGCCTCGGTCGCTTCCTTCTGCCGGTCGCCGGTCGCGATCACGGCTACGGTCTTGGTCTTGCCCAATCCGTGCGGCAGCACAACAGTGCCGCGAACCATCTGGTCTGCATGGCGTGTATCCACGCCCAGACGCATCGTCAGATCGACGGTCTCGTCGAACTTCGCGTATTTCACTTGCTTCAGGAGATTCACTGCTTCAGGCAGCGGATACGCCGGCTTGTTCACAGCGGCGCGCGCCTTCGCAATATTCTTGCCAGTTGCCATGCTTCCCTCGTCTCCCACCGCTTTTGCCAGCCCGCTTCGCGGAATCCGTTAACCAGGCTGAGCATTCGTCCAAAACGTTGCCCATCCGGCTAGGATCAAAAGCCGTGGTGCTATTGACAGCGCAGAGATTCCCCGACGCGTACCCATTTATGGTAGCGAATTGGCCCACGAAATGCAACCAGGGCGCGCCCCCGCTCAGCGAACCTTCCGCTTTTCTATTGTTGCCGCCTGAACTTCCATGCTACGATTCCCCGCAATTCTCTTCTTCAACTCGCGGAACCCTCAGGAGACCGAATGGACACCGAAACATCCATCCGCATCGTTGCGGGACTCCTCGCCATAGGCGTGTTGTTTATACCCGCAATCTTCTACCTGCTAACCCTCTCGCGCGCGCTCGAGAAGTGCTCGCCCGCTTCGCGAACCATGCAGCCAGGAATGGTGTGGCTCATGCTGATCCCCTTCTTCGGATTGATTTGGAACTTCTTCATTGTGCTGGCTCTTTCCAATTCTCTCGGCAGGGAGTTCCCGGCCCGAGGTGTTACGCAACTCGATCCCGAACCCGGGAAATCGATAGGCCTCCCCATGTGTGTCTGCATGGCTTGTGGAATCATCCCGCTCCTGGGAGTTATAGCCTCTCTCATTGCGCTCGTGCTCTGGGTCGTTTATTGGGTCAAAATCGCCGGATTCTCAAGATTGCTCGATCAGTTTCCAGCCCAGGCCACGGTCCCCACTGTCAATTCGGGATTCTGATTCGCAACCGCAAACACCGCTTTGATTCAGTTCGATGGGCCCCAGCGGCAAGACCTCCGTTCACTTGCGCCTTGATCATGACGTGGTGGATTGGCTCGAGGCGCGGGGCAAAGGCCACCTCACCCGCATGAGCGCCGTCCTTCGCGCTTAGGTCGAAGCCGAAAAGCGTAGCGCGTAAGCTGTCCTCCACCCACATCGCGCAAACGGTACACTAGACTCAGGACCCTGTCCCCCCAGGAATTCACGCTTTGCACCCGCTTCTCGCCGATCTCAATCCCGAACAACGCGCCGCTGTCGAGGCCGCCGAGGGCCCACTGCTCATCCTCGCAGGCGCCGGATCGGGCAAAACCCGCGTCATCACCCATCGCATCGCCTGGCTCATCCAGGAGAAAAACGTTGCGCCCGACTCCATCCTCGCCGTCACCTTCACCAACAAAGCTGCCGGCGAAATGGCCGAGCGCGTCAACGAGCTCTTCGGTCACTCCTCGCTGACGAAACCGCTGATCGCAACCTTCCATTCCTTCTGCGTGCGCATCCTTCGGCGCGACGTCGAAGCCCTGAAGATCAACGGCCAGGGCCTCACCCGCGCATTCACCATTTTTGACGAGAACGATCAATCGGCGCTGGTCAAGCAAATCATGAAGCGCATGGGCCTTGACACCAAGCAGCTCACCCCGCGCACCGTGCAGAGCCGCATCTCCTGGGCCAAAAATCACATGGTCGATCCGCAGGATTTTTTCCTTGGTTCAAAGGATCCAACGAGCGAACGAGTGGCACACATCTTTCAGGCCTACCAGGCCGAGCTGCGCAAGAACAACGCCATGGACTTTGACGACCTGCTTCTCGAAGCCGTCCGCTTGCTCAAAGCCTCCGGCGAAGTCCGCGAGCGCTACCAGCGTCGCTATCAATATGTATTGGTCGACGAGTATCAGGACACCAATCGCCCGCAATACGAGCTCATGAAGCTCCTCGCCGGCGAGCACAAAAATGTCTGCGCTGTCGGCGACGAGGATCAGAGCATCTATTCCTGGCGCGGCGCCGACATTCGCAACATCCTCGAATTCGAGCAGGACTTTCCCAACGCCCGCATCGTTCGCCTCGAGCAGAACTACCGCTCGACGCAGATCATCCTTGAGGCCGCCGGCGCCGTCGTCGCCAATAACATTCGCCGCAAGGGCAAAAAGCTCTGGACCGAGCGCCAGGGCGGATCGCTCATCGGCTACTACGAAGCGCCCGACGGTGAAAATGAGGCACTCTTCATCGCCGACAAAATTCAGGCGTTTCTTCGTCAGGCACAAGATTCATCCGAAGCTCAAGACCGCGGAGCGGCCGCGGTGCTCTACCGCACCAACTCGCAGTCGCGTCTCGTTGAAGAAGCCCTGCGCCGCTACAACATCAGCTACACCATGGTCGGCGGCTTCAGCTTTTACGAGCGCGCTGAGATCAAGGACCTGCTCGGCTATCTTCGCCTCATCCGCAATCCTCATGACTCGATGGCTCTTCAGCGCGTCATCAACACGCCGGCTCGCGGCATTGGCAAAACCACCCTCGAAACCATCGAGCGCCTCGCGCTTGAAACCAACCGCTCCACGTGGGACGCGTCCGCCGCAGCCATCGCCAATCGCCTCATCCCCACGCGCGCGCTCATGGCGCTTGAATCCTTCCGCCAGCTCATTCTCGACGCGCAGGCCATGATGGATCCCGACTTCGCCGGAAAGCTCGCCGCCGATGTTGCCGAGTCCCGCGCTGCCGATTCCGACACCGGCTTTGGATTCGGCGCGGCCGCAACGAACACTGAAATGCCAGCGTCTGACAATCAACCCGGCGGCGATCAGGACCAGATGCATCTTCTCGATGCCAGCCACTTCGAACCCAGCCTAAAGCGGGTGCCCCCGGCCCCAAAGTTGGGACCGGGGAACGAAGCTCCGATCGGCGACGAACAAAAGTCGCAGGAAGCCTCCGGATTTCGCTCTCCGGGCGACTCCGCCACGCTGCCCGAGCTCATCCGCTTCATCATCGATCGCTCCGGTTACATCAAAGCCCTTGAAACCGAAGGCACGCCAGAAGCATTCAGCCGCATTGAGAATCTCAAGGAATTGGCCAACGCCGCGCACGACGCCGAGGAGCGGGGTGAAACTCTCGCGGAATTCCTCGACCATGCCGCTCTCGCCTCTGACACTGACAAATTCGATCCCAACGCCCGCGTCACGCTCATGACTCTCCATGCCGCCAAAGGCCTTGAATTCCCGCTGGTCTTTCTCGCCGGCCTTGAAGAAGGCCTCTTCCCGCACTCGCGCACGCTCTCGAGCCCCGAAGAGCTTGAGGAGGAGCGCCGCCTCTGCTACGTTGGCATGACCCGCGCAATGAACACGCTCATTCTCACGCGCGCCCACTATCGTCGCCGCTACGGCGCCGACGTGCCCGAGGCCAGCGTCCCCTCGCGCTTCCTCGAAGAAGTTCCTCCGCAGCTCATCGAAAACCTCGGCAGCAGGAGTCAAGCCTGGTCCACTCCCGCTTACTCATCTGCATATGGATCGGGCCGCAATTCTCAGCGCACCGGCTCCGAACCCGCGCACTTCAACTATGAAGATGAAAGCCAGGAAATTCCTCACACTACCGCGCCCACCTTCTCGCCCAGCCGCGACACTCGTCCAAAAGATCAAAGCGCGCGAGCGCCAAAAGGTGGAAGTGTGGGAGCACCGGAGCACAGCGTCGACAACATTGCCCGCTTCTTTGGTGGAAAATCCGGCTCCGCTCGTCCCGGCTCCTTCGCCCGTCCAACGATGGACATTCCCACGCCCAACGGCGCATCCGGCTTGAGAAAAGGCCAGCGCGTGATGCATTCAAAATATGGTGAGGGAACCGTGCTCCAGCGCGAAGGCGACGGCGAAGACGCCAAGCTCACCGTGCTCTTCGTCCACCACGGCATGAAGAAGCTGATGGAAAAATTTGCCAATCTCCGCAGGATCTGATCAACACCACTCGTCGCGAATCATCTCAAATGCGCCCCGATTATCCCGGTGTCTTTTTCAGTTCGGCTATATCGAACAATGCGTCCACCGTCTCCATCGTCTCCAGGCTCTCGATGGTTGCGTCAAAGTAGCTCTCACGCAGGCCTCGCCGCAATTGCTCGTGTTTCAAATTGTTGCTGGCAAACCCCGGCGTAAAGTACGACTTGAATCCTTCCATCTCTCGCACATACGTGATCGGTGCTTTGGCTGTGTAACCAAGAAACCCCGCCACAAAGTGCAAAGCCTCCTGGGCCTTCGGCGTCTTCAGCTCCCGCTCCAAATCTCTCTTGCCGAAAAACCCCGCCTTGATCACGATGTTCTTCGTCGACCGGTTCATTCGCGCCTGCAGCAGCGCCTGCACCAGGAAATCCTCATCGGTTTCGTCGAATCTGGGATCGTGCAAGACTTTGTTGTCGCGTAGATAATCTCGAAAAAAGGTCACGGATCTCCTTTTTTTTCGTCGTTCGCGCGCCCACCTGGCCTGGGTGAGCTTAACTGGATCAATGGCTCACAACCGGGTTGGTCCGGCCCCGCGATCCTGCCACGGCGCCGGCTCCGCATCCTATATAGGGTAGTCTGCCCGACACCCAATCTTCCCAAGCGCTCATGGCTCAGTCAATCGGATTCCGCTTCAAGCATCAATCCAGTGACCCTTTCGCACGCTCGGCCAAGTCGCTCCATTAGACTGAAAGCGCCATGCAATCGGTAAGGAATCTGTGCGCGCATCGATGGCCCCCCACGCGTTTCGCTGGGTGGATCGCGGCATTCGTGCCTGCAATCGCCCTCGCCGGCTGCGGCATGCCGGGCGCTCCTCTTCCGCCGTCTCTCAATCTTCCGGTTCCTGTCACCGATCTCTCCGCTGTCCGCACTGGTGGCCAAGTGGCGCTCGTCTGGACCATGCCCACAAAGACCACCGACAAAGTCCTGCTCAAAGGCAACATCGCCGTCCGTGTCTGCCGCAATCAGGCCGCCGACCCAAGATGTTCCGTCGCCGCAACGCTCGAATTCGCTCCCGGAGCAGCTGCCACCTTTAATGACACGCTTTTTCCCGAACTCGCCGCTGGCCCTCCGCGTGTCATCACGTATTTTGTCGAGCTCGTCAATCGCAAAGGCCGTTCCGCCGGACTTTCGAACCGCGCTGAGACTCTGGCCGGCGAGGCGCCACCGGCCCTCGAAAACCTGACTGCGGAGATGCGGAAAAACGGTGTGCTCCTGCGCTGGACGCCGGTTCCGAACGACTCATCTCCCGTCGCCATCCGCCTCGTCCGCCGGCTCCTCTCGCCCCCTGTGAAGAAATCGGATCAGGGCCTACTGGCGCAGCCTCCCGAGCCACTCGAGCAAAGCCTCCTTGTTGAACCTGCTGCTCACTCCGATCGCGCGCCCCACACCTGTATTGACACCAGCATTCGCTTTGGCGAGACCTACGAATATCGCGCCCAGCGTGTCGACCGCGTCGCTGTCGACGGCTCAACCCTCGAGCTCGCCGGACCGCTCTCTCCTCCTCTCCGCATCGAGGCCATCAATGTCTTCCCTCCCAGCGCGCCCAAAGGCCTCGCCGCGGTGGCGACCGTGGGCGAAAATGGCGCCGGTCCCGCGATCGACCTCAGTTGGCTCCCCGGCACTGAGGCCGATCTCGCCGGCTACATCGTCTATCGTCGTGATTCCGACACGAGCGCAGCCTGGCAGCGCATCTCTCCCGCGCAACCCGTCGTCGGGCCCGGCTATCATGACTCAAACGTTCAGCCCGGCCGCACCTACATCTACGCCGTCACCGCCATCGATCAGGACCGCCGTGAAAGCGCTCGCTCCGACGAGGCATCGGATACCATCCCCGCTCCCTAGCCTGCGACAAGCGATCAGCCGTTACCGACGGGTAATTGCCGAGTGGGCGACGATCCGGGCGCAAGCTCAACCAATAGACACTCCGGTCGGCCCATCCGGGGGTCTTTTATGCTTTGCTAGAATGCTACAACTGAGGGAGGTTCACCATGAAAGCATCAGCGCATCGATGGGGAGTGTTCGTGGCTTTCGGACTGTTGGCCACGCTGCCTCGGATTGTGAGCGCCGCGGAACCGTGCAAGTTGTTGATTGTGGAAGAAGTCGTCCAGGTGCTCGGTAACTCAGTTTCGCCCATGCCGCTGGGCACCACCGGCTGCATGTGGAAGGGCAGCCCGCAGGGAGTAAGCATTGTGCTGCGCGATGCCTCGGCCTGGGCGCGAATCATCATGCCCGTTCAGGGGATGACCAAGACGGATGTCAGCGGATTTGGTGACGCGGCGTCGCTCTCGGGGATGCAGAATATCTGGACACTGTCAGTGAAGCAGGGAAGCAATGTCATCGTTTTAACGGTCTACGGTGCAAAGAGTCCGGATCAGCAGCGTTCGTCGGAAGAGTCGCTCGCACGGCTTGCTCTCAAGCATCTTTAGGCCCACGCTTGCAATGGCCGATCGGCTTCGAGATAAGAAATTTCTGCTAGAGGGAGTCTGCGCATGAAGTTTTGCCGCTTTTCGCTGAATGGCCTCACGAAGTACGGCACGGTCGAAGACCGCAACGGCGAGTTTTGGATCTCCGGTCCCGCGCCCGCGCCCGACGAAGATCTCGCCTTCAAGTTGCAGAGCGCCAGCCCGGCGTCCTCCTTCTCACCCATGCCCCTCTCCGCCGCTCAACTCCTTCCGCCCGTCACTCCATCCAAGATCGTCTGCGTCGGCCGCAACTATCGCGCGCACGTCCGCGAACTCGGCAATGAAATGCCGACGGAACCGCTGATCTTCCTCAAGCCTCCCTCATCGCTACTCGAGCCCGGAGGCGTCATCCGCATGCCTGCCGTTTCTCAGCGCGTCGACTTCGAAGGCGAGCTCGCCGTCGTCATCGGCCGCCGCGCGCGCAACCTCAAGCCGGATGCCAATTGGCGCGACGTCGTGCGCGGCTTCACGCTCGCCAACGATGTCACCGCTCGCGACCTCCAAAATAAGGACGGTCAGTGGACCCGCGCCAAGGGCTTTGACACCTTCTGCCCCATTGGCCCCATCGTCAGCGACGAGCTCGACCTCGACGCTGGCCTCACCATCGAAACGCATCTCAACGGCGAGCGCCGCCAGCACGCCTCGACACTCGACTTCATCTTTTCGCTCCGTGAACTCCTCGCCTACATCACGTCTGTGTTCACGCTCGAGCCCGGCGACTTGCTGCTCACCGGAACGCCTTCAGGCATCGCTCCGCTCTTTGCCGGTGACCGTGTCGAAGTCTCCATCTCCGGCCTCGGCGTCCTCGTAAACACTGTCGAATCGGAATAGCTCGTCTGCGGCGCACCCACCCCGCATTCAGCGCATCTTAATGGATAAGAGGTACACTGGTCGCGTAGGAAACGAGTCGAATCCCCGCTTCCCCGCTGGAGGAATCATGCCAAATCTTCTTGAGCAATTGCGCAAGTTCACCGTCGTTGTGGCCGACACCGGCGACATGGAGGCGATGGAAAAGTTTCATCCCCAGGACGCCACTACCAACCCTTCGCTCATCACCGCTGCCGCCCAGATGCCGCAGTACCAGCCAATTGTGGACGGCGTTTTGAAAGATGCGCGCAACGAGCTGGGCGAGGGCGCGACGGATCAGGCCGTCGCCAACCTCGCCTTCAAACGACTCGCCGTGGCTTTCGGAAAGAAAATCCTCGCCATCATCCCTGGCCGCGTCTCCACTGAGGTGGACGCGCGTCTCTCTTACGACACGGCAAAGTCCGTCGAGATGGCGCGCGACATCATCGAGATGTACCGCAAGGAGGGCATCGGCCGCGACCGCGTGCTCATCAAGCTCGCCTCAACGTGGGAAGGCTTCCAAGCCGCCGAACTCCTCGAAAAGGATGGAATCCACTGCAACATGACACTCCTCTTCGGCATACATCAAGCCGCCGCTGCTGCCGATGCAGGCGTCACTCTTATCTCGCCCTTCGTCGGCCGCATCCTCGACTGGTACAAGAATGACACCGGCAAAGACTATCAGGGCGCTGAAGATCCCGGCGTGCAATCGGTCACGCGCATCTACAACTACTTCAAGAAATTCGGCTACAAGACTGTCGTTATGGGCGCCAGCTTCCGCAACATCGGCGAAATCACGGAACTCGCCGGTTGCGACCTGCTCACCATTTCGCCGCAATTCCTCGCCGAACTCGAGTCCACTCAGACCGATCTGCCGCGCAAGCTCGATCCCGCCAACGCAAAATCCTTGTCGATAGAGAAAATCATCATGGACAAGGCCACCTTCGATCGTATGCACACCGCCAATCGCATGGCCAGCGATAAGCTCACCGAAGGCATCGAGGGCTTCTCCGCCGCACTCGTCAAGCTAGAATCGCTTCTAGCCAAGCGCCTCGCCGAGCTTGAACAGCGTACCCCGGCCACAGTCTAACGGCGCATCATTCCCCGCTCAAGGGCAGCCCTTTGCGGCTGCCCTTTCATTTTTCCCTCGTTCGCAATCGAACTCCTTCTCTGCCAACTAAGTTGGTTCCCCCTCTTGCCAAACGCAACTCTTCCGATAAGCTCAGTGTTAAAGATTAATGAATTGGGCCGCCGCTGGCGTCTTCCCCGCGCAGAACCAAACGGAACAGCCGCGGCTACAGACAACGAACCAGGCTGCTCGCGCGCAGCCGCTTCGGCAACGAGAGATCGCTTCATCGCGAGTCTCCGCTTGGGAGGTGTGTATGCAGGCCCAACCTCATCCGCTCGAACCCTTCTTCCAGCAGATCGTGCGCAATAGCTACGAAGGCAAACTCGGCCTGCACGATCCCGATCTCACTCTCTATGTTGCCCGCATTCTCTGCGACTTCTCCCAGGCCGACAAGCTCTACAGCATCCGCGATGCGAACGGCCGCCCCATCGAACAGCTCGAAGAGATGGAGCGCGCTGCCGATCCCATTCATGGCTCCGCTGCGTCCTTCGATGCCGAGCGCGCGCTGCGCAAATACATCGGCGATTACGCGCTGTTCGTCGCCGGCATGTACCCCGAGGTCACCGGTTCCAGCCGCCGTCTCCGCCGCCATCAACCTAGCATCGAAGAACTCATCCGCGCCGGCAAAGAGAGCTACTTCATCGTCAGCCAGTTCAATCTATTCGAATACGAGCAGGAAGCGCCACTCTTCGCTCGCCTATCCGATAGTTTCGAGCGCCTCCTTCTCGGCCTGACGCTGGTGCGCGAGGATCTTGGCCCACGCAAGCCGCGCCAGCTTCCGCCGCGCGTGAACTAAGCCAATTTCCTGATCCCATCTCGGCGCATCTTCCACGCCGCTTGATCGCCCTCGCGCCCACAATGGATACTGGAATCTCCTGAGGAGAACCCTCCATGAGTGATTCTGTAACTCTGCACGCCCCTGACGGCCACTCGTTCGGTGCATACGTCGCCCGTCCCGTAACCGAGCCGATCGCCGGCCTCGTCGTTGTGCAGGAGATCTTCGGCGTCAACGCCCACATCCGCTCTGTTGCCGACGGCTGGGCGCGCGACGGCTTCCTCGCCGTCGCCCCCGCGCTCTTTGACCGCATCCAGCCTGGTGTCGAGCTCGGCTACGATCCGGCCGGGATGCAAACCGCGATGAGCCTCTTTCCCAAATTCGATGTCGACAAAGCGATCGCCGACGTTGCCGCAGCGGTTGACTATGCCGCTGCTGCAACACACGGGAAAGTCGGCGTCATCGGCTACTGCCTGGGCGGCACCATCGCCTGGCTCTCCGCCACGCGCCTTTCACCGGCCGCGGCCGTGGGCTACTACGGCGGCCGCATCGGCAACTATGCCGGAGAGGAACCAACCTGCCCTGTCATGCTCCACTTCGGCAGTCAGGACTCGCACATTCCCGCCGCCGAAGTCGAGAAGGTCCACTCCGCGCACCCTGAAGTTGAAATCTTCTGGTACGACGCCGGCCACGCCTTCAACTGCGACCCGCGCCCAAGCTACAACGCCGCTGCGGCCAAAGAGGCTCGCCAGCGCTCGCTTGAATTTCTCAAGAAGCATCTGGCCTAGGCGATTCAGTCTTCGCGTGACTCCTCCCTCAAGCGTCGCCGCGATCTACGCAAGACGCGGAGCCACTACTCTCTATTCCCTATTCCCTATTCCCTGCTTTTGTCACTCCGACCAGACCGCCAGCACGTTCCCAACTCCATCGGAGAAATGGAATCGCCGCCCGCCGGGGTATTCGAATGTCGGCACCACGATCTTGCCGCCCGCCGCAACAATCGCCTTCTCCGTCGTTTTCAAATCCGTGGAGTAAAGCACGACCAGGGGCGCAGCATCGCCGCAGGTCTCTTCCGGCTTGGCTGTGCGAAACCCGCCGTGAACGCCGGCGTGCGCCGCTTCGAAACTGATGTAATCGGGCCCCCAGTCCTGGAAACTCCAGCCAAATACGGCCGCATAAATCTGCTTCGCGCGCGCCACATCCGTCGCGGCAAATTCAATGTAGTTGATTTTGTGGTGATTCTCTGCTTGGCTCATCGCTCATCTCCTCTGCGTTAGGGTCAAGTTGAGTCGAGGGAAGGCTACTGCGAACGCGAAGCGCAGGCACACCTTCCCGGTGTGCTCCTGAACGCCTCCATCCGCAGTCTCTCAAGAGCTGGAGAAAGCAGGTAGAGCCCGCAGGTTTGGCTTGCAACGCGGGCTGCCGAGGTACGCCATCAATTTAGCAGAATCGGGTCTGCGTGGCACAAGAAAATTCCTTCTGCGCGCCCGCTATCGCCCCACCTGCACCGCAATCCCGCCCATGATCGTTCGCGGCGGCATATTCACGCCCATGATCTCCTGATAGCCAGTGTTGCTCGCATTCATGAGCCGCAAATACGGCCTCACCTTCCAGGTATCACGAGTCAAAGTCGTGTTCCACACCGGGTACACCGTCTGTTGATATCGCTGCGCCAGCTGCACCGCGTTTGTCAGAACAATGTCGTGTCCCATCGCCCAGGTCCACGACGCATGAACGTTTTCGACCGGATAATTGAAAACATACTCCGACTCAAGCCCATGCAACGCGGTCTGCGCCCCATGCAAACCCGTCCATTCAATCCGCACCGTCTGCGATTTCTTTGGAATCCACGTGAAGCTCGTCTCGATTCCGGCAAAATGCAGTCCATTCAGGTTGTCCGCGCACCAGATGTTCGCCGGGCAGCCCGCTGGCAGATACGGATTCGGCGTCGCGCTCTTCACATAGTCGATCGTGTCGTGCTGCTGCGAATAGAATCCCGTCGCCGAAAATGTTACTTTTGCCGACGGCGTCCAATCCGCACCCCCATCCCCGGTCCACGCTGACTCTGGTCTTAGACTGGCATTCCCGAGCGTCGACGGATCGGAGTAGTAAAGATCGGTGTACGTCGGAATCCTGAATCCATATCCACCGGTCGCGCGCAGCTTCAAGCTGTTCGCCACGCGAAAACTTCCCGCCAGTTCCGGAGAAAACACTGCCTGTGCTCCTCCCGAAAAAACCTCCTCACGTGCCCCAACCGACAAGCTCCAGCGCTTCTTCGCCGGCCGCAGGTCCAGGTCCACATACCCCGCGCCGCGATTCCGCGCGTGCAGGCCCAAGTTGTTGCTGCGAATGCTGTCGCCATCTGCCTCCAGCCCCATCAATAGCAGTGTTCCAACCGGCAAATTCTCCGTGCGTCGCAATGATCCTTGCCACGACCCGTCAATATGATTGTTTTCGTAAATTGCCGGATCGTCGCGGAAGAGCACGAATTCATCTGTGTGCCGTCGGTACGCGAACGCCGCCTCGGTTCGGCTGCCCAGATCCTGTCGTACTCCGCCAAACCAACCCTTCGTCCGCTCCCACGAAGGGTAGTCCCCATAAAACTGGTTCGCTCCGAACGATCTGTCACTCACAGCAAAAAGCAAATCGCTCACGCCCAGCCGCGAACCCACCCAGGACTCCGCCGAAGTATCCTCATTGCGATAGTCGCGATCGGTTATGAATCCCGTCGAAAAGTTGCGCTCCCCCGTCAAGCGCCCACTCCATCGCCCGCGCGTCGCTCCGGCCATCAGCGTCTCCTCATTCGATTCGAAGCTGCCCTCCCCGCCACGCAGAAAAGTCGAATCGTGATCCGGCGCCGCCGTCAAGAAATCCACCACTCCGCTCAGCGCATCCACGCCGTGCAAAGTCGACCCGGCGCCTTCCAGCACCTGGATCGAATCCATCGCCTCCAGTGGCACCGGCAAATCGAGGTTGTGGTGTGAAGTCTGCGCGTCGTTAATGCGAAATCCATTCAGCAGCACCAGCGTCTGCTCAAAGCTTCCGCCACGCAGCACCAGGTCAACCTGCCCGCCGCCCGCGCCGCGTTCTTCGAGAAATACCGAGGAATCCTGACGCAACAGATCCTGAGGTGACTCTGCAGCCAGCGCTTCACCCTTCACCGGCAGAATCTCCACTGACCGTTGCGACTCAGCCAGTGGCACCGGCGTCGCCGTGCCCAGCACCACCATGGTTTCCGATTTCCCTTTAACCGGAGTTGCTGGCGGAGCCGCCACGACCTGGGCGCTGGCCAAGGGCAGCGTTCCCGCCAACAACAGGATCCATACGACTCGGCGAATATGAATCAATTGCAATTGGCGCATTGAATTGCTCAGCTAGAGCATCGCCTCCGAAGATCATGCTGCGCAACGACGATTTTGTATCATCGTGAATAGTTGAGGTGCTAAACTAACTGCATTCACCATGCGCATCGACGCCTTCCTCCGCGAAAGCCCTATGTTCGCAGTCAATCGCGCGGCGCGCCGCTTTGAGTCGCTCGCCTCGCGCGTCCTCGCGGCCGACAGTCTTGGCTTCCTTGAAGCTCTTGTCCTCGCGGCTCTCTTTTTCGAGGCGCCCCGCCAGGTTAAGCCGTCCCAACTGGCCGAAACCTTCGCCACCACCCGCGGCAATCTCAGCCACTGCATCTCGTCGCTTGAGGCCAAGGGGCTCTTGCAGCGCAAAATCGACTCTCAGGATGCGCGCGCTTATCTTCTTACGCTGAAGCCGCAAGGCAAGCGCTGCGCCCTGCGCGTGATCGCTGCCCTCGACAGAATGCAAAACGAGTTCGAACGCGAGATCGGCAAGAACAACCTCGCCGAAATGCTCAAGTCCATTCGCAAGCTCGAGGCGCGCGCCACGATTCGGTAATAAACACGGCAGTCAAAATGCCGGCCACGGCACTGTGCCTACACAGCTTCCCAATTCACTGCCTCAACCCGCCGCACCAAGAGTGCCCACGAAAGCGCGCCAACGAGCGCCACTCCTCCAGCAACCACAAATGCCAGTCGCGCGCTCCCTCGCGTCTGAACAATCAGCCCAGCCAGCCACGGCGCAACGATTCCCGCAAAATTCGCCACGCCATTCTGCAGGCTTGACCATCGCCCCGCCATTGCCGGACCCGCCAAGGTTTGCGCAATCGCCCAGTGATTTGAAGCGTATCCGCCGTGACCAATGCACGCGATCGCCAACAATCCCAGCGCGATCAGCGG
>JBEKRG010000067.1:0-29185 GCA_049518955.1 Occallatibacter sp.
GAGCCTCCGAGGAATTCAAGCGCGACACCGGTGAAGAGGGCGTAACCAGCGCCAATGGTGAAGAGAAAAAGAACCGTGCCGGTGAAATAGACCGCGGGCCGCAGCGGGCCGAGAGCAAAGATGGCCAGCGTCGCAGCGTTGACCAGGCCGGCCAATAAAAATGCTACTGACGCGCGCACGCGGATAGGAATGAGCGACGCGGCGAGCGCTCCCGCCGAGGTGAGAAGCGCACCGGCCACGCCGTTGATCCACGCAACTTGATGGCCGGTGACGTGGTAATCGCGCGCCAGTTGCGTAAGCAGACCAATCATGGCGCCGCTGCAGCAGGGGCAGCCGACCAGTAGCGTGTACGGAATGGCTTCCCAGCGCAAAAAGGTGGACTTGAATTCATGCCAGACGCGCACGGCCGTCTGATGCGCGCCGTGCTCTCGGATCATGGACTGCGCGGGCGCGCCGAAGGCCGCGAGCGCGGGCAACACTATCATGGCAGCGACAATCCAGCCCAGCGTGCCGAGCGAAAGCCGCCCGGAGTAAGTCACCAGCACAAACACAGCGACAGCGCCGAAGGCCAGCGAGCCGACTTGGTAGAAGCTGCTGGCGCGGCGGCGGCTCAACTCGTTCTTGAGCGTGCCCATGATGCCGCCGCAGGCAGCGGCTACGAAGACGCCGAAACAGGCACTGAGGAACAGCAGACCGACTGCCAACGGAGATGCAAGCTGGGGTTGATGGAAGGCGGCGACGAGCGCGATGGCGGAAGCGGCTGCCGCAAGCAGGAGCCAGGTACGGCGGCGCATCCAGAAGTCAGTCAGCGGGCCCCAGAGAAAATAGATAGCGTGAGGAAGCGAAAGCAGCGCCGCAATGCTCGCGGCGCGCGCGGGGTTTACGCCCTCGTCGCGCAGCAGATAGGTGATGGCGCCGCTCACGAGGCCGAGCGCGATGACCGCCTCGGGCGTGATGAGGAAGGCGAAAAGCCAGGGGCGATCGTGCGGCGTCGCCGGGGATTGGGTCTCGACTTCCGGCCGCGCCGCTGTTGACATGAGAGTTAGCCTAGCATCCGGTCGAATCGAAAACGCCCGCCGGCGTCCTCGGTTTTGCTCCAAATGGCTCTCCCAAAAGGCCTTAGCAGTGATCGGGAATCAAAAGCGGGGGCGGTTCCGGATTGGAACTCGGCAACACCCTCCCACCAATGCGGGATACCAAGACGATTCAAGCGTGGGCTAAGCTCAAGACCGATACTGCGGGAGAACCATGAACACGCCGGTGCAAGATTACTACGAGTTTCTCCAAATCAGCCCCAACGCCGATGCTGAGACGATCCATCGCGTCTACCGATTCCTCGCGGCGCGGCTGCATCCCGATAACGGCGAAACTGGCGACGAAGAGAATTTCCGCCTGCTCAAGGCGGCCTATGACGTTTTGGCGGATCCGCGGCGGCGCTCGGAGTACGATACGGCCCGCGCGAAATCCCAGGCGCCACCGGAGCCGCTTGCCGCGACCATCGATTTCATGGACGTGATGGATGGCGAGCTGAACCGGCGGCTGGCGGTATTGGCGGTTCTTTACTATCGCCGGCGAACCAACCCAACCTATCCTGAAGTTCCCCTCGCCGAAATTGAAGAGCGGATGGGTTTCCCGCGCGACTACCTGGACTTTACGCTGTGGTATCTGCAGAGGAAGGGCTACGTCACCAAGGCGGACAACGCGCAGTACACGCTTTCGGTGGATGGCGTGGATTTCGTCGAGACGCAACGCGCGAACATTCCCACCCTGCACAAGCTGCTCACCAGCGGTTCGGGATCGTCGGTCGAGGATCTTGCGCGCACGCCACGCAGAGAGGCGCCCGCGACCGCGCCCGAGCCTCCAGCTCCACCAAGAACGACCTACGTCAGACCCGAACAACGACAACCCGTGAGAAATCAGCCTCTGCGCCCTACCGGACCGATCATTCTGCCTTCGTCAATGAGTGAAGCCAGGGAGATGGAGGACCGTCGCCGCCTGAACAGGCCGGACCGCCGCGTCGGCAAGCCCGACTTGCGCGACAAGAAGGTGGAACGGCGCTTTCACTTCACGGATCGGCGTGAGGCACCGCAGGTCGAGCAAAAGCCCGACACGCCGCTACTCGCGAGCGGCGATTCCTAAAGCCTTCATCTTGCGGTAAAGATGACTGCGCTCCAGGCCCAGCAACTCGGCGGCATGGCTGATGTTGTTGTGCGCCTCTTCAATCTTCTTCAGAATGTATTCGCGCTCATATGCGTCGCGCGCCTGCTGCAGGCTTGAGAATTCTTCAGGGTTGCGCGAGCCGGCCCTGTGCGTAAGCGGCGGCAAATGCTTGCGTTCGATACGCAGCGCACGCGGATTCAAAATGAGAACCCGCTCGATGACGTTCTTGAGTTCGCGCACATTGCCGGGCCAGTGATATTGCGCCAGGGCGTCCAGCGCCTCGTCGCCGATTTCGACGCGCGGACGGCCGTACTGACGGCCAAATTCCAGAAGGAACTCGCGCGCCAGAAGAGGAATATCCTGCTTGCGCTCGCGCAGCGGCGGCACAAAAAACGGCACCACGTTCAGGCGGTAGAAAAGATCTTCGCGAAAATTGCCCTTGGCGATCTCGTCTTCGAGGTCCTTGTTGGTTGAAGGGTGCCACGCTGCTCGGGAGGCCCGCCGGGCTGCGCACCGTGCCGATAGCCGAAGAGCTCGGCTTCAATATGCGCTTCAGGGATGGCGGCGCAGTTGAGCTCGACAAAGACGGCGTCGCGGCGCAGGCTTTCGGCGTGGATGGAGCGAGCGATGAGCTCCTTGCCGGTGCCGGACTCGCCGTAGATGAGCACACGCCCGTTGGTCGGGGCCATGAGCTTGATCTGCTGTCGAAGGGCCTTGAGCGGAACGCTTTCACCGGTCAGAACAGCGGCGGCGCTAAACTGGCGCTTGAATTCCTCGTTCTGCGTGCGCAGACGCCGGGCTTCAACTGCGTTTTTGAGGACAATGAGGGTTCGCTCCAGCGAAAGCGGCTTCTCAAGGAAGTCGTATGCGCCAAGCTTGGTGGCCTTCACCGCTGCTTCAATGGTGCCGTGGCCGCTGATGATGACCACCTCAGGCCGCATCTCGGGCGCCAGATCGCGAATTTCGGAGAGCAGCTCAAGACCGTCGCGGCCGGGGAGCCAGATGTCGAGCAGAACCACGTCGTAGGGCGTGTCGCGCAGCAGCACAATAGCTTCGTCGGCGTCGGACGCGCCGGCAACGCCGTAACCTTCCTCGCGCAGAATCTCCTCGAGCGAGCTGCGGATCTCCGCTTCGTCGTCAACCACCAGGATGTGATTCATGACGCGACGCCCTTCACCGTTTCAGCATCGTCCGCGCCAGGCACATGCGACGCGACCGGCTCAACCAGCGGAAGGCGCAACAGAAACCGCGCGCCCTTGGGAACATTTGCCTCAGCGCTGATAGTGCCTCCGTGCTCCTGAGCGATTTTGGCGGCGATGGAAAGACCCAGGCCCGTACCGCGGCGCTTGGTGGAGTAGTAGGGCAGGAAAAGGCGCTCGCGAATTTCGTCGCTGAGCCCAGACCCCGTGTCTGAGACGGTGATTTCAGCGGCGGCGCCGTCTTCGCTCAGCGCGGTGCGCAGACCCAGAACGCGCAGCAAGCTGCCCTGCATGGCTTCTGCGGCATTATCAATTAGGTTGGCGAGAGCGCGGCGGATGGCTTCCGGATCGGCGAGCACAGGAGGCAAGTCGGGCTCGAGATTGCGCTGCACCGTGATGCCTTCAAGCCGGCCGCCAAAGAGCGCGACGGCTTCTTCGACGATCTGATTGATGTCGCAGGGCCGGGGCTGCGGCGCGGGAAATTGCGCCAGAGCGGAGAATTGGTCAACCAGAGTGCGCAGTGTGGCCACGCACCCGAGAATCACTTCGCTGCACTTGCGAATGATATTCGGCGAATCAGGATGGCCGCGATCGATATGTCGAGCGATACGATCGGCGCTGAGAGCAATGGGCGTAAGCGGATTCTTGATCTCATGAGCAACCTGCTGGGCGACTTCTTTCCACGCCAGCTGGCGCTGCGCGCG
This sequence comes from Occallatibacter sp., assembly GCA_049518955.1. GTDB lineage: Bacteria > Acidobacteriota > Terriglobia > Terriglobales > Acidobacteriaceae > Telmatobacter. The sequence continues at coordinate 4,064 of JBEKRG010000067.1, forward strand.
CAGAAAGTCCGTGGTGTCTTCAACCACCAGCACCGATCCGGTTTGGCCGCGGCCAAGATTGAGCCGTGCGCTGGTGATGGCCAAATGGAGTGTGCGCCCGTGGGAGTGAAACTCCAGCTCCGTCGAGGCTGCGCCCATGCGGTCGGCGCGGCGAATCAACGTCGCCAGCTCCTCTGCGCAGTCGGCGGGCAACAGCGATGCGATGCTCTCGCCGGCCAAAGGCGCGTCCAGCCTGAGTCCCATCAGCGCGGCAAACGCCCGGTTGGCCTGCAGCACAACGCCGGCACCGTCCAGCGTGACAACGCCCGAGGGAATCGTCTCGACGATCGTCTCCAATTCGCGGCGCCGTTCCTCGACGGCGAGGTTGGCCGCGGTGAGTTGCGCCTGGGCAGTCTGGGCCAGTTGCCGGCTGGTCTCCAGATCCGATGCCATGTGATTGAACGAACGCACAAGATCGCCCATCTCTCCAGTGGCAACGTCCGTCACGCGCTGTTCGTACTTGCCGGCGGCGATCGCATCCATCGCATCGGCCAAAGCCTCGACCGGGTGCGTGATTTGCTTGGAGAGAAAGACCGCGAGCCAGACGCTGGAGAAAAAAACGAAGACCGTGACCAGCAGCAACGTGAGCGACAAGGTCGCGCGAATGGCCCTGCGCGAGCGGAAGAGCTGCCAATACTCATCGGCGCCGGAACGGATACGCGCGGTGGTTGCATTCAGCCCCTGCGGCATCGGCAACACAGCAACTACGATCTTGCCCAAGTTTGTGGCGGCCATGCCGACCGCGTATTCCCGACCCGCGACATCAACCACCGGATTGTCATTTCGCTGCGCGGCGGAGAGTACAGCCGCCGAAAGCGGCCCGCGCAGTGGAGTTTCAGTCCATTCAGACTCGGGAGTGAACGCGCGAAGAGAGACGCGACTCGACTCGGGCAGAGCCTGGTAGCTCGCGAACATCTGCCTGTCGCTACCGTAGATGAGTAAGAAGCCACCCTGCAGGGTAAGGCGGCGTGACGTCATCACTTGTTGCAGAGCCTGAGGGGTTCCGTCCACCGCTCCGCTTTCGACCACCGACTCCGCCTCGCTGCGCGCATTGCTCGCGACATATTCCACCAGTTCCTGCACCACTCGGGTCGAGTCGTCGCGCAATTGCGATGCGTCCGGCGAAAACCAGCGCTCCAGCGAGCGGTTGAGCAGCAGATAACTGAAGGTGGCCATCAGGGCCGCGGGCATGAAGGTGATGACGACCGCGCCCAGCACCATGCGCGAACGCAGGCGTGCGCCCAGGCCGCTGCTTCCCTGCCCCACGTAAACCTTGAGGATGGTGCGAAAGAGCAGGACGAGCAGCAAGAGCAAAAGCAGGAAAAGCAGCAGTTCCAGGGCCGTGAGAACCATGGTCTGCGCGTAGGTTCCCGGATTGAGGAAATCGACCTTGGAGGTGTTGAACCAGTTCAGCGTTCCCAGCAATACGAAAACGAGGACCGCTCCGCCTGTGAGCAGAGCGATCGATCTGCGCCGCGGATCGGCGAGGAAACGCATGGGGCGATTATAGAGCGGACAGCGCGTAGACAGTGGGGAATAGGAAGAAGGGCGGCGTCTTGTCGAAGGCTACCGGATGACCAGACTCTGTCGCGGGTGGTAACGGCCTCTCGTCGTCAACGCGAGGCTGCGCGACCGTCAAATCTGCGAGCAATCGAGCGGGCTCAGGATCAGGTTGGTGATGTTCGTGACGATCGCGTCGAAAGCGAAGCGCGGATTCGAAGACAGCTTCTTCCACACCGGATCGTTGCGGAAGACGTCCCACTTGGCGTCGAGTTCGGCCAGATCGCCAAAGCTGAGCATGTAAGTAAGGTTGGGCATGCGCGGCCCAATGAGCGTATCGCCAAAGAACACGGGATGGAAGCCGGCGTTCAGGAAGATCTCGAATTCGCCGGAGTGGAACATCTCCACCTTGCGGACGTGTTCACCGTCGCTGGGACTCTCATATGTGCGCAGCTGAAAGATGCGCTTGGATTTGGTGGCGGCAGCAGCGGGCGGCGTGAGCCTGGGCCAACCTTTGAATGCAGCGAGGAGTGAAATCTCCGCGCGCTGAAAGGCCGGTGCCGCAGACGTTGCATTCCAGAAGGTGTCGGCGGCCTTGAGGAATTCTGCATCCTCAGCCAGGCGCAAATCGAGTTCCGCAAGCATCTCGACCGACGGGCCGGGAATGAGCAGATAATACGCAGGCGTTTCAGGTCCGATATCGAGCTTGAATGCCCCGACCGGCCCCAGTGCCATGCGGGCCAAGGCGGGAATCAAGGCGCCGGAGAAGTAGCTCTCCGTGACCTTTAACTGTTGACCGCTGAACAGGTTATACCGGCGCAACTGGTAGAACTCCCGGCGCGGGCCGGTAAAGGCCCCCGTAGCCGAGACCTGACCAACCGCCTTGCCGGCAGCGGCTAGAGTTGAGGCGGCAATCGATGCTGCGATAAAACGGCGACGTTTCATGTGTCCTCTGAGAGCGATTGTAAGGGGCTGTGTCGGACTTTGGCGGCGAGAAAGCCCGCAACTGGCGAAACGCAACTATCGGGGCGCGGCCGTGTCTTTCAAATCCAGAAGCTCTGCGCAGCTTCGACGATTTTTCGGCAACTCCCGCCGAAACCTGTGCCGCCGATCCGAAAGGTCGGCGGCATTTTTTGATTATCGAGATCTATGGACCAAGCAGTCCACGAAAATGCTGTTTCGGAGGAGCACGAAGTGTCAGGGCACGACTTCCACGGGGTCCCCGGCGACAGGTCTTCGTCGCTGGGGTGGCTTGAGTCGTGCCACAAAGATCGCAGAATGAATGAGGGCTTTAGCCCCTGAGGGTGCTCTAAACAACCGATTGAACCCCGAAGCCTACCGTGCGATCAGGAACATAACCCAACTGAACACAATGACCGAGCCGACGAAGAGCGCAAAACAATATGCGCCGTAGCGGAACATGCGCTTTGGGGTGTCGCGCATGGTGATGCCGAAGACGGTCGATGCGAAGAGCGCGAAGAGGAAGACCGCGGTGAAGTGGGAGGGATGCATCAGGACTTCCTCCCCGTGCGCAGGTTGTGCGCATCCACGGCGGCAATAATGTTTAGCAGGCCTGCGACGACGATGAAAACTTTGCCGTAGTCGGCAACGGTGGTTTGGGTGGGCTGGGCGCCGAGGCCGAGGGCGCGGCTGACCAGATAAAGCAGGCCCGTGCCCATATCGCCGACCATGCCGAGAAGGCCGAGAATATCCTGGGCGCTGGTGTAGAGCTTGCCCTGCATGGCAAGGCCGAGCGCAAACATGGCGATGATCGAGACTGCCAGCAGCGTGCCGCGAATCCATTTGCCGAGAAGAAAGTGTCCGGCGCCGGGAACGAGCCATCCCGCGATGAGGGGAAGGTAGACGAATCCTTGAGGTGAGGTTTTTGCCGCGGCAGGCTTGTTCGGGGTGGTTGCCATTCCTTTATCGACTATACAAGAGCAGGCGGCGGGGATCGGGGTCCGCGATTTGGGTTTCTCGAACCGTTAATGAGCTGTGGTCAAGGAATGATCCGCCACGGGATGATGATCGAAGCTGATGGCGCGGCTCACTTTCCACTTACCGTCTTTCAGCTGCCACAGTGTAACGAACTGCGCTTCGCCGAGGGATGTTGGAACATTGGGGTGAGTGAAGCGATGTACGCCGATCTCGACAGCGCCGTAGTCCTTCAAAGGGTAGACTTCGAGACTCCCTGCGACCAGTTCGCGGTGGACCTTGCCGCAGTTGTTTGCCTTTATGGCGTCAAGAAAGGGCTGGCGGCCGACGGAGAGACCGGTTTGATCGTGATAAAACTCGAGATTCTCGTCGATCATGGAGCCAAGCTTGTCGAGATTACAAGTGTTGTAGGGGTCGAACAATGCGGTGTCGAGCGCGGCGACGGTTTTGTATAGGTCGTCAGTTGGCGGCAAGCCCTGCCCGGACTGCGCGCTGGCCCAAGTGGTGGAGACGGCGAATGTCGCAAGAAGAAGGCCAGTGCGGAACGCTATCATCGAGGGCTTTCTGTTCTTAAGGGGAATCGGCATTCACCGAAGTACGGATGCGAGCTGCATTCTGTTCCCTGGGAGGACGCGTGCGACAAGTCAAGCTCCTGCCGTCGCGAATTCACCGTAAACCACTGAAAACACCGCGCAAAAATCGTCCACCAAGTTTGCCGATCATTTCCGCCTTTTGGCGCATACTCATCTCATGCTGGCTCAACCAAGATCCGCGCGCACCGCGCCTGGCGCTAACCAAATCTGCATCCATGTCCCAACTCAAGCCGGACGCCAGAAAAAAATTTCGGGCCTGAATCGCCTCATATCTGGTGCAATTCTCGGGAGTTTTATGACACGAATGAATAGACTCAAAGATATACGTATTAACTTATCGATAAATAACCTGTTGTCTCATCGATAAACATCTTCGTCTCTTATTCGCCAAAACCCGTAGCCCAAACGCGAAACGACAAACCGTGCAGCCTGTCGACACGATTGATTCGCCGGCTCGCTCCCTTAAATCTGCACCAGCTCCTGCTGGATGCGGCCGGTGACCCAGGCTTTGCCCGGGGCCGTGATCATGTTGATCTCGCTGCGCACGCCGAACTCGGGCAGGTAGATGCCGGGCTCGACGGAAAAGCAGGTGTGGGGCAGGATGCGGCGGATGTCGTGAGTTTCGAGATTGTCCAGGTGCGCGCCTGACCCGTGAATTTCGTGCGCGATATTGTGGCCGGTCCGGTGGACGAAGAAGTCTCCGAAGCCGGCGTCGCGAATCACAGAGCGGGCTGCGTCGTCGGCTTCAAAGCCGGCAATCGGCCGGTTCTGGGCGAAGGCCTGCTCGACAGTTTCAATCGCGGCGTCGCGCGCCCGGCGAACCGTATCGAAAACGAGCTGCTCTTTTTTCGTGGGTTCGCGGCCGATCACCCCGGTCCATGTGACGTCGTAGAACACGCTGGTCGGCGTATCGAGTCGGCCCCAGATGTCGATGAGCAGGAAGTTGCCCTCGCGAATGGGCGCGGCGTGCTCGGCGGTGGGCTCGTAGTGCTGGTCTGAAGTGTTCGCATTGACGCTGACGTCGGGACCGTTTTCCCAGACCAGGCCTTCGCGGCGCATCGCATCGCGCAGCCAAACGACCAGATCGAACTCGGTGAAGTGGCCGGTGCCGCCGCCCGAAGGGGGACGCAGGGAGCGAGCAATCTCGGCCCATGCGCCGACGAGAATCAGATCGATGGCGCGCTGCGCGGCGGAGTGGCTGGCAATCTGATCCTCGGTCAGGACAGCTTCAAACTGGCTGACCAGATCGGCGGAAGTGACGATTTCTTTTCCCAGGCCGCGCAGGAATTCGACCGTGCCGGCATCGACCATGGAGACGTACATGATGTCGTTGTTCGGCGAGTATTGCATGGCGATCTTTTTCTGGTTCTGGAGCAGATCTTCGAGGCCTGCGCGCAATTCCTGCCAGCTTGAGTATTGCGTTTTGGCGCCGGGAAGCGAATCGAGGCGCGCCTGCTCGATGCGATGGACGAGTTTGCGCGGCTCGCCCGATGCGGGAATGAAGTAGTACCAGCGGCGCGTGATGTGGGCACTCGGATCGAGAGACAGGATGCGCTGTGCGATGGGATCGCGGTGGTGGTGGTCGTAAAAGAGCCAGCCGTCAAGCGCGGATTCGCGGAGGGCTGTTTGAATGGCGTCAAGATTCATCACGAAATAGGATACGCGCGCGAGCTGCGATCAGGCGGTGGCGCGGCGTTTCGCGTCCAGCTGCTTGCCCTGCAACTTTATCGACACGTGAACCAGGGTGAGCGCGGCGGGAGTGACGCCCGGAATGCGGCTGGCCTGGCCGATCGTCATGGGGCGGATGCGCTCGAGCGTTTCGCGCATCTCGCGCGAGAGGCCGCTGATGGTGCTGTACTCAATCCAATCTGGGATCGTGACGTACTCGGCAGCCTTGAGGCGCTCGATGGACTTCTTCTGCTGCTCGAGGTAGCCGGCAAATTTGATTTCGGTTTCGACGGCGCGGGCCTCGTTACGCATCATCGCTCGCGCAATATGCTCATCCACGCAGTCATCCTGAGCAGAGGTCGCCGCGGCGATCGGAGTCGAATGGGGACCTGCATTTGACACGGCCGCAAAACCAGCGAGCAACGGGTCGCGCGCAAGCTCATCGCGCAGCGCAGCAAGCAGCGGCTCAATGGTCACTTCAGGACGCTTGAGGAGTTGCGCCCAGGTGATGCCGGCGGTTGCCGGAAGCTCGCTGAACCCTGCGCGCTGGAGCTTTTCAGGATCGACTTTGCCGGCGGTCAGCAGGCGATCCAGCGCGGACATGCGGGCCTGCTTCCGCTCGTACTCGGCCCATGCCTCGTCGTTGATGAGGCCGAGCTTTCGTCCATACGGCGTGAGGCGCCGATCGGCGTTGTCGATGCGCAGATGCAGGCGGAACTCGGCACGCGAGGTGAACATGCGGTAAGGCTCGTTCGTTCCCTTCGAGATCAAGTCGTCGATGAGGATTCCCGTGTATCCCTCTGTCCGGTCCATGGTGAAGGGCGGCTGGCCTTTGAGCCAGAGCGCGGCGTTAATGCCGGCCATGATGCCCTGGCACGCGGCTTCTTCATATCCACTTGTACCGTTGATCTGCCCCGCAAGATAAAGGCCAGTCATGCACTTCACGCGGAGGGTGCGGTCGAGCTCGGTGGCGTCAACGGAGTCGTACTCGATGGCGTAGCCGGGGCGCAGCAGCTCAGCCTGATCGAGGCCGGGGATGGAGTGGACCATCTGCCACTGCACTTCCATGGGCAGCGAGGTGGACATGCCGTTGATATAGACCTCGTGGGTGTTGAGGCCCTCGGGCTCGAGGAAGAACTGGTGCTGGGTCTTGTCAGGGAACTTGACGATCTTGTCTTCGATGGACGGACAGTAGCGCGGGCCTATGCCCTGAATGCGGCCTGAGTACATGGCCGAGCGATGGACGTTCTCGCGGATGAGGCGAAGAGTTTCCGGCGTGGTGAAGGCGATGTGACACGAGACCTGCGGCTGAACGATCTTCTTCGTACGGAAGCTGAAGGGCGTGGGATCAGCGTCGCCGGGCTGCTCTTCAAAGACCTTCCAATTGATGGTTCGGCCGTCGAGACGCGGAGGCGTCCCGGTCTTGAGCCTGCAAGTGCGAAGGCCTAGAGCCCGGAGGGCCTCGCCGAGAAGGACGCTGGCGGGCTCGCCGCTGCGGCCGGCGGGGTAGCGCTCTTCGCCGCAGTGGATGAGGCCGTTCAGAAAGGTTCCGGTGGTGATGATGGTGGCACCGGCAAGGAGTTGGCGGCCGTCGCGGAGCTTGAGGCCGAGAACGCGCCGGTGCGGACGCGTGGGCCGGGGAATGGACTGGCCTTCGGGAAGTTCTTTCTCTGAGATTGGGGCGATTGCTTCGGATTCTTCGATGACAAGATTGACGACTTCGGCCTGGCGAATATGGAGGCCGGGCTGGGACTCGAGAACCTCGCGCATCTTGACGCGGTAAAGCTGCTTGTCGCACTGGGCGCGCGGGCTCCAGACGGCAGGGCCGCGCGAGGCGTTGAGGAGGCGGAACTGGATGCCTACAGCATCGGCGACTTCGCCCATGATGCCGCCGAGTGCATCGACTTCGCGGACGAGATGGCCCTTGGCGACGCCGCCGATGGCGGGGTTGCAGCTCATCTGGGCAATGAGGTCGAGGTTCATAGTGATGAGCGCGGTCTTGAGGCCCATGCGCGCGGCGGCCATGGCGGCCTCGCAGCCGGCATGACCGGCGCCCACGACAACGACATCGTATTGTTCGGTGAAAGCCATCCGATTCTATTTTACGGGTGGAATCAGAACGGTGCGGCGGTTGGCGTGAGGGACTGCCTAGTCAGCTGATCAATAGACGACAGCGTAAGCGCGCGCCTCGAGATCGGGCGGGGCAGAATCTGACGGAGCTGCTGGGAGGTTGGAGTGAACGCAGACGCGAACCGGCACGCCCGGCGTGAGATCGTTGACGTCAATATCGGCGACGAGCGGGGAGGGTCGGCCTCCGAAAAGATGATGACGACCGCGCTTGTTGACAAGTCGGAATGGAATGGATCGGTCCCATTGGGTGACTTCGAGGGTAAGGTTCTGGCGCTCGCTTTGGGGCGGGAGTGCGCCGGCGGAGCTGCCTTCCTGAGGCCGACCTGCGGATGGACTGGCCCGCACGACAATGCGCAGGACACCCTGGATGGGCGGATCGAGGCTCGCCTCAATTGTGCCGGAAGCCCCAATCTGGAAGACGGCGTCAAGGGGCTCGACGGAGGCGGGCTTCAGGTGGGCGGCAGAAGCGCTGACCGCGCCGCCGGCCAGCAATGCAAGGAATAGAATCCGCGAGACTGAGGAACCCATTACGCCGCCTGCAGTTCAAGAATAATGGCGGCGCCGCGCGGCTGCAGATTCACGGCAGAGGCGCGTCCGTTCTGGTCGCGCAGAATGGTAGCGCAGAGGCTGAGCCCCATTCCGGCCGTCTCGCCGCAGGCGCGCGCGGGAACAAAAGGATCGAATGCACGCTCGGGGTCGAGGAAACCCGGACCGGAGTGGGTGACGGAGATGTGCACGAGGCTGCCTTCGCGGGCCGCTTCGAGGCGAATGGATTTGGACCCTTTCGGCGCCGAAGAAGGGCCTTCGCGGTCCACAGCACCAATGGCGTATTGCAGGCAATGGAGCAGGGCTTGGCGCAACTGCTGCGCACCGCAAAGAATCCGGGGCATACCCGGCGCCACGTTGACCTGGAATTCGATGGAGCGCTGCAGGAACTCGGGACGATAGAGCTGCTCCATATCGGCCAGCAGCTCGGTAACAGAGATCGCGGCCGGCTGGCCTGTGGGAGCGTGAGAAACGCGAGAGAGACTTTGGAGCGTGGAGCGGATGCTACGCGCTTCATTGACGATGGCCTCGACGGCCTTGCGATCGCGCGTTTCGAGCGAAGGCGATTCCTGGAGCAGCGAGGCATAGCCAAGGATGACCGTGAGCGGGCTGTTCAACTGCTGGGTGACGTTGCCGGACAACTGACCGAGGCCGGCAAACCGTTCTGAGTCGATGAGCTTTTCAAAGAGCATGGTTTGACTGCGCGTGGCCTGGAGGCGGGCGACAAGCATCTCGATGGGAAGCAGGTCGTCGAGGCGGGGAAATCTGGAGGAGTCAATGCCGGGCCCGCCATCGTGGCGCATTGCTCCGAGTAACAGTGCACCATCGACGCCAGAGCGGCCGATCATGGGAATGGCTAGGACAGAGGTGAAGCGCAGGTGCGCTAGGTCGTCACCGGGAATGAGCCAGGGCGTGAGATCGAGGCGGACCGTTTTGCTGTGCGCAACAGCGACCGGGGATGAGCCCGGAACGAGAAAGCCTTCAACAGAGATGCGGCTTGCGAGTTGACCGAGCGGCCGCGCAATGGCCATCTCCAAACCCGCGCTGCCGGCAAGCTGGTAGCGCCCGCCACATTCAAGCAACAATGCGACCTGCGCGAAGCAGCTGTTTCTCACAATGGTGTCACAAACATCGCTAGCCTGGCGGTCGAAGTCGTCGACGCGGCGACGTGTAAGCATAAGGTTGGCGTAAGCCTCAAGCTGGCGGCGGGCGTTGCGTTCGCGCTCTTGTGCTGCCTTATTGCTCGTCAATTCGTTCTCAAGTGCGAGCACGATCATGCCCACAGCGGCGACCACCTTCCCCATGACGATGAAGCGGGTGACGGTGAGGGAGAGCGGCGCATGAAGACCGACCAGCGGAAGAAGATGCAGACAAGCCAGCGACCACGCCAGGAAGCCGAGGACACTGAGGAAGACGCCCGGAGAAAATCGGCGCGAGACGAAGACAAGCAATAGGGCCGCCATTTGCAAGTTGACGCACTCGACAAAGGTGAGCCCAGCCCCCGCTCCCTGCAGGCAACAAACCCAGATGGCAAAAGTACCCAGGACGGCGCTGAACGAAACTCCCACCCAGATAGGCACCGCGCCCTTCGTCATTCCCCAGAACACGCCGACGCCAAAGCTCGTGCCCACCAAAGCCGGAAAGATGAGGAATGCCGGACCGCGAGGCTGGATCCCGCCGAGCACTCCGTAGAGAAGGATGGAATAGAGGACGAGAGGCGCGGCATACGCGACGACAAAAAGAACCTGAAGGCGTCCGATACGGAATCGCAGGGGCGAAAGCGAGCCGAGGAACATTGCCGCGCTAAGCTGAATGAACGATTCACCTGAGGCCACCAACCATGGGGAACCTGCTCCGGGATAGCCGTTCATAGCGTAGAGAAGAACCATGGCAACGATGGAGAAGAGGAAACCCAGGAACCAGAGGAGGGAGCGGGCATCGCGGAACCGCAGATAGAGGTAGCCGAAGGCGGGCAGCAGAAGCGCCGTCAGCATGAGAGCCGGAAGATGATAGTAGTCGGGCATGGATGCCGCGAATCTCCTTCCCCCATCAATGGAAAGTGCAGACCCATCGATGCTTGCGGATCCGGGCCCTGAGCATTCCTTGCAGACTCATGGGCCGCTTGACGGCACGTTTCCTGTTCGCGCCGTGACAGGGCGTTCCGTGGATAGTATCGCGGCCTTCCCAATGCCGAGAACATCCGTCTAAAGTTGCAGAGGGATGCGAGTATTGAGGTGCAGATTTCCCGGCCCCATGCGCCTGTGCGGGAAACTCCCGAGGAGACGAGCTTTAGTGAACTTTCGAAACCTGATTCCGGTGATGGCGATTGCCTGCTGCGCTCTACTGGCCGCGGCGCAGGATAAGGCATCGTTCACGCCAATGCCGCTCGACTCGGGATTCGGCCGAATGGATCTCTCGGACCCACCGGTTCCGCCGGAGCAGATCATCAAAGAGTTTTCGGCAAAGGAGACGGAGTTTCAGGAAGCGCTCAGTCGCTATACGTACCGGCGCACCGCCAGCGTCGACGAGATCGACGACGACAACAAGGTGAGCGGGGAGTGGTACGAAGTCGACGATGTGATCTTTGACCAGACGGGCAGGCGTACCGAGAGAGTGGACTTTGCGCCCCCGAACACGCTGAAGGAGATCATGATGTCGCCGTCCGATCTCCAGGACCTGCAGCACGGCTATTCGTTTGTGCTGACCACCGCGGACCTTCCCGCGTATGACATCAAGTACGTGGGACAGCAGCAAGTGGACGAGGTGAAGTGCTACGCCTTCGATGTGAGCCCGAAGACGATCGAGAAGGGCAAGCGGTATTTCAATGGGCGCGTATGGGTGGATACGGACGACCTGCAGATTGTGGTAACCGATGGCCACATGGTGCCCGACGACACGCGCAAGAACTCCGCGGACCTTCATGCGCCGTTTATTACATGGCGGCAGCAGGTCGACGGCCACTACTGGTTCCCCGTGTATTCGAAGGGCGAGGGGATCCTGCACTTCCCCGGCGGCTATGGCTCCATGGCCGAGGACGTACACATTCGCGAACTGATCAAATTCACCGACTACAAACGGTTCGGGTCATCGAGCAAGGTGTTTTACAACGGCCAAGAGGTTAACAACGAAGGGCAACAGCCTACTCCCGCGCCAAATGCCCCACCTGACAGCGGCAAATAGAAGGATCGCAGCCTCTCCGCGCGGCGTTAGCAAAATGTATGCTACAGCGGGAAGTTGAGCGATCTGGATCGCGACGGTTGCGGCGGCCGAGTGATCTACTACTTGCATGACGGGAAGCATGAAACGAGCGCCCGTTCAAGGTAGAGATGCGCCGCCTCCTCCAGCAACATGTCGTGCAGGTTCTTTGTGTTTTGGCCCTCGCCGTGTGCTGGCGGCCGCAGCGGGCAGACGCGCAGGCTGCGGAACCCTCTCAATCAGATAAAGGACAAGCTGCATCGAAAGCCCCGGACGGCGCGGGCTCCGGTCAGGCTGCGGGTCAAGACTCGAGCGGGGACGACGCGAGCGGCGATGTCGAAACCATTTTTCCGCACACATTGACAGGGCGGTACTGGATTTCAGGCCAAGCAAACGTGATCTTGCAGGGTCACGGCGCATTCAGGGCCAAGTACAGCGGACCAAACAGCCTGACGAACTGGGGGCAGAGCGCAACCACACACCTACTGACGCTTTTCACCGGATACGAGCTCTCGCAAACCACTGAAGTCTCTGCCGACATCGAAGATGCGACTGGAAACGGCCTTGCGGATACTGTCGGGTTGGCTGGATTTGTGAACCTTGATGCGGTGCGAGTGAGGGAGGGCGTGCCACAGAAGGACGCCCCCTACCTTGCGCAGTTGATGCTGCGTGAGATCATCCCACTGACGAGCAAGCGAGTCCCAAGCCCAGATCCGCGCGACGAACTGCATTTGGCCACCACGGTCCCCGCGCGCCGACTGGAGTTGCGCGCAGGCAAGATGGACCTGACGGATTTCTTCGATGTGAACGACTATGGTTCAGACAGCAACCTTCAGTTCCTGAATTGGACGGTGGACGACAATGGCGCCTACGACGTGGCGTCAAACACGAGGGGCTACACGGACGCAGTCATCGTGGAATACGACGATCCCTCGCGGGCGGTGCGATTTGCCGAAGCGCTGATGCCGAAGGTTGCGAACAGCGCATTCCTGGATGCCGATCTGGCGCGGTCACGCGCGGAGAATCTTGAGCTCGAGGCGACCGGGAAACATATTCTGCATCGTGACGGCACGGTGCGGCTGCTGGGTTATCTGAATCATGGCAACATGGGAAACTACCGCGAGGCGAATGAGGAGTTCCTTGCAGGCGAGACTGCGACGCCGGACATTATTGCCACGCGCAGGGAAGGACGGCACCGCTATGGCTTTGGCCTGAACATGCAGCAGGAGGTCGCGAAGAATGTAGGCGTGTTTGCGCGCCTGGGCTGGAGCGACGGGCACAACGAAACCTATTGCTACACCGAAGACGACCGGACGATGCAGGTCGGCGGCCTGGCCATGGGCGACCAGTGGCGACGGAGCAGCGATCGAGTTGGCGTGGCTTTTGTGACCAACGGGATCGTGGCATCCCATCAGCAGTATCTTGCGTTGGGCGGGCTGGGATTCCTGCTCGGCGACGGCGGGCTAACCTATGGCACCGAGAAAATCGTCGAAACCTTCTACACCGCTCACCTTTGGCGCGGTTTCTCGATTTCCTACGATTTTCAGCACGTGACCAATCCCGGGTACAACGAGGCGCGCGGACCCGTTGAAGTTTCCGCGGTCCGGTTCCATACGGAATTTTGATAAATGCAGAGACATAGGGACTGGGGATCCTTCCACTTCGCCCCAGGACGGGTCCGGGACCTCGGGGATCAGCGGTTAGCGAGGCCGCGCGGACTCCTGAGGTGCGACACCCGCGCCCATGAGGACGATCGATCGTTGCGCGAAGGGTGAGTAGACGAGAAGCGTGGTGCATGCAAGGGCCAGGCCGAAGTTGATGTGGTGCAGCAGAAGGAATGGAGACAGCGACCACAGCTCGTCAAAGATGAGCAGAAACGGCCAGAGCGTGAGGAATTTGGCACTGAAGCCCGGCGCGTGAAAGAGGGCGGCGCAGAGGACGAAGGCTCGGGCGGGAATGAGGATGGCGGCCGTAACGAATACGACGCGGAAGACCAGGGAGGCCGCGGGGAGTGGCGAGGTGAGATCTTCGATCTCCGCGAGATTGGCAAGCGCCCCAATATAAAAGCCAAGATACATAAGCTGAAAGAGTACAAAAAGGGTCTGCACGACCGGAAAGGATGTTTTGGGAAGGTCCTCCGGAGTGGAGAGAACCCGCGTGCGTGATTGTGGCTCAGCCTGGCGCGGGTTCGCGGCTGGGTCATTGGTTGCGGGGGACTGGGACTCGTTGAGCACGGGCTGCGCAGCGTCGCCGGAATCGATTCGCTCAACGGGAGCGAGGAAACGATAGCCGCGGCGGGCGAGAGTCTCGACGAACCGCGAACTTCCGGCCGTGTCGCCGAGAGCCTCGCGGATGCGGTTGACCGCGGAGTTGACGCCGTGTTCGAAGTCGACGAAAGTGCCTTCTGGCCAAAGCACTCGGGAGATCTCGTCGCGCGTAACCAACTGGCCAGGCCGGTCCACATAGCGGTCAAGCAGCATGAGAAGGACCTGGAATGGCTGGGCGTTCAACTTGACGCGCATTCCCTGCCTGCGCAACTCGCCCGTGGCGGCATCCGCTTCAAAGACTCCAAAGCGATAGCGCTGTGCCGGCCGAAGGTCGCTCCTCAAGTCCACCATGTCTTTCGATCAGTTTAGCTGATGGAGAGTTGGTCGAAGTCGGGCTGGCGCAAAGGACAATTCTCCGGAAGTTCAATGGCTGGAAGGAATTGCGTGGTGAGAATCATTCGCCACCGCGTGAGGCGGCTGGCATTGCCCGTTGACCGTCGAAAAGGTAAGGTGAGGAACATGGCGAACGAGCGAGCGGCGAAATCGCGAAGGCTTCAGACAGCTGGGTCGGTGCTTCTGCTTGCAATTGCCGCGGGGCTCGCCGCAGAAGAGCCCACGCCTGCCGCTCTTGCCGGGTTCCAAACGTATGTCAGCCACGTGGATTCTCGGATCGCAAAGCAAGACGGATCGGAAGATCGTTTTCTCGCTCCCGTGGACCGCGCGCGCCTGCGGCGAGGCGATGTAGTAACCGAACAACTGACCCCGACGACTGGGTTGGAGTTGCCAGGAGCGCTCATTCATGACTGGCGAGGGACCGCATTTTTCCCAGGAGCGACAGCCGCGGATTTTGAGCGCGTATTGCGGGATTTCGAGGCATATCCACGGAGCTATGCGCCGGAGGTGGTGCGGGCAAACGTGCTTCTGCAACAGGGTGATCACTACGAGATCACGATGCGCGTGGTGCAGCACCACATTTTGACGTTCGTGATGGACGGAACATACGACGTTACGTTTGGAAGGCTCGATGCGCAGCATAGGTACTGCGTTTCGCGAAACACGCTGATTAGCGAGATTTCCCAGGCTGGCACAGCGCAGGAGCACGCGCTGAGCGCGAGCGAAGAGCACGGTTTCCTTTGGCGAATGACCACTTATTGGAATTACGAAGAAGGGGACGGCGGGCTGTACATCCAAATCGAGTCAATCTCGTTGACGCGGTCCATTCCGGTGGGGTTGGGGTGGGCAATTGGGCCGTTTGTTGAGAGCGTGCCAAGAGAGTCGCTGGAGTTTACGCTGCGGGCAACGCGGAATGCGCTGAAGAAATAGCTTGGCGGCGAGGACTCAGGGATGAAGCAACCGAGAAAGGAGACGAAGATGAGCTCACAGATTGCTGTAGTGAAGCATGAAGCGGCATTTGAAAACGCGCGGCGAGTGAATCAGGCGTTGACGGCGCGGATGGAGAAGCGCGCATTACAGTGGATGGCCGAGCGCGCGCCGCGATGGGTGAGCTCAGACCAACTTACCTTGCTGGGATTGAGCGCGCAGATTGGAGCGGGCATCTGTTATGCGTTATCGCGTTACGATCGGCGGATTCTGCTGATGGCAATTGTGTGCCTGGCGCTGAACTGGCTCGGCGACAGCCTGGATGGGACTCTGGCGCGCGTGCGCCGTCAGGAACGGCCGCGATACGGATTCTACGTGGACCATATCGTGGACGTTTTGGGATCGGTGGCGCTGATGTGCGGACTTGGCTGGAGCGGGCTGCTGCACTGGTCGACGGCGATGGCCATGCTGATCGCGTTTCTGGTGCTTTCGAGCGAAAGCTACCTGGCCACGTACACCCTGAAAACTTTCGAGCTTTCGCAGGGAATTTTTGGCCCGACGGAGATTCGGATTCTGCTGGCGGTGGGCACCCTGGCAGCGCTGCGCAGCCCATATTCGACGGTGTTTGGACACAAAATGCTGCTGCTCGACTTGGGCGGGGCGATCGCGACATTGGGAATGGCCGGGATGGCGTTTCTAGTGACGGTGCGGCACACGGCGCAACTCTACCGGCAGGAGCCGCTGCGATGAATGCATTTCTTCGTTGGTGCGGGTTCGAGGTAGTGGGCGCCATGGGCACTGGCTAAAGCACGTAGACATCGCGCCGATGAACGAAATCGAAGGGGTGTCTTCAGGGATTCGGCGGATGCCGCGAGGGAAGGAAATGCGGTATTCTGCTTCGTCCTGAGGAATCCCGTCGTGACGAGCTCGATGTCGGATCATGCGACGTACAAGAATCCCGCGGTCCTGTCGCACCACGCGATGCGCCGGATGGTCGGCATCATCGCTCTCCTGCTGCCCTTCGTTCTCTCCGGCGGGACGATTCTGCTCTCGCTTCTCGGACCGAGCCATGCACTGCCCCACCCGCTACTGCAGCGATCGATCAGCGACTATCGCTGGACGTCGATGAGGGATTGCCAAGTGGGAGGGCTGTGCGCGATCGCGGCGTTTCTGATGTGCTCTCGGGGATACGACTGGATCGATGAGATCACCGGGTATCTAGCTGGATTTCTCGCGCTGGGCGTGGCGCTTTGCCCTTCGGTGAATCCACGAGACCCTATGCACACACCGCTGCAGTTGGAGTTGAATACGGTT
The DNA here is from genome assembly GCA_049518955.1 of Occallatibacter sp. Lineage (GTDB taxonomy): Bacteria > Acidobacteriota > Terriglobia > Terriglobales > Acidobacteriaceae > Telmatobacter. The sequence continues at coordinate 20,571 of JBEKRG010000067.1, forward strand.
CACACCGTGTTTGCGGCGCAGCTGTTTCTCGTTCTCGCCTATTTCTGCCTGGTTCTGTTCCGCAAGAGCGCGCCAGGGAAAAGCCGCACTCGACGCAAGCAGCACAGAAATATCGTCTACGCGGTGTGCGGCACGGTGATCCTGGTCTGCGACGTCGTGATGGTCAGCCTGAATATCGAGGGCGCGGAGCGATTGCTCAGGCCAATCAATCCTTTGCTGACATGCGAATCGCTGGCGCTGATCGCTTTCGGCATTGCTTGGCTGACCAAAGGCAACGGCATCCTTCGAGACAGGCCGCACAACCACGTGCAGCCTGCCTGAGCGGGGCTGGGCGCCCTGAGAAATTCGCGTGCACGGAGTGGCTTACCCGTTTGAGCGGCTTTGCTAGTGCCCGCTTCCCGTCTTGGTCTGATCCGAGCTTTCCGGACCCTTCAGTGGAGCTTGCCTGCGAATGGGCACTCGGGCATTGCGAGCGAAGTACCAACGAGCCGTAAGCGACCATGAATTCACGATGAGGCTGTGGCTGCTCAACTGCGGCCGGTAGAAGAAGGCTGAGTAGTTGGGCGCGAACGACAGGTTCCCAATCGAAGGAAGGTTCAGCGAGAGACTCAATGGGATGGCGTATTCGGTTTGTGAGGCCAGCTCGGCAGATGGAGGACGGCCGAAGTAGTAGTCGCCCGTCGTATCGGTGACCAGACTGATTTGCCCGTTTGACGATTTTCCGAGGAACGGGGGGAGACGGTTCTGCAGGTGAATCTGCCAGTAATAGCCGGGAGTGTGAAGAGACTTGACTGACGGAGAGCCGACCAGCATCGTGCTGCCATTGATTTGCAAAGCCGGGCTCGAGGAGAAGCAGTTAGCCAGCGTGACGGTCGCACTCACCTGGCAGGTCTTCGGCGTGCCGGTGGAGCCGTCTTGCAGCGTGATCGACGAAAGTTGGCCATTCAGGGTGCTGAATTCCAGGCCGGTTTGAATGTAGCTTCCATTCCAGAAGAATGCTTTCTGCGAGCTCTGCCCGAACTCCTCTCGGAGGCCGGCCTGGTCGGTCCATCCCGTGGTGCGCGGAAGCTGGACTGTAAGCTCGGTACGATTTCCCACGGCAGGCGCAGTTGCGGCGAAGGGGAAGAACAAGTATGGAGTGTCGACCTCAATCTGGTATTGATGCGGGGTAAAAACCAGCAAGGTACGCGGAAGAGATCGCACACCCCGCACCTGACTGCCTTTGCCTTTGCCGTAAAGGCGAACCTGTAGGAAAGGGCTTTCGATCCAATTGTTCAACGAATACGACGCGTTAATCGGCTTATTCAAAAGGTTGCCGAGGACTTGGCGGTTGTAAGTGAACGTCGATTGAAGACCGACCGACAACGGAAAGCGATTTTGCGCAGAGAGGCTTGAAGAAGCGTCGGGAACGCGGAGATCGACCAAAATCCTGCTTGCTGTCTCCAGATCGAGATCCTGCGAGGTGGGCGCGGTAGCTTGCGCATTGGAGACTCCCTGAAAGTTCGCCACGTTCGCATTCCCGCCCACCGGCTGGCGCGCGCTGAAGCCCGCGATCAACTTGGCAAAATCCACCTGAAATAGCCGCCTCTGCTGGAAGCTTTCGTTCTGCGTAGCGATTGCACCCTCAACCGAACATGGCGGTGCGGTGGTGCCGGACCCTTCGCTTTGGCTGCGAATTGCGCCACCGGTCGAACAGTTCGGCAGCGAGGTCGCGACAGACGCGAGACGAGTATTGCCGAGGCTGTTCAGCAGATAGTGCGATATCGGGGCAGTGATAAAGGTTTCAGTTTCAATATGATTGGTGGATGGAAGCGCGTCCAAGGTACCGTAGACCGCCCTGTCCTCAGCCAGCTGATCGGTCGTGACCACCCAATAGTAGGCATCGTCAACGATGGGAGTTTGGGCGATGCAATAGGTGCTCTTGCCCGCCGATTCTCCTTCGCATGTTGGATCGAGGGGAATCCACAAGGGCTCATTATTCTGATTGACGAGCGTCGGATTTGACAACGAGGATTGGACAATACCGTAAGACACCAGCCACTCCTGACTTGTGTCCGTCTCAGTCAGCGCGTTTTGCTGTTCAATAAGAGCTTCAGATTGATCGAGAATCTTCTCGATGTCTTGCCCTTTCACGGCAACGTATTCCAGGTAGTCGCCTTTCCAAAAAATACGGTCAAGGGCCACGCGCAGCTTGCAAAGGTTCTCGTTTGGGTCTCCGGTGCACATGTCGTAATTCTGGTAGCCCTTGCCGATTGGGCCCAACTGCACGTCTCTGCTTTGCAGCAATACCACGTCCGCATGCTGCCTTGTCGCTTTAGCTTCGGGCAGTCCCTTGAAAAAGGGCTCTGTCGCTTGCTGCAAGTCGGCAAGGAGCGCCAGCTCAGCCTTCTGCCCGTTGTTTGGATTGTCCGCGAAGGTAGACGGTTTCCCTTCAATCTGACCCATCAATTCGTACAAGAGCTGGATAGCGGTCTTTGCTCCGCTTGCCGAATTCGTGCTTGCTGTATTCGTGATTGCCGAGGTTGAGCCGCCTTGAGCGGGTTGTACTGGCCCGTTGGCCGGGTAGATGCCGGTGGACTGATTGGTGATGACAAGCTTCTGACCTTGAGTCCATTCCACAGTTGCGCGCGAAACGGCGCCGGGGAAGCGTCCGTCCGGCGGGTTCGGGAACCCGTTGAACGGAGTGAGAATCGGCGAGGGATGCCCGGTGTTGACGGCATTTGTATCGCTTCCTTGATAGGCGAAACTCAGGGTGAGGTCGGGAGTATCGTATCCGGTCTCCTGCTCGGTGGCGGCGGTTCCGGTCTCAGTCTCCCCTGCTTCGCTAATGACGATATTGATAGGCCGTTGGGCAGGCGACGTAGCGAGCCGTTCCCATACGCGCGCCGCCAGAACTTCGGCTTCGGTGCGCGGCATCTGGGCCATCAGGATAACGCCGTTGAGGTGGCCCTCAACCAGTTCGGCGGCACGCACAAGCTCAGCGGAAACGACCACAGGATCAGTGGCGACGGCCGTCGCCGAGAGGCCTTTTTGTTCCAGTTCCTGACTGGTTCGCAAGTAACAAATGCCGAATTCTTCCGGCCAGTGAACGCCATCCAACACGGAATCCGGATTCTCTTTGGCCTCCGGTGAATTCGGATCGTCTTTGCCGGCTTTCCCGTCGAGGCCGATGCACATGCGAAGGTTGGTCTCGGAAACCTCCTTCATGGTGTTTTGTCCAACCACTCCGATTACGAGTATCTTCTGGCCGTTGGCCTTGGTAGCCACTGTGTAGCCAACGTTCTTCTGTTCTTTTGCGATGGTGCGCAGCAAGCCATTGGTTGCGGCCTGTCGCGCCTGGTCGCTGAGAAGAAAGCAAGCGCCAAGGCTGGGGGTTCCATTCGTCACGGGACAGCTGGCGATGATTTTGTTTTGCTGGCTCGCGCTCAACTGATCGCTGAAATTCTGCAGAATCTGTTGCAGGCTTGTTCTGTAGGTGCAAAGGTCGCCGACATTCTTCGTCTCAGCGTCATCGGCAAATTCGGCGCCGGCTTGGCATTCGGGCCAATTCTTCAAGCGGGATATGAGGTCACTTACACCCTGGGCAGAAAGGTTCGGTTGCTTTCCCGACGAGGATTCGTCTTCTGTTTTTGAAGTTCGTTTCCCAGCGCCGATGGCTCTTTCTCCGGACCCGGGCTTGCCAGTCAGGGCCGCGACTTCAGGCCAGGATCCCCATGCCGACTGCATGATGGCGATCTCGTCGCTTACGAGCAATTTGAGCATGGTGTCTCTGCCCGCCGCTTTGATCGCCGCATCTGATGCGAGTTGCCGCATGGCTTCGGTGGTCAGGTTTTCTCCATTGCTGCCGCTGAGGCGGTCAAGCCGTTGCAGCCAATCGATCGGCTGCGATAGCCCACTCTCAGCGCACAACGGGGAATCGGGTGAGAATGGGTCGTCGCTGAACAGAAGGGGGCAATGCCCGTTGAGCGAATAGGCCGGATCTGAGCCCTCTTTCTGCTGCAGACCAAGATCGCCCTTGCCCTGGTGCTGCAGGCGAAGATCGCCCTTGAATTGAATGCGCAGATTCGCCGCGAGGAGGTACAACTGATGATCGTCGTTGTTGATCAGCGGCGATCCTCCCGGCGCCTGGCTTGCCCTGGCGAGCCGAGCCGTGGCTGTACGCAGCCAGCGTGCCGTATACATGAAATCGTTGCGGCCCGGCACCACGGCACGGAAGCCGGCATGCATCAAGAAATTCAAAACGTTGTCGCACTGCGGCAGCCTGGGAACGCGGTCGTCGTCCTTGTACAGGCTCTCCGGCCGGGTCTCACCATCCCCCGTGTCTTTGGGCGCTTGGGCACATTCAGGATCAGCGGTGTTTTCCAACTGCAGCGAAGCCCCGAATTCGGGCCCGAAGTTGTCTCCCATGCCGAGCAACAGGTGCGAGCCGTCCTTCGCCGTGGCGTCGGCGGTGCGAAAGTCCAAAAACGCCTTTACTGGAGGCAAAATAGCGGTTTGCTCGGTGGGTTCCATTCTGTAATAGCCGAGCAAGTTTCCCGTGTAATCGACGCTGGTGTTAGTCGTATAAACGGGCCTCGGGCTGGCGGTCGGTCCGTTGTCGGTCTGTTCGTTGGTTGATTGACCTCGGAGGGCGCTTGGAAGCAGCAGAGAAAGAACGCTGGCAGCGAATAGCGGGGAAACGCAACGGACGAACGACAAGGATGTACGCATAGCGGCCTCCATGGAATCGCGTGGGGAGACAGGCCCTAAAGTTAAGGGGTTCCGCACGTGTTGCAGCCGTTTTCAGCTCCGGCGAAAAGTGGGTTACTTCAGCAAAAATCCACTTTGAATCGAAGGCTTCAGAACACATAACCGCGGAACCGCTGGTGTGCCTTCATAATCCAAGAAAGGGCTGGGAACGTCAATGGATTTCGGAGAATCAGGAGAAGTTACGCGTCCAGGGTGACGCGGCTGCGAAACGACCAGCCGTTGGCGCGCTGAATCAGGAGAGCACGGTCGGGGGGTTGGTCCTGCGGCTTGCGCAGCCAGAACTCGCGTGGCTCTTCGGTCGAGAAAAGCCAGAGACTGAATGAAGGCAAGGACAGAGCGCGCGCGGCGGTGCGCACTGCGTCGGGCTCGTCGAGATCGACGAGCAGGTTGTAATGTTCCGAAGCCGAAGCAGCACGTAACTGTTCGACCTCCGCCGGAGCGCTCGCCAACCACTTGCCGTAAAGGCGCATAGGGCGAACAGGATGCAGCTGGATGCCGAGACGAGCCATGATTTCGGGCAACCGTGCGGCCTCGCTCCTTTCCGAATTCTTCTGATCGTCGCTGAGTTCGTCCCAATCAGGTATGTTCTGGCTCTGCGCGGAACCGAAGCGGCGCTCGATGAGGCCGCGCTCGATGGTGTAGCGGCGGCGTTCGAGTCTTGCAAGCGATTCGATCTGTTCCTCGCTCAGTTTCAGGACGGCCGGCGATGGCACATCCGTATCCAAGTGCAAGCCGGTAAGCTCCATGAGCAAAGGCGTGTGATCTGCCCGCCAGCGATTTGACATCTTCATGAACTCAGGAAGCTCTCGCCAGGGGACGTTGGCCTGGGGATTAATCGTGCCCTGAGAGCGTTGCCGGTAGTCCTCGTGAAGCGCCTGCGCGAATGCGTCCAGTCTTGACCCGAGAAGTACATCGGCGCTCAGCGTTTCTTCGAGGGTTCCGAAGACCTGCAGGCGATCGCCGAAGGCAGAAATATCTTCGATGGTGCGCACCACCTCGCCCAGCCGGCGATAGTGCTCGAGGCGCACGTAGACGGGAACGTGCACATGGCCGTTGCGATCAAGCAGGGAGCGCATTTCAAGCGCAGCGCAAAGGCTCATTTCGTCATCGCCCAAGGCGAGCGCAATGCCAAGCAATGGCCCGGCCGACTCCAACGCCGGTTCGACAATGTGCGCAAGGTCGGAAGATCCGGGCGCGACGTTTGCGGCGACGAACTCGAGAGTGGCCATCTCTGCCGCTGAGGGGTTGGTGATGAGGAATTTCTCCCTGGCCGAAACCGCTTCCTGGTCGAAAACGACGATTTTGAGTCTCTTGCCCAATGCGACCGGCGAAGAACGAATGAGATGAAGCGCAATCTCGTGGCCATAGGCGCCGAAGCCAATCAGGACAAAAGTTCGCGCTTCGAACTCGGGGCTGGGTGGCAGACGCAATCGCTTGATGAGCATGCGCGCAGTGGCGTTGAAAGAATTGAAGAGGCGCAGATCGACATGCGCCGAGCCGAGGGATCGCTTATCGCTGGCGATGAGGCGCTTGTGCATCCAGTCATTGCGCAGTTCGGCCAACACTTGAATTGCTTCCGCTTTCCGAAGCGGTGGCTGGGAATGGATGGCGTTGATTTGAAGCGCGATGTCCATGTTCTCACTGTCAGATCCGGTGCAGACGATGGCCGTTTGCGCGCGGCGAATTCCCGCGGCGAGCAGCACGTGGGGGCTCTTCGCATCGCCCTGAAGCACGGGAACTCCGGCTTTCTCACAGGTCGCGGCATTGGGCGAATCACCTTGCAGATCGATGGCAACGATGAAATGATGCGCAGCGCGAAGATTCTGAACGATCTGCATGCCCACGTCGCCAATGCCGCAAACGATGGAGTGGTTCGATTTGCGGCGCGCCATTGCGGTGCGGAGGTTCTTTCTAACTCCGGTGACGAAAAGTTGCAATGCGGAGAAGAGTGCAATGCCGGGCACTGCAATCTGGGCGACAATCAATTGCCAGGGATCCTTGCCGGGTTGAAACAGGTCATAAAGCCTGAGAAGTCCGATAGAGGAGATTAAGCACCGCACGGCCTCAAGGGCCGTAAGTGGGTGGACCGGCTGCCATGCCCCCCCGGCAGTGTAACCGCTGCCGACTCTTGCGTATCCCCAGAAGCCGAGCCCGACGGCAAAGACGGCGAAGCTAATGAGGAAGATTTTTTCGATGCGCTTTTCCATATCCATCCCTACAGATAGCGGCAACGATCAGCCGGGTAGATTCAATGTGCGATAGCGGAAGACAAAGCTCCAGTCCATGGTTTCGGCAATCATAACGCTTGCCAGCTTTTCGGCGGTCTGGCGCAGCGCCGCGAAAGTCTCGTGGGGCGAAGCGAGCGCCTTGTCCAGCCCGGTCGACCGAATTGCCTCAAGCTCGCGCGCCATGGCCAGCGAGCGGTCAGCGCTGCGCGAAAACTCGCCGTGATTGGCGATGCCGTAGAACGCGGCACCGAAGGCGGGCGGCACGGTTGCCAGCAAAAGCAGCCAAGGCGATTCACCGAAGATCACATGCCAGACACAGGCAAGCCCTGTTCCGATGAACAAAGCCGTGCCGATGAGATGCAGGCGATGACTTAACTTATGCATCGTCTCGTGGTTGCCTTCGTGGTACTTCACTTGGCCCTGGAGGATGTCCGCAATCAGTTTGGCGACGGAGGAGACATAGGCCTGATTGATGACGGCGTTTACCAGGCCGAGGTCGCGCGCGATGTTGCGAAACATCCCATCGACCCAGGAGCGGTCGAGACCGGATCGGAAGTGAGCCGGGGGCGGCGGCGCGGCCAGCGCGCAACCGAGCAGGGCCAGGTAACAATATTGGCGCAAGAGCTCGGCCAGTTGGCGCAAGTTGAGCCAGCGCTCATGCCAGCGTCTCCGGCGACCGTGCCAGGTAATGGCGAGAATGATGACGATCAGAGAGAATTCGGTAAGCGCGGGAATTCTGCCCAAGTCGATGCCGTGTCGTCCGCAGACGTAATCCGCCATCGGAACCAGGACAGCGAAAGCAGCCATGAGGCTGGTCGCCAGCGCGGTCGAGCGAAGAACTCCGGCATAGTAAGTCGACAATCCGTCGACCCAGCCATAGTGGGGGCAGAGCCGGTCGAGCAGGTAGCGGTGCGCGTCTTCGGGCAGGCCGGGGGAGTTGGCAATCATCTGCTCCCAATCGTTGCGCGACGACTTCTCGAAAATCGGAACGCGCCACGATCCAATTCGAAGGCGGCCGCGGGCGACAAGATCGCGAAAGATACGGAAGATCCGGCCCGAATCGAAGTTCGGCTGCTGCTCGGCGAAATAGGCATGGCTGAAGTTGAAGCCGTTGTCGCTGTCTCCACGATTGGAAAAGGACGCGACAAAGATCGAGTTAAGCTCATCCAATGCGCAGGATTGGCGCTTGCCCGACTTATCGGCTCGGAGAATGCAGGGATCCTTCGGTTCGGACGCATTGAGCCAGACGACCGGCGTATGCCGCGCCAGGGCTTCGTCCACGATCTGCGTTGTGCCGCCTCTGCCCGCTGCCGGTTCGCCATCCCAGATGGCGATCAGCAGGTCGGACTGCTCCACGACCATGCGCCCGACGCGTTCGTAAGACTCGTCTTCCCTGGTTCGCGAACCTTCGATCTGAAAAACCGCGGAGGCCTTCGCGAGGAGATTGTGGAACTCGTCGCGGGAGGCAGCGTCTTCGAAGTCGTGGCAGTACTCGGCTGCGAGGAATGGGAGGGGGCATTGCAGATCGGCGCCCAAGGCAAGACCTGCGTGGGCAACGATGCGGTCAGCACCCTCGGCGAGCGGAGAGAGGATGCGCAGGAGCGGGGCCTGGGGCGAATGAAGGAGAGGATCGCGCGC
>JBEKRG010000068.1:0-25797 GCA_049518955.1 Occallatibacter sp.
CGGCCTGACCATCGCGGCTGAGAAAGTCGCCGGGAGAGACGTTGACGAGCTGAAGTTTCGACGCGTCGTAATGGAGCTGGAGGGCGACGGAAGCGACGTCAGTTGCGCCGTTCAACACGACGGGTACCTGGAAGGTTGCGCCAGAAGCCGGCGGAGCGGAGGGCGCATTGAGCGCAAACGCGGCGCCGGCGGCGAGAGGCGCGGCCGGAGCAGTGGCTGCGGGCGTCGCAGCGGCGGGCGCTGTGGACGGAGATGCAGCCACAGGGGAAGGCGCGGCGGCTCCAGGAGGTGCTGTGGTGACTGGCGGAAGAGTCGGCGGTGGCGCAGGCGTGGAAACGACAACTTGTGAAGCTGCTTGCGAAGCGGGATTGGGAGCTGCCGCGGCGGATTGGGCGGTGGATTGCGGGCCTCCACTAGAAGCCATATCGGAGCGCAACTGCGCCAGCATCGCGGGGGCAGCCTCGACGGCGCTCCCGGCGGGCATCGAACCCACGGCGGGCCGGTTCATCGCGGCGGGCTCGACCGTAGGAGCAGCGGAGGGAGCCGAAGCGCCGGCGTTGGTATACCGCAGGTCAATGGACTGGCCCGAGCCTGTGTCGATCTCACGCAGATTGGACTGGTCCATTTCCTGTGAGCGGACGATGTGCGGCACGACAACGAAGACGATATCGTCATCCTGGATGATGCGGTCCTTGGAGCCGAAGATGTATTTGAGCACAGGAATCGCGCTCAGGCCGGGGATGCCGCTCCAGTTGTTCTGTTCCTGGTTGTTCTGGATTCCGCCGAGGATGCTGGCCTCGCCCTCGCGCAGGCGGATGACCTGGTCGACGACGCGCTGGCTGATGATTGGCTCCGTAACGCCTTCGATGTTCGTCGTTCCGCTCTCCGCCGAAACCTCGATCTTGATCTTCAGCGTCACATCGTGATCGAAATGAATACTGGGCGTCATCTCGATGTTCACGCCAACATCAATGTACTGGAACTGGGTCTGCGCGTAGCCGATGCCAGCACCCCCGGCAAGGCCCGGCGTCGAGTAGGACCCTGTGGCCTCGGGAATCTTCGAACCGATCTTCATGGTGGCTTTTTGGTCGTCGGTAGCGCGGATGCGCGGGCTCTGCAAGACCTTTGTGTTGTTGTCGGTCAGCAAAAGATTCAGCGTGGCCGAGCCGACGGTTACAGCGAAATCAGTGGAGTTAAGATGGGCAAGGTTGTAGAGAGTGGGACTGACGGTACTGGTGGTTCCAGTACCGGTGCCGGTGGTTGAGGTCGAGCTGGTGCTGGAACTGCACGAATTGGTTGCCGCGCAATTGGGTTGCAGAGAGACGCCGAAGCTGCTGGGCCACTGCATGCCCAGCGACCGCTCCCAGTTTTTGCTGACCTCGAGGACAGCAATGTCGACGACGACTTCTCCGCGGGCCTTGTCGAGGTCGTCAATGAGCTGCTGTGCGAGCAGAAGTTCGTCGGGCGTACCGCGCATGACGATGGCGTTCTGGCTCTGCACGCCGTAGACCTTAGCGTTGGGCATGACGTTGCGCAGAGCGGTTTGCACGTCATTGAGGTCGTTCTGCTGCCAGGCGTTACTCAGATAGAAGGTCTGCACCGCCTGCTCGTCCAGCTCCTGGCGCTTGGTGCGGGAATTTTGCGCGACAAAGATAGTGTTGCTGGTGACGGGGCGCCAGAATGTGTCGGACATAACGCCGACGATGCGCAGCGCATCGAGCAGCGAGACGTTGTTGAGATCAACCTGGATGCGCTTGGAGTTGAAATCGGGATCGAAGAGCACATTGACGCCAGCGGCCTTGGCGATGGCCTGGTAGACGACTTTGGCGTCTTCGGCCATGTGCAGCGAAAGGGGCTCGTTGGTCAGGGGGCGGAGCTCGGCTGGCGCCTCAACCCGATCCAGCTCCTGTTCTTCGCCGGTCGGCTGTGGCAAGCCGATTTCGGACACCGGCGCGCTGGTACCTTGCCGCAGGCGCACACGGGCAATCTCCTGCTGCGCGGCCTCGTTGCCGGGGTCGATCTCGGCGGCATGAAGGAACTCAGAAAGTGCGCCCTGCAGATCGCCCGACTGGAGCAGCTTGCGGCCTTTGGTAATGTGCTGCGAAGAAGCGGTGGTGCGAATGCGCGCGAGGGAGATCTGGAAACGAGCGTCTTTGGGGTCGCGATTATAGGCCTTCTGGTAGAGATTGAAGGCCGTGTCGTAGTCGTCGCGGGCCTCTGCGGCCTGGGCCTGCTTGAAGTCTGAGTTGGCAGATTCCGCATAAAGGCGGGCCGTACCTGCGCCGAGGCCGGCCAGAGTGCAAGAAATAGCGAGCGCGAGGAACCATCGCGAGGCCATGGCTCGAACAGCGGCTTGTCGAAGGGTGCGATGGCGATTCATATGACTCCAAAACACGGCACAGGGGGCATGGCCAGGGGCCCAAGTTGGTGCGCGGCGGCAGGCCTTTGGGGGCCGCAGCGGGCGTCCGGATGCGATTCATTTTGCCGGACTTCCCGGGAAAAACGCTCCCTCATTCTAGCAAAGCTCCGTTGCAGCCCATCGGGAGCAGGTCCGAGGCGCGCCGATGCTACGATGAGAATTCAAGGACGCCTGCCAATGGCCCGCCAAACCAGTCATGTTATCGCCGCGAAGGGCACCCCGGCGGCCAAAAACCCGGCAAAACCCCGCGATCCCGTAGCCAGCGGCCAACGCGACGCGGCGCACAACCGCGCGGCCAGCCACAATTACTTCTTGCTGGAGAAGTTCGAGGCCGGCGTGGCGCTGCGCGGGACGGAGGTCAAATCCATCCGCCAGGGCAATGCCAACCTGAAGGACTCCTATGGGTTGATCAAGGACGGCGAAGCGTTCCTTTTGAACATGCATATCGGGCCGTACTCCCACGGCAACATCGCCAACCACGAAGAAACGCGCACACGGAAACTGCTTCTGCACCGCGAAGAGGTCCGCAAGCTACTCTCCAAGACGCAGATCAAGGGGCATACGCTCATTCCGACGAGGCTGTATTTCAGGAACGGGAGGGTGAAGTGCGAGTTGGCGGTCGCCAAGGGCAAGCAGGATTGGGACAAGCGGGAGACGGAACGGCGGCGCGAGGCCGACCGGGAGGCAAGGTCGGCGATCAAGGCGAACAAGCATAGAAATAGCCAGTAAGAGAGCTTCGAGCCACTGGCTTGTAGCTGCTAGCCCGGCCGTGCGAGATGCGCGCGGATTTGCCACAAGCCGAGCGTTCCGTGAAGAATAGGCACTATGCGGACAGAGCTTTCCTTTTCCCCGATTGCGAGGATCCAAACCGAATTGCTGGCTGTTTTAGCCGCCGACACCCAAACTGCCAAAGGGCCTGACTCCAAAGCGCAGCCCACGCTGCTGACTACTGACCCGGCTGTCCTGGCCGCAGCGGCTGGAGTGCTCGGGACCGGCGAGTACAAAGCTGGCGCCAACGAAACCGTGCTCCTGCACGCATCGGCGGGAATCGCGGCCAAACGGCTGCTGATTGTGGGACTGGGAAAGCTGGCCAAGGCGACGGTTCACTCGGTGCGCGATGCCGCGGGGACGGCGGTTCGCTTTGCCAAGCCGCGAGGGATTCGGGAGGTGGTGCTTGCGGTTCCGTCTTCCGAGGGTCTGCGTGGCGCATCCGTCGTTCGGGCTGCGACGGAAGGCGCGTTTGTGGGCGACTTCGACGCGGACACCTACCGTAGCGATCGCAAGGACCAGAGCATTCAGACATTCACGCTTGCGGTTGTGGACGAGGCTGACCGAGCGGCGGTTGAGGCGGCGTTTGCCGAGGGCGGGATCGTTGGCGAGAGCCAGAACTTTGCGCGCTCGCTGGTAAACGAACCTGGCAACAAACTGACGCCTACCATCCTAGGAAAGCGGACCGCGCAGATGGCGCAGGAAGTTGGCCTGGCGTGGGAAGTGCATTCCACGGAGAAGCTGCATGAGCTGAAGATGGGCGCGTTCTGGAGCGTATCGCAGGGATCGGCTGAGCCGCCGGCTCTTATCGTGCTGCGCTATGAGCCGGAAGGTGTGACGGATGGCCCGGTGCTCGGGCTGGTGGGCAAGGGAATTACGTTCGATACCGGCGGCATCTCGATAAAGCCGGCGGACAACATGGAAAAGATGAAGTACGACATGGCCGGCGGAGCGGCGATGATCGGCGTGATGCGCGCGATTGCGCTGCTGAAACCGAGGATGCGGGTGATCTCGGTTGTCTTAGCGGCGGAGAATATGCCTTCGGGCACGGCGCAAAAGCCGGGCGACGTGCAGACGGCGATGTCGGGCAAGACGATCGAGATCATCAATACTGATGCCGAGGGGCGGCTGGTGCTGGCCGACGGCCTGACGTACGCGCGTCAACTCGGCGCAACGCACCTGATTGATGCGGCCACGCTGACGGGCGCTATCTCAGTTGCACTCGGCAAGATTACTGCGGGCGCCTTCTCGAACGACGATGCGGCATACAGCAAATTCGAGTCGGCCCTGGCGGTTTCCGGAGAGAAGTTCTGGCGGCTGCCGCTGGGCGACGCGTATGCGGACCTGATCAAGTCCGACATTGGCGACATCAAGAACACCGGCGGACGATGGGGCGGGGCCATCATCGCGGCTGAGTTTCTGCACGTGTTCGCCGAGGACACCCCGTGGATTCATCTCGATATCGCAGGAACGGCGTGGGCGGAGGACTCGCGGACCTTCATCGCCAAAGGGCCGAGCGGGATCGGGGTGCGGTCGATTCTGGAGTGGGTGCGGAGCTACGAGTAGAGCCACGAGCCGGCAGGTCAGCGAGTCAACAAGTCAGCGATGGTTGCAGATGTCGCGCGACGTCGCATCCAAATGATTCCCTTCCTTTAGACATTTGAATTCTCTTATTGCGAAATGGTTTTTTGAAGTCGCGCGGATTTGCGCCGATTTAAGGAGGAGCAGCCGTACTGCGAACGGTGTGCGCGAAGGCCGGGTGTGCGGCCAAAGCCATGTGCGATGGAACCCGAGTGAGGGTAAGAGAAGAGATCTGATGGCCCACTGCAATGAACTGCTGGAAGCCGCATTCGACGCCGTCCCGGAGGGCGTTGCTCTAGTAGATAGCGAGGGCGAGGTGGTGCTGTGGAACCAGGCAGCGCAGGCAATCACCGGATACGCAGCGATCGATATGCTCGCTCGGCCACTGCCCGAAGGCCTGGAGCCCCTTTTGCTGGAGGAATCTGAAGACTGTAGGGCGGCGGGAGCGAGCCGGCGCGCGCTGGTGCGTTCGCGGCACAAGCTGGGCCACGAGGTTCCCGTGATCGCGCGATATCTGGTATTGCGTGACGAATTGGGCGAGCGGATCGGCGGCGCGGCACTGTTTCATCCCGCGGAGAGCCTGGACGCGCTGCCGCATGGAGAAGGCAGCGATGCGGGCACGGAAGAGGCCCGGGAAGAATTCGAGGAACGGCTGCAAACGGAGTTCGACGACTTCAGGCGCGGCGGCCCGCCGCTCAGCGTTCTGTGGATTGGAGTGGACCAGGCAGAGGATTTGCGCAAGACGCATGGCGCAAGCGCCTGCAACGCGATGCTCGAAAAGGTGCGGCACGCGGTGGTCCATGGGTTGCGCCCGGCCGAGGAGATGAGCCGGTGGGGCGACGATGAGTTTCTGGTCGTGGCGCATGAGCGCAGCGCGGAGATGCTGGCGTCGCACGCGCATACACTGGCGGGCCTGGCGCGGACGGCGGACTTCCGCTGGTGGGGCCCGCGTGTCTCTCACGGTAAGCATTGGGGCGGCTCAGGCCGGCGGCGACGGGACTGAAACGCTGGCGCAACTACTGAGACGCGCGCAACAGGCCATGGAAATGAGCAGCCGGACGGGAGGCAACCGGGCAACTGTTGCAGCGGCAAATGACGCGGCGACGGTTCCGGTGGAGGTGTCGACATGTTTGCCATCATAGGCATCGTTGTGGTGTTTGCCGCGATCATCGCGGGCTTCCTGATGGAGAAGGGTCACATTCTTGTCCTGATGCAACCTGCCGAGCTTTTGAACATTGCCGGCGCAGCCTCAGGAACTTTGCTGGTGGCAAATCCGCTGCGCATTCTGAAGGACATTGTGGCGGGGTTGATGGCGTCGCTGAAGGGTTCGCCGTTTACCAAAACGCGCTACCTGAGCACGCTGAAGATGATGTACCAGTTCCTGAACAAGGTGCGCAAAGAGGGCCTGCTGGCGGTGGAGATGGATGTGGAGAAGCCGGGCGAGAGCGCGATCTTCAAGAACTATCCGGAGTTTCTGAACGACCATCATGCGCGTGACTTTGTGTGCGACACGCTGCGCACGGCGATCACGGGCGGGGTAGAGCCGTTTGACATGGATCAGATGATGGAGCTCGACATGGAAGTCCATCATCAATCGGCGGTGCAGCCGGCCGATTCGCTGACAACCGTGGCGGATTCGCTGCCAGGGCTGGGCATTGTGGCGGCGGTGCTGGGCGTGGTGATTACGATGGGTTCGCTGGGCGGGCCGCCGGAAGAGATTGGCAAACACGTGGCGGCGGCATTGGTAGGAACATTTCTCGGGATTCTGCTTTGTTACGGCTTGGTGGGACCATTGGCTGCCAGCATGAAGAAGCTGGCGGACGAGCATAACGACTATCTCCATGTTCTGCGCGTGCTGCTGCTGGCATTTCTGAAGGGCTCGGCACCGATGATTGCGATCGAGATGGGGCGGCGCGCGATTCCCGCATATGCACGGCCGGACTTCGACGAGATGGAGAAGAACTGCAAGAACAAGACGGAGCCGGTGGAAGCAGCGCCAGTAGCGGCGGCGGCGTAAAGGCAGGGACCAGGGAGCAAGGGACTGGAGACTAAGAGGCTGACGGGCTCAATGGCGGCGAAAGCACAACCCATCATCGTGATCAAGAAAAAGGGTGGTCACGGCGGCCACCACGGCGGCGCATGGAAGGTTGCGTATGCCGATTTCGTGACCGCAATGATGGCACTTTTCATTGTGTTGTGGCTGATGGCCCAGAACGATCCAGTGAAGAAAGCGGTGGCCGGATACTTCAACGATCCGAGAGGAACGGGGAACCTGCTGGGGACAACGATGGCTGGAAACGGCGTCGCAGTGACGCAGAACGACCAGAACACGAAGCGGCTGGAGGAGTTGAAACAGAAGCTCGAAGCAGAGATCAAAGCCAAAAAGGAATTGGAGAATCTGAGTAAGCAGATTGAGATCACGATTACGCCCGAGGGGCTACGCATTGAGTTAATCGAAGACAAGAACGGAACGTTCTGCCAGAGCGGCAGCGCACAACTGAGTGCGAGCGGGCAGGAACTTCTGTCGCTGCTGGCTGCGGAGCTGAAGACGCTGCCCAATCAATTGCTGATTGAAGGGCACACGGACGCGGCGCAGTACTCGACCGACGCGAACTACAGCAACTGGGAGCTTTCGGCCGACCGCGCCAACTCCGCGCGCCGGCTGCTGCAACAGGATGGGGTACGCAGGGACCAGGTGACGCAGGTGCGCGGATTCGCGGACCAGATGCTCCGCGTGCAAAGCAACCCATACGATCCGTCGAACCGGCGCATCACAATCCTGGTGAAGAATCAAGACAACGCGCAGCCGCCAGAGTTGGCGCACGCCGCGATCGTCGACGGAGATTCAAGCGGGGCGGTACCGGGGGAAGGTGCGCTGCCCACAGCACCCAAAACACAGAGCCGGCCGGCAACTCCGTCGGCCAGTCCGGCGAGGCCGGCTCCGGCGCCAACTTCGGCTCCGGCGAAGCCGTTGGCCGGGCAGCCCGCTGAAAAGCCTGAAATCACGGGCAAGCTGACGTCGATGCCGCCTGGGTCAAAGAAATAATCGCGAAGAAAACGGCGCGGCGGTGGCATGGGGAGATGGTGTAGTCTGAGGTGCGGATCAGGAAGCGTTTACTTGAGGAGAAGTTGCAATGGCCATTGTTGCCGGAGTCGATTTCGGCACACTCAGTGTTCGCGTGACTCTTGCTGACGGCAAGAAGGGGCCGATCGGGACTGCGTCGGCCAGCTATCCGCTGCACCGGAGGCGTGACGATCCGAACTACGCGACACAGTCGCATGGCGACCAGATGGCGGCGCTGGCCGCTGCAACGAAGGATTCCCTGAAGTCGACGGGCATCGATGGCGCGCAAGTGGCGGCGATTGCGCTCGACACGACGGGATCAAGCGTTATTCCCGTGGGCGAGGGCCTCGAGCCGCTGGACGAATATTATCTGTGGTGCGATCATCGCGCGTCTGCCGAGGCCGAAGAGATTACGCACAAGGCGCACGAGCTGGGGTTCGAGGGCATCGAGTGGTGCGGCGGCGTCTATTCGCACGAGTGGGGATTTGCCAAGCTGCTGCACTGGCTGCGGCACAATCCGGAAAAACGCGCGCGGTTTGTGACAGCGCTCGAAAATTGCGACATGGTGGCGGCGACGTTGTGCGGCGTGACGG
This sequence comes from Occallatibacter sp., assembly GCA_049518955.1. Lineage (GTDB taxonomy): Bacteria > Acidobacteriota > Terriglobia > Terriglobales > Acidobacteriaceae > Telmatobacter. The sequence continues at coordinate 8,426 of JBEKRG010000068.1, forward strand.
ATCCGCATGCGCTGAAGCGCAGCGTTTGCGCGATGGGCCACAAGTGGATGTGGAATCCGAAGTGGGGCGGACTGCCGCCGGAAGAATTTCTGGTTGCGGTCGATCCGCTGTTTGCGGGAGTACGCGGCAAGTTGGGCGGCGAATACCTGACCAGCGATCACCTGGCGGGAAAACTCTCGGCGAAGTGGGCGGCAGAATTGGGGCTTCGCGCGGGAATTCCGATTCCCGTGGGAGCGTTCGACGCGCACTGGGACGCAATCGGATCGAACATTCGCGAAGGCGATGCGGTAAATGTTGTCGGTACTTCGACGTGCATTATCGTTATGGCGCGACAGGCGGAGCTGGTTCCCGGCGTGTGCGGGGTGGTGCCGGGCAGTGTGCACCCGCAGTACACGGGGATCGAGGCGGGGCTCTCGGCGGTGGGCGACATTTTTGAGGCCATCGCCAAGCGCGCGGGAACGACGGTGGCGGCTCTGAGCGACGGACTGGGCGCCTACAAGGCCGGACAGACGGGTCTGCTGCGATTGAGCTGGGACAACGGCGACCGCACGGTGCTGGTGAATCCCGAACTGGGCGGCGTGACGCTGGGCTGGAACCTGGTGCATACCGCGCAGGACGAGCTGTTCGCAGCAATCGAAGGAACTGCATTTCACACGCGCATCATTCTGGAGAGGATGGCGGAGCATGGAGTACGCATTGATCGCGTGATCAACGCGGGCGGCATTCCGCAGAAGAACGAAGTGCTGAACCGCGTGTATGCAAACGTGCTGAACAAGCCGGTGCTGGTGCCGACGGGGATTCCGACGAGTTTGGGATCAGGAATCTTTGCGCTGATTGCCGCCGGGGAGTACAAGACCATCGAAGAGGCGCAAGCCGCGGTGTGCCTGCCGTTGCGCACGGTTGAGCCGGACCAAGAATCGGCGGCGGTTTACGAGAAGCTTTACAGGCACTATCGCGATGCGTACTTCGCGCTGGGAACGCACGACGCGGCCCCGGTGGCACTGGGAACGATTTTGCCGGAGTTGAGGAAGATCGCGGCAGGGGCGCGGAAGGTGTAATTGGGCGACCTAGTTAAGATCGAACTTATTCCCGCATTGCAGACAAGTCGCCGTCATCTTGCCGCTCCCGATCATGCCCGTTGTCCACTTCCATCCTCGCTTGGCGGCCTGGACTTGAGTGGAACCGCAGCGAGGACACGTTATGCCTTGTTGGCTCACTCCAGGCACATTGGCTGCTTGAGCGGCGAATTGTTGCGGAGGCTGAGGAGCGGGCGGCATCGGCGTGGGAGCAGCGGCCTGCGTTTCCGGCAGTTCGACACGCTGCCCACATGAGCCGCAGAAACCTGCGTTTGCCACGAGGGGCGCCCCGCACTTTGCGCAGAACCTGTTTCCGGCGGTGCCGCTTTGGCTATCCATGGTCAACCTCGGGGATCAGTATAGCCCAGGGTGAAAAGCCGAATCGGCTTAAATTCGCTGTGGGACGCAACGCTTCGGGTCTGCTTGCGCTTCGGCCCTGCGCAATTTACCGTTGTGTTCACAATCCATTTTCCCGGGTGCCCCGTGTCCAGTTTCTGTGCGCGACCAGTCTTTCGTTGTCTTTTCCTGATCGTTATGACTTGCGGGATTGCTGCCGCCAGAAAGGCGCAGCTGCCTAACGCGCTGGCTCCAAGTGCGGATGCGCAAGTTGAACCCTGGGCCGTACCGGACTTTTCCGTTGATCCCAAATCACTGTACGAGGCTGCTTCGTCGGTGCCTGTGCCTGACGGCGCGAATGTGGTCGAGCTGGTGGAAGACGAAAGCTATACCTTCGATGACACTGGGCGCATGAATCATGTGGGCCGCATCATCTATAAGGTGCTGACGCAGAAGGGAGCCGAAGGCTGGGACTCTCTTTCAGTGAGCTGGGAGCCGTGGCATGAGGCGCGGCCGGTGATTCGCGCGCGCGTGATTGGGCCGGACTTCACCATGCACGATCTCGACCCAAACACGGTGACCGAGGCGCCGGCGCGCGGAGGCGACTACAAAACCTATAGCGACGGCAAACGGCTGCGCGCGCCGTTCCCGGCCATCGCCCCAGGCGTAGTGGTGGAGGAGGAGTACACCGAGAAGGAGACTGCGCCGCTGTTTGCGCCGGGCCGCGTGGGGCGCGTGGAACTTGGGCAGCAAGATGTGATGGTGGCGCACAGCAGGGTGGTATTCGACGCCCCGGTGAGCCTGCCGCTGCGGACCGAGCTCGTTTTGTTGCCCGATGTGAAGCCCATACGCAATGAGGCGGCGGGGCGAGTGACTCTTACTTTCGATGTGGGGCCAATTGATGGCGTCGATCCGCGAGAGCCGTATCTGCCGCCGGATGTGGTGCATTTTCCCATCATCGCCTTCGCTACCGGCGCATCGTGGCAGAGCGTAGCGGCAGCGTACGGAAAGATCGTCGATGATTTTTCCGGCTCCGCGGCGGTGAAGGCGGTGGTGGAGCCGTTGATTGCCGACAAGAAGACTGTCGCCGACAAGGAAGCCGCGATCGTGGATTATCTCGACCGCGAGGTGCGGTACACGGGCATCGAATTCGGCGAAGCGGCCATTGTGCCGCACGACCCGGCGGAAACCCTTGCCAAGAAGTACGGCGACTGCAAAGACAAGGCAACGCTTTTGGTGGTGATGCTGCGGGCGGCGGGAATCCCAGCCAACGTGGCGCTGCTCAGCGTTGAATCGCGGATGGACGTACCCGCCGGTCTGCCGGGCATGGGCATGTTCGACCACGCCATCGTTTATGTCCCGGGGAAAGATCCGATCTGGATCGATGCCACTGATCGCTATGCCCAGCTCGGGCAGATTCCCATGGGCGACCAGGGGCGCCTTGCGCTGATTACCAACGCAACGACGACTGCGCTCGAAAAGACTCCGGAGTCCACGTCGAAAGATAACGGCCTGAAGGAGACGCGCGAGTTCACGCTTGCGGACAACGGTCCCGCAAGCGTGGTGGAGATTACAAAGCCCGCGGGCGTCTACGAGTCGGGCTACCGCGGCTACTACGCGGACAAGCCTGACAACGACACGCGCGAAGGCCTGCGCGGATATGTGCAGGCGGAATATGTTTCAGACGATCTGACGAAAGTGGATCGCACCGACCCCGCCGACCTGTCGCGCCCGTTCGAACTGACCCTCGCGTGCGACAAAGCCAAACGCGGGTTTACAAATCTCGAAGATGCGCAAGTCGCCATTCGCGTCGATCGGATGTTCCAGATGCTGCCCGACGAGCTGAAGCGCAAGGACGACAGCGACGAAAAAAAGACGACTGGAACCGATAAGCCTAAAAAGCTGCGCACGGACGACTGGTGGCTTGACGCTCCCTACAACATGGAGTGGAATTACCGTCTTATCCCGCCTGCGGGGTTCATTCCCAAGGAGCTGCCGAAGGACGTGACCCTCCAGATTGGGCCGGCAGTGCTCACGGAAATTTTTTCTGCCGGCAAGGATGGCGCGGTTATGGCGCATCTGGTCTTTGATACAGTGAAGCGGCGCTATACAGTGGCCGAAGCAACGGCGCTACGCAATGAGATTGCCGACCTTATGAATGGGCCGGCGATCATGGTCAACTTTGAGCCGCAAGGGGCGGCGCTGCTGCGCGACGGCAAGGTGAAGGAAGCGCTGGCCAGCTATCGCGCGCTGATCGCGCAGAACCCGAATTCAGCGGTGCACCATTTGCAGGTAGCCAATGTGCTGCTTGAAGCGGGCATGGGTGAGGCTGCGCGAGATGAAGCGCGGCTTGCGGTCAAGCTCGATCCGACGTCGGCGGTTGCTGAGCGCACGCTGGCCGAAATTCTGAAGCACGACCTAGTGGGGCGGAATTTGCGCGCGGGTAGCGACATGGCCGACGCCGCGGATGCGTATCGCGCGGCAATCAAGCTCGATCCCGACGATCACTCGGCGCAGGGCGACCTGGCCATTCTGCTTGAATACGATTCCGTGGGCCGGCGATACAGCGGCCAGTCGCACATGAAAGATGCCATCGCGGAATATGAGGCGCTAGGCGAGGACAAGCTGGCCGATCTCGGCATCGGCAACAACCTGGCGTTCGCGCTTTTCTACGGCGGCGATTACGCGGAAGCGTACAAAGCCGGGCAGACTCTTAATCCGGAGCCAGAACAGCTGCTTTCCGCCAGCATGGCCATGATCGAGGACAGCAGGGCGGGGCTGGCCGAGGCCAACAAGCGGTCGACCGACGATGCGTCGTTCAAAGACACTGCCGGCACCGCAGGCGAGATGCTGATGAACAGGAGGGAGTATCCGCAGGCGGCGGACTTTCTGCAGGCGGGCGCAGCGGGCGACGATGCCGCGCGCACGCTGGGCCTTGCGAACATGCTGCGCGGCGCGATCCACCACGAGGATGTGAAATTCGCCAACACGCCAGAAGACGTAGTGAAGCGCTTCGCGCTGGTTCCGTTTGACGCCAACATGACGAAAGAGAAGCTCGGGGCGATGCTCAGCCGCAACGGGCTGAAGGTGTTGAATGAGATGGATGCTGACGAGCTGAAGGACGAACTGAGTTCTGGCAAGCAGATGAACAGCCAACTGGCCCGGGAAGATAGCTCGCTCGATGTTACGGAGGACATTCTGTTCAAGATGCTCGATCCCAAGGGCGAAGGCGATGATTCCACGGGTTACCGCGAGAAGGTGGAGATGCTGGGTGGTACGACGATGACGGTCTTCGTGGTGAAGGAAGATGGTCAATACAAGCTGCTCGACACAATGGACAAGCCGAATTCAATCGCGCTGGAGATGGTAGACCGCGTGAATGCCAGCGACTTGAAGGGTGCGAAGGCGCTGCTCGACTGGATGCGCGAGGATCAGCATCTTGAGGGTGGAGACGATCCGCTGGGCGGGCCGGTGTTTCCGCGTTTTTGGGTCAAGGGAGAAGCGGCGGATGCGCGCAAGATGAAGCTGGCCGCGGCGGCCATCATGGTCGGCACCAAGCCGACGGTCGCGGATGGGGTCGCAATCCTTGAGGCGGGCCTGAAGGACGCGGCAGGTGATCGGGAGCGCACCAACATCGAACTCGCGCTGGCCGAAGGCTACTCGGTGCAGGACAATTTTGTGGGGCTGCTTGACGTTGCCTCTGCGCTCGAGAAGGATGAGCCTGAATCGAAACAGGCATTCGAATATAACCTAGAAGCACTGATGGGGTTGAGCCGCTTCGACGATGCATTGGCGCTCGCCGACGCGAGACTCAAGCTGCTGGACAACGACAGCGATGCTTACGCAGCGAAGATGGAGATCGAGGCCAATCGAGGCGACTTTGCCGCAGCGCATGCATGGGGAGAGAAGCAGCTCGCGCTTGGCCAGGAGAATGCCGAAATTCTGAACGGGCTGGCATGGGACGCGCTCTTCACCGGCAAAGTGACCGACGACGACGTGGCGACGGCGGTGAAGGCGACGCAATTGCAGAAGGACGCACCTGACATTCTGCACACGTTGGCGTGCCTTTACGCAGAGATAGGTAAAACAAAGGAAGCTCACGATCTGCTGCTGCGCGCCATGGATGTTTGGAATCTCGATGAGCCCAACGACGAGGTGTGGTATGTGCTGGGCCGCATTGCCGAGCAATATGGCGAGCGCGATATTGCGATTGCGGACTATCGAAAACTGAAAAAGCCGAAGGAGATTCTCGCGGTTCCCACATCGACGTGGCGGCTGGCGCAGATGCGGCTGACGGCGATGGGAGTGGAGCAGACGGCGATGGCGCAATAAGCCCGCGACAGGAGCCGGATTGGATTACTGCTGCTGTTGCTGCTGCATCTGTTGCATGTCAATGAATGGCACTGGCAGCTCGGGCGGCTGCTGGGCTCGCTCGACGAGTACGCTCCAATCTTCGGGGATGGGAAGCTTGCGGTCGAGGGCCGGCGCCTGCTCGCTGGCTTCCACTTTTACAGCGACATAAAGCTCGCTCGCGGTCTTTCCGCGAAAGACGCCATGCGTGGGCGGAACGTCGGCGTAATCGCGGCCGACGGCGGTCCGGATATGGCGGTGATGCGCCACCAGGTTGTTGGTGGGGTCGAGCCCGACCCAGCCGAGATGCGGCAGCAGAGCTTCAACCCAGGCGTGCGTGGCGTCGGGTGTGGACCGGTCGTGATCCTCGCTGCCGCGATAGAGATAACCCGAAACGTAGCGCGCCGGAATACGCACGTGGCGAAGCAGCGCAATCATGGTGTGGGCAAAATCCTGGCAGACACCTGCACCGCTGAGGATAGCCTCGTCGATCGGCGAATCGACGCGAGTGGAGCGGGGAACATAATCGAAGTAATGGAAGAGGCGCTGGTTGAGCTCGAGCACGAGATGGAGCGGATCGTCGCGCCGCACGACTTCCAGTTTTTTCGCGAGCTCAACGAGCGCCGGCGTCTCCGCGGCGAAGGCGCTCGGCAGCAGCATCTCAGAATAATCGCCGGCTTCGACCATCTCATCCAGATCTTCCCATGCATCGGGCGACAGAAAATGCGGCACGTCGGGCAGTGGCTGCTGCTCGACGACGGATTCGGCCACGATGACGAGCTGGTTGTGCTCGCCGGGAATGTCAAAGTGCTGGACGTTGTTGCCGAGGTGGTCGCGATAGCTGAAGACGCGGCAACGTGGGCTAACGGAGAGTGTGAAGGTGAGGCAGTGCTGGCTGGAGTCGGAGCGCGGGTGCATGCGCGTCTCCATGATGCTCTCGCTGATGGGCTGCGAGTAGCGGAAGCGCGTCAGGTGGCGGATGGAGTAGAAATTCATGATTCCGGCATTCCCTCAGGGGCTAAAGCCCCGCGACTTTTTGATGCTCTTTCGGCACGACTAAACTCGTGCCCTGATACAAGACTTCGCTTGGAACGGGGTCCTCTGCGTCAAATGAAGTCGTGCCCTTTCAAAACACTGTCGGTGCACTGTCGGTGGAAACCGATCATTCAAACGGCCAGCGCGGATTGAATGGAGTATTGCACATAGTTACGGTAAACCAGCTCATGAATGCGGAGGCATTGCTCGCGAATGTTGTGCAGGAACGCAGCCGCGTCACCGCTCAGAATCTCATGGATGGTGGTATAGCCAAGCATGGCATGGAGTTTTCCAACGCCGGAAAAAACCTCATCGGGCGAGCGGCGGCCGCCGGTACGCTGGATGGATTCGATGGCGGTGCGGATGTTGTCGACGCAATAGCGAATGGCATGAGGAAAATCGCGGTTCAGAACGAGGAATTCGAGGATGCGTTCCGGCGAAAGGTCGGCGGTGTAGACCTGACAATAGGCCTCGAACGCCGTGCAACAGCGCAGCAGGCCGACAAGCTCGAGGTACTGATAGCCCGAGTTTTCGCGCTCGTGGGCCTGAAAAAGCTCGGACCGGTAAACCTCAAGCAGAGTGGCCGTGGCGTAGGCGCGCTCGAGCGACCGGCCGAGGCGGATAAACTGCCAGCCCTGGCCGTGAATCATCGTTGAGTCGCCGACGCCCTGAAACAAGTGAATGCCGTCGACCACCGAGGCCAGCATGTCGCTCGAGCTGGAGGCGTACTGAGCCTGCGCGCTCGGCGAGTGAATGTGGTGAAAGAGGCGATTAAGGCGCTGCCATTGCTCGGTGGAAATTTCTTCGCGGACCTGTCGGGCATTTTCGCGCGCAGCGCTCACGCAAAAGGTGACGGAAGAGGGATCGACTTGATCGAAAACCAGCTTGCGCGCCATCGCTTCAAGCGAGCCGTTCCATTCGATTCCTACGGGCCTGCCGAGGGCGGCTGTCATCCTCTGCCAGCGCTGCTCCGCATTGGCGCCGCCGGGGTCGAGCATCAGACCCATGGTGACGTCGAGCAGGCGCGCGGTGTTCTCCGCACGCTCAAGATAGCGGCTCATCCAGTAGAGGCTGTCGGCGACGCGCGATAGCATCGTGCTTCTTTCACCTCCGGCCCGATGTTCCCGAATCAGACTTATTCCAGAACCCATGTGTCCTTGCTTCCGCCACCTTGCGAAGAGTTGACTACGAGCGAACCTTTTTCGAGCGCCACGCGGGTGAGTCCGCCGGGCACGATGTTTACTTTGTCGCCAAAAAGAATGTAGGGACGTAGGTCGACGTGGCGCGGCTCGAGCCGGTCATCGACCAGGCAGGGCGCGCGCGAAAAGTCGAGCGTGGGCTGCGCGATATAGTTGCGCGGGTTGGCTTCGATCTGACGGGCGAAGTCCTCGCGCTGGCGAGCAGAAGATTTGGGGCCGATGAGCATGCCGTAGCCGCCGCTTTCGCCGACCGCCTTGACCACGAGCTTGTCGAGATTGGCCAGAACGTGCCTGCGGTCCTTCTCTTCACTGAGTAGAAAGGTTTCAACGTTGGGCAGGATTGGATCTTCATTGAGGTAGTAGCGAATCATCTTTGGCACGTAGGCGTAGACGGCCTTGTCGTCGGCGAGGCCGGTGCCGAAGGCGTTGGAAACGGTGACGTTGCCGGCGCGGTAGGCATTGAAGAGGCCAGCGCAACCCAGGGCAGAGTCGGAGCGGAAGACGAGAGGGTCGCTGAAGTCGTCGTCGACACGGCGATAGATGACGTCAACGCGCTTGAGGCCGTCGGTCGTGCGCATGTAGACGATGTTGTCGTGCGTGACCAGGTCGCGTCCTTCCACGAGATCGATGCCCATCTGGCGGGCGAGGTACGTGTGCTCGAAGTAGGCGGAGTTGAAGACACCGGGGGTGAGGAGCACGATGTTGGGCTCGGGCCTGCCCTCGGGCGCGAGCGAGCGCAGTGTGGCCAGCAGAACCTGCGGATAATGCTCGATGGGGCGGACGCCGTAGCTTGAAAATAATTGCGGAAAGGTGCGCTTCATGACGCGGCGGTTGGTGAGCATGTAGCTCACGCCCGAAGGCACGCGCAGATTGTCTTCGAGGACGACGAATTTGCCGGTCGACAAGCGGAGCAGATCCGAGCCGACGACCGCGATGTAGACGTTGCGCGGCACCTGGAGCCCGCGCATCTGTCGCCGGTAGTGCTTGCAACTGTAGACGAGCTCACGCGGGACGACGCGGTCGGCGAGAATTTTGGCGTCGGAGTAAACGTCGCGCAGAAACAGGTTGAGGGCGGTGATGCGCTGCGTGAGTCCGCGCTCGATACATTCCCATTCCCGCGCAGTGATCAGGCGAGGCAGCAAATCATAAGGAAAAATGCGTTCCGTGCCTTCTTCGCGGCCGTAGACGGTGAAGGTGATGCCCTGGGTAAGGAAGGCAAGATCGACCGACTGCTTGCGACGGCGAAGTTCGTCGGCGGGTAGGGCGGCAAGCGTCTCGGCAAGCGCGCGGTACTGCGGCCGCACTTCTCCGCCGGGCTCGCGCATCTCATCGTAGGCCTCGTCGAGCGGGTAGTCTCCGAAGAGCGGTTCCAACTCGACTGGGTGGCCTGCGGTCATATCTATTTGTCAAACTTTCCAGGCAGCGAATTCAGAACGTCTGCAGCCAAGTTAAGAGATTCGGGCCAGTGAGCTCCGTCGAACTTCACTGGACTAAGGAGAACTGCGCCACGTTCTGTTCTCTTGTTTCTAACACGCCGGTTATAAAGGAGCCATTAGAAATCGCGCCGCACGAGTGCGCTCCATGAAAGAAAAGCGGCGCAGCCACTGAATTGGCGCGCCGCCCTTCTGGTTTGTTGCGATCGGTCTGGAAGAAGCTCCAGGAAGCCGAGCGCTAAGGTTCATTCGTGAGCTCGAACCGACCGCGGTTTAGGCAGGAACGAGCTCCTTGACGGACACGGTGTTCACGGTCTTAAGAATGCGTGCGACGATCTGGTACGGATCGGCTTCGGAGTTTGGACGGCGATCTTCAAGGTAACCCTTATAGCCGTTCTTGATGAAGTTCACGGGCAGCCGGATGGATGCACCGCGGTCCGAGAGGCCGTAGCTGAACTTGTCAATGGCCTGCGTTTCGTGGAGGCCGGTCAGGCGCAGATGATTATCCGGGCCGTAGACCTCGATGTGCGCGGCAATATTGTTCTCAAAGGCCTTCATGAGTCCCTCGAAGTACTCCTTGCCGCCCACTTCGCGCAGATGCTTGGTGGAGAAGTTGGTGTGCATGCCAGAGCCGTTCCAGTCGCCCTTGATGGGCTTGCAATAAAGCTGGACGTCCACTTCGTACTTCTCGCAGAGACGCATCATCAGGTAACGGGCTACCCATACGTCGTCCGCCGCCTTGTGTGAGCCCTTGCCGAAGATCTGAAACTCCCACTGGCCCTTGGCCACTTCAGCATTGATGCCCTCGTGGTTGATGCCGGCGGCAAGACAGAGTTCGAGGTGCTCGTCGACGATCTGGCGGGCGATGCTGCCCATGTATTTATAGCCGACGCCACAATAATATGGGCCTTGCGGGCCGGGAAAACCTTGCTCGGGGAATCCAAGAGGACGACCATCTTTATATAGGAAGTATTCCTGCTCAAATCCGAACCAAAGATCCGGGTCATCGGGGGCAGTGGCGCGCATATTGGTTGAATGCGGAGTGCCGTCGGGGTGCATGACTTCGCTGAGAACGATAAAACTGTCTTTGCGGCTGGCGTCGGGATAGAGAGCAACCGGCTTCAGAATGCAGTCGGACTTGCTGCCCTCAGCCTGCATGGTGGAGCTACCGTCAAATCCCCAAAGGGGCATGTCGGCGAGGGTGGGCGTCTTATCGAAGCTCTTGATCTGCGTTTTGCCGCGCAGTTCCGGGATGGGCTTCTTGCCGTCGAGCCAGATGTACTCCAATTTGTGCTTTGACATAGGTCTCCTCATGCGTTGGGAATTGTAGGACAGCCCGGCGGTGATTGCGCCTGCGGCCAATTAAGGGATCAATCTCAGAGTAAACCGGGAAAACGTGAATCGCATAAGGATGGCATAAGGAAATGCAGAAATTCTGTGGAAGGCAGATGAGAGCTGAAAAACCGCATTGAAATCAGGGGATCCGGGAGCTGCGAACGGTTGCGGCTTAGCAAGATATCTCGAACAGTGCTGGCGGAAAGAGTCACGACACTGGAGTTCACTCGACCTTCCATTTTGTCCCTTTGTCACATGCTGGCAGCGGTTCGCGGAGTCTCTGCGCCGAACGGCAACCAAATCCGTCCGGCTGCGTTACTCTGAATGATCAGGGGTTCCGGGCCACAATGCACACTACGCGACTCTTCGTTTTCGGCGTTCTGGCTGCACAGCTTGTTGCAGTGCATGTCCTCCTCTCTCAGCAGCTCGCGCAGCAAGCTTCCGGCGAGGACTACGTTCGCGCACACTACACGAAATACGAGTACCGCATCCCCATGCGCGACGGTACGCGGCTGTTCACCGCGGTCTATGTTCCCAAGACTTCGTCCTTTCCCGATGATCCTGGCCCTTATCCGTTCCTCATGAACCGGACGCCTTACAACGTGGAACCTTACGGGGAAGACCGTTATCCTGCGCAGCTCGGACCGTCGGACGAATTTGAGAAGTCCGGCTACATCTTTGTCTACCAGGATGTGCGCGGACGGTGGATGAGCGAGGGCACGTTCGTGGAAATGCGGCCGCACATCGACCAAAAGAAAACGCCGCAAGACGTGGACGAATCATCAGACACCTACGACACGATTGAATTCCTGCTGAAGAATGTGCCCAACAACAACGGCAAGGTGGGCATCTGGGGCATCTCGTATCCGGGTTTCTTCACTTCGGCGTCGATCATCGACTCGCATCCGGCGATCGCCGCGGCCAGTCCGCAGGCGCCGATGACCGATCTCTTCCTGGGCGATGATTCCTATCACGGCGGGGCCTTCATGCTTGCAGCGGGCTTCGAGTTCTATGCGCCGTTTTTCCACCCGCAACAGAATCCGGTGCTGCCAAAACCGGAAGTGCCTTTCGATTTCGGCACGCCGGACAGCTACAAGTTCTTTCTTCAGACTGGAAACGTGGCCAGCCTTGATAAATACCTGGACGGCGCGAGTTGGATGTGGGACGACCAATTCAAGCACGACACGTACGACGACTACTGGCAGTCGCGCGATTTGTCGCGGCACATGAAGAACATCAAGTGCGCGGTTCTTGTGGTGGGTGGATGGTACGATGCGGAAGATCTCGAAGGGCCATACCGGACTTTCTACGCGATCCGGAAATCCAACCCCGATACGCCGGTCACGCTGGTCGAGGGACCTTGGGTGCACGGAGGCTGGGCGCGCAACGACGGCGACCACCTCGGCGATGTGCAGTTCAACGCGAAAACTTCGCTTTACTTCCGCGCCAATATTCAGTTTCCCTTTTTCGAGCACTACTTGAAGGGCGCAGGCAAATTGCTTCCCGCGGCGATCGTTTTTGAAACCGGAACCAATGTATGGCGCCGCTACGACGAATGGCCACCAAAAAACGCGGTTACGAAGACCCTCTATTTTCACGTCGGCGGCAAGCTCAGTTTCGATCCGCCGGTTGAGACTGCCAGCGTCGATGAGTACCTGAGCGATCCCAATCATCCGGTGCCGTTCGTGGGCTATACCACAGACACGGTGCCGCAGCGCTATATGGTCGACGACCAGCGCTTTGCCAGCTACCGGCCCGACGTGCTGACGTACGAGACGGACCCGCTCACGGAGGATGTGACCGTCGCCGGACCAATTTCACCGCATTTGAAAGTGGCGAGCTCAGGCAGCGATTCCGACTTCGACGTCAAGCTCATCGATGTTTATCCCGATGAAGACCCGGCTGATGCCTCCATGCCGAACAAGCGCGTAATTGGCGAAGCGCCAGTCCACATGGGCGGCTACGAGGAGCTGCTGCGCGGCGAACCGTTCCGCGCGAAATTCCGTGCGAGCTGGGAGAAGCCGCAGCCGCTTGTCCCCGGCAAAGAAACCGACCTCGACTTCACCATGCCTGATCTTTATCACACATTCCGCCGCGGTCATCGCATCATGGTTCAGGTGCAGAGCTCGTGGTTTCCGCTCACCGACCGCAATCCACAAACCTTCACCGACATTCCATACGCCAAGCCCGAAGATTTTCAGAAGGCCACCGAGCAGGTGTTTCACCAAAAGGACGCAGCCTCGGGCGTAGAGGTGTCGGTGCAGCCGCAACCATAGCCAGAGGGCGTCAGACGGCGCTCTCGAATCGTGAGGACACAATGACCGTTCGAGCTCGATCAATAATCTTGATTTCCGCATTGCTTTTCGCGACGGTGGCGCCGATGTGCGCAGAAGAGGGCATGTGGACGTTTGACAACCCGCCGCTTAAGGCTCTGGCGGAGAAGTACAACTTTCACCCGACGCAAGAGTGGCTTGATCATCTGCGGCTTTCGAGCGTTCGGCTCAACGACGGCGGCTCAGGATCATTCGTAAGCCCCAATGGCCTGCTGTTGACGAATCACCATGTGGCGCGAGTCCAACTGCAGAAGAACTCAACGGCAGCACACGATTATCTGCGCGACGGGTTCTACGCCGCGACAGAGGACCAGGAGATGAAGACTCCCGATCTGGAAATCAATGTTCTGGTAGCCATGCAGGACGTGACAGCGCGGGTGCAGGGCGCAGCCAAGGGCGCCAAGGATGATGCCGAGGCGCTGAAGGCGCGCGATGCTGAGATTGCCGCGATCGAGAAGGAGAGCAAAGACAAAACCGGCCTGCGTTCCGATGTGGTGACTCTCTATAACGGAGGCGAGTATTGGCTGTATCAATACAAGGCATACACCGATGTACGCCTGGTGTTCGCGCCCGAGGAGCAGGCTGCTTTTTTCGGCGGCGATCCGGATAACTTCACCTATCCGCGCTACGACCTGGACATGGCGTTGTACCGAGTGTACGAAAACGGCAAACCGCTGCACACGGAGAACTATTTGAAGTGGAACCCGAAGGGTGCGGCTCCGGGCGATCTGGTTTTCGTCTCAGGCCATCCGGGTTCGACATCGCGCCAAGACACAGTGGCCGAACTGACGATGGAACGCGAAGTCCGTGGACCGGCAATTGTTGAATACCTTCAGCGGCGGATCGACGCAGCGCAGGAATTTGGGAGACAGAGTGCGGACAACAAGGAGAAGGTTGAAAGCACAATCTTCTTTCTGCAGAACAGCCTGAAAGTCTACGTGGGCCGCCAGGAGGCGCTGTCAGATAAGGCCATTCTGGCCAAGAAGCAGGCCGAGGAAGACGACCTGCGTGCCAAGGTCAACGCGAATCCAGAGTTGGAAAAGGAGTATGGAGACGCGTGGGATGAAATCGCGAAGGCCGTGGACCTTGCCAAGCCTGAATTCAAGAAGCAACTCTTCCGCCGCGGCGACAGCCAGCTTTTCACGCTCGCCATGGAGATTGTGCAGTACGTTGCCGAAGTGAAGAAGCCCGACGGGGAGCGGCTGCCGCAGTACCACGAGGCGGGGCTGGATTCTCTGCGTTACCAGATGCTTTCTCCCGCACCCGTCTATCCGTCGGTGGAAAAGATGTTCATGAAGAACGCCCTGAACCTGGCGAAAGAGCAACTCGGGGCGGATGATGCGTACCTGCAAGCGATCGTGCAGGGCGGCGACATCGACAAGTCGGTGGACGCGCTCGTGGATGGGACAAAACTCGCCGATCCCGCATTCCGGAAGAGCCTGCTCGATGGAGGCGAAGCGGCAGTCGCAGCTTCGAATGATCCCATGATTGCGGCCGCGCGTCGTGCGGACCCCGTGTGGCGCGCCAATTATGTGTACATGCGCGACAAAGTCTCCAGCGTGTTCGATGCCGGAGGCGAGAAGCTGGGCAAGGCTCGCTTCGCGGTCTATGGCAAGAACGCATATCCCGACGCGACATTCACGTTGCGCCTGAGCTATGGCACGGTTGATGGATTTCCATACAACGGAACGATCGCACCACCGTTTACCACGTTTTATGGGCTGTACGATCGCGCGGCGAGCTTCAGCGACAAGGCCCCGTGGAATCTGACGCCGAAGGAAGAGGCGGCGCGTGACAAGCTCGACTTATCGAAACCGGTCGATTTCGTTACCACCAACGACATCATCGGCGGCAACTCCGGCTCCCCAGTCGTGGATCGCGATGGTGAGTTAGTGGGGCTGGTTTTTGACGGAAATATCGAATCGCTGGCGGGGGACTTCGTTTACGACGGCACAAAGAATCGCGGCGTTGCAGTTCATTCCGCCGGGATGCTCGAGGCCCTGCGCAAGATTTATGGAGTGGGCGCACTGGCGGATGAGCTCGAGGGCAAGCAGTAGGCTTTTAGGCTGAAGAGAGCGGGAGCAGCGTGCTCCCGCTTTTTCATTTCAGGGCCGAACTGAAGCCTGGAATCCCGTGAATTGGCTCAATTCGACGTACAATCGAAAGTGGCCGGCAGACCGCGGAGAGGTGGCCGAGCGGTTGATGGCTCCGGTCTTGAAAACCGGCATACCCGAAAGGGTATCGGGGGTTCGAATCCCTCCCTCTCCGCCAAGTAGCTTTACAATCAATAACTTACGAGATACAAACCCTCGATGCCCTTGAAATTCCCCGCAAATTTGCAGGTTTCCTGATCGTGGTGGAACTGGGAGAGCGTTCTCCAGCGGGAGCCACATGAGCCTTTTTGTCGGTGCTTCTCTGTTGGACATTTCAGCAGTTCCCTTTCAATAGCCGGTCATCGACCAAGAAGTTAAGGTCTTGCCAGAGTGCGTGCATTGGCGATTTGCCCTCATCCAGCCGCATGACTTCCGAGAAGCCGGTTCAGCGATACTGGCCGGTGGATTATTCAGGTTGTCTTGGTCGAAGGGTCGCACCGCGGTCAACCGGATTTCCTCTGCTCTGAACAGGGTCCTGCTAAAGTGGCTTCATGCCAAGACCAGGCCGCCGTGTGAATTCCCCATCGGAAGAAATGGCGCATTTCACCGACCGAGAGGATCAACAGCAGCTATTCCTTCGGCATCTTTTTTCCGCCACTGAATCACCCGTGCTGATGTTTTACGGAATTGGCGGCGCAGGTAAGACCTGGCTCCTGAAAAAACTGCGCGATCACGTCCCGCACGAGGTGCCGAAGGCGTTTCTGGATTTCGATAGAACAGCCGGCGGGAGCCGTTTTGTGCAGGATCCTTCCGCGGCCATTTACGAAATCCGTCAGCAACTCGATACACCCGCCCCGCGCTTCGACCTTGCGTTTGGCGTCTTGCGCGTTAAACAAGGCGCGCCTGAGGAGACGAGCTTCTGGGTTGATTTCGTCGCCGAGCTGGCGGGGTTTATTCCCGGCGCGATGACAGTGCTGGATCGGCTGAGCGAACCGCTCCTTGCCAGACTCAGAGGAACCGCGTTGGAGCAGTTTCTGGCCGTCACAGAGGGCCAGAAGTTTGTTCTGGATCTGAGGGCGAAGACCTCGCAGGAGATTCAAGGCGCGCTGCTCGATTATCTCGCCGAGGATCTTCGCAAAGGACTTGGGCGGCACCTGAATCGTGCCGTCTCCGCTGTTCTGTTTTTCGACACCTTTGAGGCCGTCAGTTCAGGTGAGCAAAACGAAGAACACAAGCGCCAATACGAGCAATGGGTCAGGGATGTCGCGTCGAACCTTGAGTTTGCCCTGATTGTGATTGGCGGCCAGAATCAACTGACCTGGGATGAGGTCGATCCCGCCTGGAAAGACCATGTGGAGCAGCACCTAGTGGGCGGCTTGTCGGAGACTGACGCGCGACGCTTCCTCGACGGATGCGGAATTCGCGACCGGCCCCTCCAGGACGCGATCTTGGCTACCGCCAGGGAGGAGGACGGAGGCCACCACTGCTTCAGCCTGGGGCTGTGCGCCGATGTCGTCGACCTGGAGCGCGCCCAAGGCCTTCAAACCTCACCGGAGAGCCTCAAGTTTGTTCCCGGGGATTGGGAGAGGTTGGCTCGTCGCTTCATGAAGTCGCTTGAGTCCGATGTACAGGGGCGCTGGATAGATAGGCTGGCCCTCACCCCCCGGTTCGACGAGAGTGCGGCACGCAATGCGTTCTCAAGCGAAAAGACAGCGGCGCAGGACGCCGCGTGGGAGACGCTTCAGCGCTACAGCTTTATCTTGCCGTTGCCGGGAGACGGCGCATGGTTTTCCATTCGCGATCAGATGAGATGGGCACTTGAGAACCAACCCTCCGCCCACGAGCGGGTCGGCCACGATCACACCTGGTGGCAACGATACTGGGGCGGGCGATCGGCCTCCCCTGTGGACCGCGAGGCATCGCTTGCCTGGTACCACCAATACTGCAGCGATCCTGAAGCCGCTGTCGACAATTGGAATACACTCGCCGAGTCAGCCCGTACCTCCGTGCCGCCGCGCATGAGCGAGCATTTTAGCTTGCTGCAATGGTGGGAGCCCATCGATCCACTGAATACTTCAGCCGGACCGCCAGGGAGCGGAAGGGCGCTCGTGGCGTTGGGGAATGAATTGCAGGATGCATCCCTCGGGAGCCGCAGCCTGAACATTGGCCGCGCCATCGCGTG
>JBEKRG010000069.1:0-25342 GCA_049518955.1 Occallatibacter sp.
GTCTGCTTAGGGGGCCACCTGACTGTTGTCGTCACGAGCGGAGCAATTTCAATCTCTAGCAGGCCTTGAGCGCCTGTTCGGAATTCCGCGGACGCGCTGTCATAGACAGTCATCGCCTCAAGCTCTGTCAGCGCAATATCGCTTTTGGGGGAATCGAGTAGAGCTTCCTCACGAAGGACCTCCCTCAATATCCTGCGGCCCAAGCCAAATGAGAAGGCAAACAGACTTCCACGGCGTTGCAATCCCGAACATAGGCCATACCAAATAACCGCGGTTGGAAACTGGTCGAGATGCGGAGTCAGCAGGAATATGTAGTCTAGGGTCCCCGGCCCAATTTGGCTCGCAAGGAAGCCACAGAGAAAGCTGGCTAGTTCCGGATCCTCGCGCCGGCCATTCGCAAGCCACGGGAGGCAATCTTCGAAAAACGTTACCCTCATCTCGCGCGGGCCCTGCATACGACTCACACTGATTCGCAAATATTGGCTCTCCCATGATGAGATCGTGCAGAACGGCGCCGAGCTGGTAAAAGGTGACTGCACGCCACCCGTCCGGAGAGTCTTCCTCCTCCCGAACTAGGAATTCCGGAGGGCTGTATTGGAGAGTCCCCACAAAGCTTTGCTTTTCAGTGTCCGTAAGACCGGTCACGCCAAAGGGGCGTAGCACGCCCAGGTCCAATAGGACCGCCTGCTGGTAATCTCGGCTCACGGCGATATTCCCGGCTTTGATGTCTCTATGCGCGAGGCCCAGGCTCTCGAGAAAGCGCGCGGCGCTGGCAACCTGAGAGATTATCGGCCAAATCCGCGCGGGGGGCACGGACTTCAGGACCGAGCCAAGGTTTGGTGCATCGACCAGATCCATTGCGACGAAAAGATATCCAGTTTTCGCGCATTCTCCGCCGCCGAGAATCTTGATCAGATTCGGGTGGTGTCGTCCCCGCAGCTGAAGCTCTCGCTCAATCCGAGCAAGTTGGGTTGTTTTGCCATAGCGTTCGACCATTTCGGGGTCGAATACCTTGACGGCGGCGAGTCCCCCATCTCCAGCGGCGCGAAAGACTACCGCTGATTTCCCCTGGTCTATGCGGCCTTCGATCCGCCAATCGCCGACTTCTCTGCCCACAAGTTCGGTCTCTATTCTCTTCGCAACGATGGTATCCATCTGTCCCCCGTTCCCGTGACATGTTGCACGAGGTTCGACTGCTGAATAGAGCGAGTTTTATTCATCATAGACCGCTCGGCGGCTCGCCCGCCGCCCCCGCGCCGCACTGCGGAAGAACAGCGGCACATCCAACTTTGGTAATGGGAAGTCGGCATGGCAACCCGAATCCATGGCCCGTCTTCGGTTGAGGCTCGCAGTTGCAATCGGCGTTCTGCGGGACTAATCCTGCCGTCGCGCAGAGCACATTCAATGAGCGCGGCGAGATGCTGGCGTCGGCCGCGATCCAGCGGCGATTTCTACGATTACGCGAGTGACATTATGCTGGGTGACGGTGCCGCACCGTGCGAGCTTTGGGTCGAAAAGAGCCAGGTTTATTCCGTCACCTATGGAGCTGCGATAGATAACTCCTTTATACCCGCAGTTCTTTATGAACTCGCAAAGATACTGACTTGGGGTGTAATCAATAGCGGCGGCTTGCGGAAGAACGGGTCGCGTCAGTTCGTCGCCTAACCTTTCTAGAAACGGCAGATCGTTCCGCATTCTTCCAATGTCGCTGGCATCAAGGAGGAATGGCGACACCATTTTCCTTGGGTGCCGCAAATCAACAACCCTCAAGCCGCGCCGCGTTGTGAAATCTGCGACGCACGCCACTTCGCCAGTGTGAGGACGAATCTCAGATATGGCCGTTATTGGGTTCGACCCGAGATACAGATAGGGAATGCCCGCGGGATTAGCTCGTCCGTGTGATGCGGTCCGACTGGGAGGAGCGCCCATTCCCCGCGCAGAGAAAGGCCGGTCACTCGTCTGAATTCGTGCCCGATACCATTGAGTCGGAACTTCATCAGCCTCGAGGGTGAGGTATGAGAGAAGCGTCTCCAGACGATCAAGATCGATTGTCTCCTCTGGAAAATAGCGATTGTGATGCATCAACTCGTCGCGAAGCTTCTCCCATTCGCTTAACCGGTCAATGGTGGGATCGTTTGCGGGAACAAATCTCTGCCGGACGGTTCCGCTATCATTTAGGATTTCGGCGAGGAGATCCTTGGCTCGTGAATTATCCATTCTCGGATGCTGAAATAGTCCCCAGTCTTCGCGGAACCAATGAACAAGTAACTTACCCGTAGCGTCCTTACGATATGCGCTCACCAAGCTCTCAAAATAGATGGCAAGATTTCTAGGCGCGACCACTGGTACTTTGTTGGTCCTGCAGTAAGAGCACCGCCCTCTCGCGGTTGAGTGAAGCGGAATAATGTTTCGGCGCAAACCGCGATCACCAAAGCACTCGGCGCAGCAATTCATGGTAATTATGCCGTCTTCCGAAAATAGTCAGCCAAGGTTTCAATGTGGTGATTCATCGATAGCTTCTTTATGTGGCCCAAGCCGGGAAAATGCCCTTGCCTGTGAAGATCCATGAACTCCTTCACCGCACTTGTCTCGAGGATCTTGGAGTTTCGCTTGTCAAGGACGCGCATCATCTTCTCTAGTGCTTCGGCAAATTTCCCGGCCGGGTCTGTCGGTGTATCCCGCCGTTCGGACACAAAGTGATGGATCCACATCGAGTCGTCCTTGTCGGGGTCGATAAATGTCAAATGGATCGCGACGGCATAGGCTGGCCCACCAGTTTCGCTGTAGTCGTCTCCTACGATCAGGAAGTCTCCGAACCCGTTCATCCCTTCATCCTGAAAAGTTGCGTGAAGGTCTGAAAAGGGCTCAAGCGATTCGTAGTCTCGATTGCGCTTTCGCTCGAATCCGTCCCTCAGTAGAATTCTGAGGCCGCCGCTGAAATGCTTTTGATAGAGCTTTCCGCAATAGTTCTCAAGAAAAACATGGCGCTGTTTATTTGACTGCTTACCCAATGCCTCGGCCAGTTTTTTTGCCTCTCCAAATCCTGAGTGGATCAGAACGGGCGAATGTGACTTGTGGTCCCGGTAGCACCTCTGGGCTTCGGAAGTGCTCGTACTTTGCCTCAGGAGGATTCCGGCCGAAATACCGGGTAGATCCAGGTACTTTTCCTTAAGCAGTTGGCTCAGCGCGGCTCCAGAATCAGCCAGATCACCGTGATGTGGATTAACTATGACAATGGCGTGGCCGCCGGCTTCTACTACAGCGTCAAGTGCTCGATTCAGGCCGCCAAGGTCGTCTCTGACGGGCTCGATGATCGGGCAAAACCCGGCTTCCTTGAAGACGGGAGCCATTTCCCGAATACAGAGGAGTTCGTACTGCTTGCCGCGAAAATAGGGATGATACATACGTTCAAGCCCACCCCAAGGCGTCCTTCAACGGTGTGTTCACTCCGGCGACTAGCCGCTGGTGATCCGACTTGCGCATTGGAACTGACAGTGCTGCTGTTTGGAGAGACGGGGGGAGCTGATCAACCAGCGCCGAAAGCGGTAATAAATTGCGCGTGCGCTTCAAGACACGAACCATTCCTTCTTGCGCTTGGATTGGATCGAGTTTCACAAATGCATCGCGCATGACTGCATACAGCTCAGTATTTGGAACACGAGGGACTGAGACGCCGAAGGAAGCAAGTATCATGCGCGCTTCCTCCGTCCGAATCGAATCGAAGATTGCGCCAGGCGAGGTTCGCTCGGGTTGGTCGATGGCATCCCGCAGTGTCGAGATCCGGTGGCGACTATTGAGGCAGAGTATTCCAACAAAATCCGGGGCGGTATCAACTACGGAACTGATGTGACCCTCAGCGGCGATGACATAGACCTTGGCGAACACGGTCGCATACGCTGCAATTTGGCGCTTCAGCCTAGCGAGGGAGTCGCGCTCGGATTTTACCTCATAGACAGTCGCGGTTCCATTCAGGATTGCAACGTCGGCTTTGCAATCGCCGACCCGAAATTCGTTGATCATCGACGCAGTTTGGAGGGAATGCGTCCCGAGAAGTATTTTGTGGGTAAGGGCCGACTTATAGATGTATTCGTGCCGGTAGCCCTCGCGCTTCAATAATGAGAACGCATTCTCGAAGACGTTAGAGACCCGCCTGGAATGCGACATCAACCGGAGCAATCGCGATTGGGTTACAAGTCGCGCAAATAGCGGGGATCTGCCACTTCTGGCCAACTCGCGCACGACGCTCGACGAAAAAAGTCTTGAGATTGCGGCTAGTTGATCTGTCGCAAGATTGACCATTTTCCCTGTATGGACTGTGTCTCTCATCGCGGCCGCCTTCTCTTTAATTCTAGCCCCGTCGCCGCTGATGGCTGGCCGAAATGTTTCAGGCAGTTCCTTTAGTTTCAACCAGATCTTCCACACCTCGCCGGATTACTACTCGGAGGCCGGCATGGCGCCAGTTTTCCGGCAGTGATGACGCCGGAAAGCCTGTAGAATGACCCGGAGGGCGTTTCCGAATCCGACCCGTCAACTGTGACGGCGGCGATCCGAGGGAGAAACCAGCATCTTCTGGGCGAGAGGACAGCCCTTTCTGACAATTGGCGAACAGCATGTTTTGCCATCGCGGCACACTGACCGCACACCGGAACCGGGCCTCCCGGCGGACTGGCGCGCCCCGCGCGAGTTGGATTTACTGATGGCCAGTCAGCCTAACACAGAGTTCCAGTCGCGGTTACCCCGCTATAATCAATCCGATTCACTGAGATAGCTCCTGATGGGTCTGTGACTTGGGATCCCCCGAGCTTCTCGCGGAGCTCCCCAAGAATGATCGGCTCAGAGGCCGTACCGCGCGCAGGCCAGATCGTCGGAGTGAGGCAGCGACTCTACCTGGTTGAGCAGGTAGTCGGTCCTGTCAACCCAAGCGACTCCACCCTCGTTCAACTCTCCTGTGTTGATGACGACGCCCAAGGGCAGCCCCTCGAAGTCCTGTGGGAGCAGGAACTGGACGCCGAAGTTCTCTCAGGAGAGGCGTGGGAATCCATCGCTGCCCGAGGATTCGACCCGGCAAAACATTTTGCAGCATATCTGAACACGCTTCGTTGGAACTGCGTCACCTCAACCGACCCCAAGCTGTTGCAGTCGCCATTCAGAGCCGGGATTCGCCTGGATGCGTACCAGTTGGAGCCCCTTCGGAAGGCGCTTCTGCTGCCGAGGGTGAACCTTTTCATCGCGGATGACGTGGGCTTGGGCAAGACGATTGAGGCCGGGTTGATCGCCCGCGAACTGCTTCTGCGAAAGAAAGTGCGCGACATCGTCGTCGCCTGCCCCCCGTCGATGCTGTTGCAGTGGCGCGAGGAGTTGGATAGCCGTTTCGGGCTTCATTTTGAAATCCTCGATAAGGACTACATCCAAAGTGTTCGCCGGGAGCGCGGGTTTGGGGTTAACCCCTGGACCACGAACTCCCGGTTCCTCATTTCTCACCGGCTGCTGATCGATGAAGCCTATGCGAGCCCATTTGCTGATTGGCTGGGAACATTCCGGGCTGGGAGTCTCCTGATTCTGGACGAAGCGCACCACGCCGCTCCTGCCAGCGGCCAACGATATGCGATTGATTCTCGGATCACGCGAGCAGTTCGCGATCTCGCCCAGCGCTTTGAACACCGACTCTTCTTGTCGGCGACTCCTCACAACGGCCACTCGAATAGCTTCTCGGCCCTCCTGGAGATACTCGACCCTCAACGCTTTTGTCGTGGGGTCAAGGTCGGCAAGAAGATGCTGGACGATGTGATGGTTCGTCGGCTCAAGGAAGACCTGAGAGAGATCGTTGGCGGATTCCCTAAACGCGAGGTTGTCCAGGAAGACATTGAGGGGTTGCCAAGCGATGCACCCGAATTACGCTTGGTCGCTCTCCTGGACGAATACCGTCAACTTCGGGAAAAGCGCCTCAAGGTGCCTAAGGAGATAATCGATCTTCAGCTCGGTCACAAGGTGAAGACTCCAAATGGGACAGCATACGATAGGACGGCATTCTTGGACGAGCGCCGCGAGATGATGCAGAAATGGGCTGATTTTCTCGACGTTCTCAAGGCTGAAATCCTGCAGTAGGCTCTGCCCCCTTACCTGAAGCGCCGGCGGTATCCGTCGGCGCTCCTTTTTCTGGTTGCCACGCCATTTGCCCGGTGGTCTGAGGTGGAAGCCTCAGGCTTCTGCTTGAAGGAGAAAGATCGAAATGCGCAGAGGAGTTCATCGAAACGAGCGAACATCCACATCGATTGAGGCAAGCTCGTGTCCAGGTGTAGCGCGGATCGTGATCATGGGTGACACCCACGGTCAGCATCGTACCCTCGACGTACCCGTCGGGGATTTCCTGATCCATGTCGGAGACTTCACGTTGTTCAACCGCAGTCGCGAAGAAGTTCGCGACTTCAATCAATTTCTTTTCGAGCTCCCGCACCGTAAGAAAGTCGTCATCCCTGGAAATCACGATTTCAAGTTTGCGGAACCGAAATGGCGAAAGCTCATTTCGGCGGCAACCTTATTGTTGAATGAGGGTGTCGAAATCGACGGGATTAAGATATGGGGCTCGCCGCTCACGCCATCGAATTTCGAGAGTTTCGGAGCAACGAGTGAGGCCGATTGCGGACGCATCTTTTCCCGAATTCCGGCCCAGACTGACCTGATAATCAGCCATGGCCCGCCCCACGGCGTCCTTGACATTGCAGGTAGCGGCAACCGGCATCAGGGATGTCCGCACCTCCTCGCGGCCATCCGCCGCGTTCGGCCGGCGCTGCACGTGTTTGGGCACATCCATCAGTCTTACGGAACGGCGTCTCTGAACGGAACCGTATTTGTGAATGCCGCCTTGGCAGGTCCGGGATACCGTCTCATTCGACAGCCGATCGTGGTCGAATACGACCGGCTGACCCGCAGTGTCCGGCGGATCGAGTAACGGCGGAGGCATTCCGACCCGGTTGGACGGACAACCCGACGTCTCGGCGAAGACTCGGCCCACAGATGACGAAGGTACTGGACTGGTGGCGTGATCGCTCGCACGGATAGCCCACGCCCCCTATACCCCTCTCAAAAGCCGCTTGCGAGCGCAAAGAAGATGGGCTATGATGCACGAGGTAAGAGCCCACCGGCCGGTCCCAACCGCGCTCTTTCCCCGAACCAGCCGCCGCGTACGTCGTTAAAAGGCAGCCCACCGCCGTTCGGGGCAACTTTTCGGGCAACTCCGAAAATCGAATTCCCTAAAAACAGAAAAACTCCGCATTTTCCGGTGTTTTTCGCGGGCTTTTCGATCCTTCCGCCGCACTTTAAGAGTCCTACCTGAGGAGCCAATCTTTTCCCCGCATAAATACTGCACAGCCTCCAACACCTGCATCGGATTGCTTCAGGAACGGTTTTATCGTCGAGAATCAGTCGCTGATTTGCCGGCCATCGTGTTCACGTCGCACAGCTCGCCCGCGCATAGTGCGCTAGTGATGCCTTTGCCCTCTGTGATCGTAAAAATACGGTCCACTGCGGGCAGCTTTAGGATCTCTTTGGCGCCTGATGGCCAGTGAACCTCCGCCGTTCCGGCGTCCGTGGCGTCTCCCAGGCCGAAGTGGACACGCATGTCGTTCGAAGAAAGATAGCTGCCACCGCTCAAAACGTCCTCGCGCTGGCGGATTCCGTCGGCGTTGAGGTACACAGTCGCTCCAACGGCATCGCGGGGGCTTTTGGATCCGCCGATCAGTTTGATCTCGACCCAGTGATGGTGATCGGGGTTCACATTGCGCAGCAGTACCGGGACTCCGTCCATATTGTTGACGATGACGTCGATCTTGCCATCATTGAAGATGTCGCCGAACGCTGCACCGCGGCCCACCATTAACTCCGCGAGGCCCGTGCCCTCAACCGATGGGACCAGTTCGAATTTGCCGTTCTTCATGTTGTGAAAGAGCAGCGGGCGCTGGGCATAGCTTTGACCCCAATCAGGGTGCTGATCCGCCTGCGGATAAACGTGCCCATTGATGATGAGCAGATCCTTCCAGCCGTCGTTGTCGTAATCGAGGAATCCGTCTCCGAACCCGACAAACGGTATGCTTGGCTGCGCGATTCCGGCCTGATAGCTGACATCGTCGAATAGGCCGGTTCCGTCGTTCCGGAAGAGCACGTCAAAGTCGTCGGCAAATGTCGTATTCACTACCGACAAATGCCCGTTGTTCTCATAGTCTCCAACGGCGATACCCATGTTGGCGACTTCCCGCCCGTCCCCATTCAGCGCATAGCCGTTCAGATAAGCGTCGTCTTCGAATGTTCCATTCCCCTTGTTGATGTAAAGATAGTTTGGCGTAGAATCATTGGCTACTAGCAAGTCCGGCTTTCCGTCGTTGTTGACGTCTGCGAAGAGGGCACCCAGCCCGTAATAGCCATTGGGATCGTCGACGCCCAGCTTCTTGCTCACGTCGGTAAAGGTACCGTCGCCATTGTTGTGGAACAAATGATCATGCTCGCCTTTCAGCCCGCGCGGGCCGCACATGACATGCACTCCACGAAATTGGCAAACCAAAGAGCCGGCCTTCCCTCCCGATTCAGTCAATTCGGCAAGATCGAGTTGCAAGTAACCGGCTACAAACAGGTCAAGATGGCCATCGCCGTCGTAGTCGCCGAAGGTTGCACCTGTTGACCATGTTCCGAGCGCCACCCCCGCCTGCTCGGCAACATCTGTAAAAGTTCCGTCGTGATTGTTGTGGTAAAGCCGGTTTTTTCCGTAGTTGGTCACATAGAGATCGGGCCAGCCATCGTTGTCGTAGTCCGCAACCGCGCACCCGAATCCCCAGCGGTCATTGGCCACACCCGCCTTTTGCGTCACATCAGTGAACGTACCATCGTGATTGTTGTGAAAGAGAGCTGCATGCGGAGGAGCAGCTTTGCCCGCCAGAGCATCGTAGGTCGAGCCATTCACAAGGTAGATATCGAGCCAGCCATCGTTGTCGTAATCCAGGAGGCAAACACCGGGGCCCTTGGCCTCCACGATCAAACGCTTTTCGGGAGTGCCGGCCGTATGATGCCACTGCGTGAGGCCAGCCGCTGCAGCGACATTCTGGAATACGATGGGGCCACTTTTGACGAACCCTCCGGCGGTGATGGGACGGTGCTGACTGTCGAATATGGCCTCGTGCGGACCTGCAGTCGCCATTCCGCCCTGGGATGTTTGCACTTGATTCCCGGCGCTCCCTGCATTCGATTGCGAGGTCGCCTTGTCCAAGGACGGCAATTCTTGGGCTGATAATCCAGATGCCATAGTGAAAAGGAGAGAGACTAGACAATGGATCACAGGAACTCTATGGACTTCCCGCTCTTTTGCGCAAAACAGCATCCATGTGCTGGGCAAGACGAGGACACCCTCTCGGATGTGGTGAAGATGGACAACAAGTCCCACGTGCAAAGGCCTTTCCGTTGATATGACGAGCGATGCCTGGAATTCCGCAACTGCTGGCTCATCTCGCCTGGTAAGGAAAGCGCAGCGATTGAAGGGTCTTGCCTTCCGTATTTCTTGACATTCCAGCCATCTCGATTATACGCAGGACGACAAGGTTAAAGTTAGCGGTTGCTTTCGGGCATCCGGGCAAATTTCTGACGGGTATTAGCGGAGTGTCGTTGGATTCAACGGCGCGTTGTATCGGAACTACCGCTGTAGCTCCCGGAAGCGCGGTGCTGTATTCCACCTGTTTGTCGAACACAAACTACACATTTTGTTGGAGAGCGCTCTCGAACAGTACCGTACTGTACCTTGCCAATAACCATAAAGTTAGCGCTTACTCCATGGGTGCTTGAAAAGGGTGTGCCCGTGGGGGTCTGTTAAGGGGGAAGGTCACCCAATCAATCGGTCTGCGGAGGCTCTTGGTCTTTCATAAAGGACCTGGGGCCATACACGAGCGAAATCAACTGAGGACAAACTTAGGAGGCAGAATGACCAGGTTACGTTTTGTGGTTTTGGCGGTCTTGATGACTGCCATCGGGCTGGCGTTCCTTTCGAAAATGCATGCGCAAGGCAAAAGCATAACCGCCTCGCTGTCGGGGACAGTGACCGACCCTTCCGGGGCAAGGGTGCCCAAAGCGACTTTAAAACTCACCGACGCAGACCTTGGAATCGTCCGGCTTGATACGGCCGGCGCGGAGGGAGACTTCACCTTCGCCCTGCTTCCGTCGGGCACCTATGTTCTTGAGGTGAGCGCGCCGGGATTCAAGACGACCCGGCAAAACGGAATCGTTCTCGCTCAGGGAGACACGGTGACCATGTCGGTGAGCCTGACCATCGGCGCCACCGAGCAAGTCACCGTCAACACGACTGGGCCGCTGCTTCAAACCGAGGACTCGAGCATCAGCACCGAGCTCACAAGCCAGCAGATTCAGGAGCTTCCGCTGAATCTCCGGAACGACCTCTCCTTTGTGACATTGAACTCCGCCGTGAACACACAGGGCTACCGGCAGTTATTGGCAGCGGGCGGCAGTGAAGATACCGCAGACCAGGATTATTCGTTCCTGAATTTCGGTGGCGGTTATTTCGGAACCAACCTGTTCCTTCTGGAGGGCGGATACGACGTAGCCCAAGGCTGGGGAGGAAGCCAGTATGTGCCCGCTCCGGAGGACACGGACCAAGTCAAAGTAACCAGCTACTCATTTTCAGCCGAATACGGATTCAGCACCGGCAATGCGATCAGCATCACTACTAAGGCCGGCACCAGCAGCTACCATTTCCTGGCCGACGAATACTTGCGCAACCAGGACTTGGACGCCAACCTTTATTTCAACAACCTCGCCCACCTGCCCAGGGTTGACGATCACCGGAACCAGTTCGGAATCGCCGGCGGCGGGCCGCTCTACATCCCGGGCATCTATAAACAGCGGGACAAAACCTTCTTTTTCGCCAACTATGAGGGCCTGCGGCTCAACGGCGGCCTCACCTACGGCGCCAATGTACCGACCACTGCCGAGTTGGGTGGTAACTTCTCATCGGAACTCACAACCACTCAGGTCGGAACCGATGCGCTGTGCCGGCCGATCTACCAAGGGGCGATCTACAACCCTTATACCTCCAGATCGGTCACGGCTACTTGTGCCACGGCCAATGCCAGCATCGGGCAAACCGTTAACATCCGCGACTCCTATCCGGGAAATATAATTCCCACAACCGGCGTGGGCGCAATCGACGCTCTGGCAAACAAAATTGCCACGGGAAACTACTGGCCGGCGCCAAAGAACCCGGGCGGCGGCTACAACTTCAACACGGTGACGAGCGCGCCGACCTCCTCCAACGAGTGGGGAATCCGCATTGACGAAAACATCAACGCAAACAACAAGATCTACGGGCAATTCTCGAAAAAGCACGAGGGAAAGGTCCAAACGGGAGCCTTTTACGGAAACGATATTGCGGGTCCCTATGTGTTCGACCCGAACAACCGCCTGTTTGGGGTCCTGGGCTATTCTCACGTCTTTACGCCAACTCTTGTTCTCAGCACCGACTTGTTCTTCACTCGCTTTGCCGCGGGGAACGTAGTCCAGGGCTACCCGTTCAAACCTTCCTCGCTGGGGCTGCCTGGGACTCTCGATTCCTGGACGCCGCAGTTTCCGCAGATTGAGTTTGGAAACACCTTTAGCGGCCAGGGATCCTATGCTCCCCTGGGAGCGACGCAAAACTCCGGCGAAGCCACGTTCCCAGAGAATAATGGCAGCCTGAACGCCGACGTGAACAAAAGCTTCAAAGCTCATTCCATTTCGGTCGGGTACCTGGGCATTTGGCAAACCACGGACGGCGGCAGGTTGACCCCAACTGTATTGAATTTCTCGCTTGCCATGACGGCAGGTCCCGACCCGTCGAACCCGGCGACAACAACAAACGGAGACGGGCTTGCATCCTTCCTGGCGGGCGCCGGGAACTCCGGGATCGGCTCAGCTGGATCCACTGGCTACACCGCGTTTGCGGCGACGACCAATTACCTGCACGGGATGTACGTGCAGGACGACTGGAAAGCCAACCGGAAGTTGACGTTGAACCTCGGCTTCCGCTATGAAATCCAAATGCCGGCAACTGCGCGGCATAACCAGCAGGCGTATTTCGATTTCAACGCCCTCAACCCGATCAGCGTGACGACTGGCATTCCGGTTTATGGGGCAATCGTCTACAACAATCCGGGGAACCGCGGCCTCTATGAAAAGAACCTGTTCGACTTGGAGCCCCGCCTTGGCTTTGCGTACGCCATCTTGCCGAAGCTGGTGATGCGCGGCGGCTTCGGTTTGTATTACGCGAGAAACTGGTATGGCGGCTCCGGACCGGACCCGGGATACTCGACCTCAACGGCATGGACTTCTTCGCCCGACGGGGTCACGGTGACGACGCCCCTTGCGCAGGCATTCCAAACGGGACTTGTGCCGGTGACGGGGGACTCGTTAGGGAGCCTGACGAGCGTCGGGCAGAGCCCCAGCGCCGTGAATCCATACCGTCCCGATCCTCGAACCAAGGAGTTCAGCTATGGGTTCCAATATGCTTTCACGAACAACGACGTGCTGGATGTCGCCTACGTCGGGGGCCGCGGAACGCGTATTACCCTCGGCGGCATGAACTACGGTCAACTGGATCCAAAATATCTTTCCATGGGGTCGGCGCTGAATGGCTCGGCGGGCACGAATCCGTATACCGCCGCGTTGAAGTCCCTTGGACTTACTGCTATGGCTTGCCCGTGGACTGTGGCGCAATCCCTGGAGCCGTATCCGGAGTTCTGCGGAGGCGTCTCAGCCACAGACGAGCCGGTTGGAACCAACAACTACAACGCCTTGCAGGCAAATTTCAAGCATCGTTTTGGGGCAGGCCTGGTCTTCACAGCCTCCTACACCTACTCGAAGTTCCTGTCCGACGTGGCAGGACCGGAGGAATGGGGATCGGTCAACGGCGATACCGGTGGCTCTGGCATCCGCAATTACTACGACCTGAAAGCCGATTGGACGGTGGACGGCGAGGATATTCCTAACTCCCTGGTCTTGAACTATGTGTATGAATTGCCGTTTGGCCAGGGCAAGAGGTTTGGCAGCGGCATGAACAAGGTCGAGGATGCAATCGTGGGCGGCTGGCAGGTGAATGGAATTACTACCGTCCAGAGCGGTTTCCCGATGTCGATCGGCCCCAACGGGAACAGCTCAACCGTGTTTGGCGGCAGTCAACATGCAAACCTGACCGGACAGCCTTTCAGGACCGGTACCTGCGGCAACGGCAAGCCCGGTAACCCGATCATTTCCGTGGGAACGAAGTATTGCTTCTTCAACCCGGCGGCCTTTACACCGCCGCCCGCATACACCTTCGGCACCGGACCACGCTACTATTCCAATCTGCGGGCCCCGCGATATGTGGATGAAGATCTGACGTTCGCAAAGTGGTTCAATTTCACGGAGAAGTTCAGGCTACAGTTCGCTGTCCAGATGTTCAACGCTTTCAATCACCCCAATTTTGGCATACCGGACTCCGGCGTCGGCGATGGAACTATGGGTGAGAGTTCGTCCACGCAGGGAGCGAGAGAGATGCAGGGGGTGCTGAAGATAACTTACTAGGGCCGATCTATGCAATGAACCGTAGTGGCACTCGGCTTGACGATCGCGTTCACGAACCCATATGTGAACGCGATCGTCTTCGCGGAAGAGCCAAAGCTGACTGTCAAATCCCTCCGGGCTGAGGGCCGTATGGCTCAGTCCGGAGGGATTATTGCTTCTTGACGGACAAACGCTGAAAGCAAATCAGTTTTTCAGACGTTTTCGAAACGCCGTGTCGGGGATTCGAAGGATGGGCATCCAGTTTATGGAAGGATTGAATCGATGAACCGCAGGCTGTTTCTAACGAGCGGAATAAGTATGATCGCGCTGTCGCGGATGGCGAGGGCGCTTGGAAACTCGCCGTTTTTTCAGGGAGCTATTCCGAACGGTCCGTTCCTTCCATATTGGGAGTCTTTAAAGTCCTATCGTTGCCCGGAGTGGTTTCGGGACGCGAAATTCGGAATCTGGGCCCATTGGAGCCCGCAGTGTGTACCTGAGCAGGGGGATTGGTACGCGCGGAATATGTATATCCAGGGATCAGCTCAATATGAGTACCATGTAAAAACCTATGGACACCCATCCCAGTTTGGATACAAAGACATTTGCCATCTGTGGAAAGCAGAAAAATGGGACCCGGAGGCACTGATCAAGTTATACAAGCGCGCGGGAGCAGAATACCTCGTAGCTTTAGCGACTCACCACGATAATTTCGATTGCTGGAATTCAAAGCACCAGCCATGGAACTGCGTCAACATCGGTCCCGAGAAGGACATTGTGGGCACCTGGGCCAAGGTCGCGCGGTCTAACGGATTGCGATTCGGGGTGAGCTATCATGGGACTCCGCATCGAGTATGGGACGAGTTTCTTCCCGTTCGCTACAAGAGCGACACGACCGGGCCGCTCGCGGGAGTTTCTTACGATGGCATGCAGACGATTGCCGACGGGAAGGGCAAGTGGTGGGAGGGCAGGAATCCCCAGATGATCAACGGGAAGCCCCACGCAAAGGGCAGCCCATGCCCGGAGTTTGTCCAGCAGTTTCTCCTTCGCGTGCAGGACGTTATTGACAGCTATGCTCCCGACATCTTGACCTTTGACGATGGAGCGCAGTTTAACTTCGACCGCGGCGGACCGGGAGCTCCGGATTTAGGTGTTTGGCTCGGGATCCCGGACCTGGCGCCGGAAATCATGGCCTATTACTACAACAAGAATGTGCAGGCGCATGGGGGCCGTCTTGAGGGAGTTCTCGACCTGAAAGAGGTTCCCGAGCCCGTGTGGGGAACCCTCACTCGCGACTTTGAAATGACATTGGCAGACACGCTGCAAGAAAATCCATGGCAAACGGAGGCTTGTATTGGGCATTGGCATTACGATCGCAAAGTCTTTGAGAACCACACTTACCAGAAAGCCTCTTTGATGATTCCTCTGATGGTGGACGTCATCAGCAAGAATGGCAATCTCCTTCTTAGCATTCCATTACCCGGGCATGGGCAGCCGGACAGCGATGAGATCGCATTCCTGGGAGAACTTGCTGATTGGCAACAGGTCAATTCCGAGGCGATTAAGGGGACGCGTCCCTGGACCGTCTACGGGGAGGGTCCTGCTACAGAAGCGGCAAGGGAGTTGCCGATGTATCAGTTGTCCGGACTTAAGTTCCAACCCACAGACATACGATTCACCACGAGGGGTGATGTCCTATACGCTATCGCCCTCGGCTGGCCGTCGGCTGGAAAGATAGTGATCAAGACACTTGCTGAACACTCCGCGAACTACCCTCGCCAGATCCGAAAGGTAGAGCTGCTTGGGGCGAAATCCGAGTTGAGATGGATGCGGACAGCACAAGGTCTTGAGATTCAGTTGCCCGACGAACCGCCGTGTCAGTATGCTTTTTCGTTCCGGATCCAGAGTTAGTTGATTCTGCAAGCCTGGCAACGAAAGCTTCATAAGGCCATGCTGACGGTAGTGTGCTGTGGGATACCTCCGCCACAACCTGTAGCATGGCCCTTTCTTCACGCCGACTTAGTTTTGGGTTTTGAGGACGGGCGCCTACCAATAGCGCACGGCTACAACAGTAGGCGCTGTAGGAATATCGTTGACGACCTTTGTCTGGAGGACAAATTCCACGTTCTCACTCGCCCATGTTTTTGGAGCAGATTTGATCAACTCTCTGATCTCCTGCGGGCTGGTGATAAATTCAGCAGCCGCACGAGTGCCGCTTTGAGTAATTCCGGCAATGGCAAAGAGAGGTTCGCCGGTCTTCGAGTGAGGAATTCGTGCCACTATGGCATAATCGACCAGCAATTTGCCATCTGAGGAATAGACCGACACCCAGCTTCGCTTCGCGTCGGATCGATCCCGGATCGTTAACCCAGGACCCAGCACGAAGCTGAGATCGGCGGTCATTTGCATCGTCCAGCCATTGTTGAATGCGCCGATTAAAACGGACGGAGACTGGAGAAGATCTCCAAAGACGACGTCTTCTCCAGACCGGAGATCGAAGCTCCGCTGGTTACGCGTCAAGAAAGTCGCCACGGCGACATTGGCCGACACGTCTCCGAGAGTCACATAAGTATTTCTTACGGCGGCAAGATCTCCCGCACTGAATTTTTGATCGGGAGTAAGCGGAATCAGAAATTCATGCCCCTGTGCATCTAATTGATCAAGCTGGTGGGTAGACCCGTATTTTTCAAGGAGCTGGACGGTGGGCAGGTAGACCGGGTTTGACCCGGTGTAAATCAACACCGGTTTCCTTGTCGATAAAATAGGTTCCCAGAATTGGTCGACAGGACTCTTTGGCCAAAACAGAAATAAAGTGGAAGCCAGAAGAAGGGCGCAAAGTATCGAAACAACCCAAAGTGACCAGCGTTGTCGAGGTCTGATGTTTGAACCAGTCACCGCGGCGGGGAAGGAGACTTGAGGAAAAGCGATGGGAGCCAGCCCAGGCCCTGCCGCCAAGTGATGGACGGTTTCGGCGGTATCGCTCTCCGATTCTGCCGCCAGCGCCTTGGACGAACTTGAAAACGAAGCGTGGTAAGAACCTGGATTGATTTCGATTCGGACGGCACTGTTGACGCCCGGTCCGACGTAGAATTGAGCAAGCCTTTTTCTGAGTTCTGCCGCCCGCGCTCGGACGATCGGATCCGAGTTTGTATCGTAGTCTGGACGCCTATCAAAGACGTCTGCCCCGATCACTCTTTCTTTCAAGAGTTGTCCGTGCCCGGATAACGTCTGGTCAACAATGTATTTCAGGAGCCGCTGCGATTGCTTACTCGAGCGAAAGGGAACACTGATTAGGATTTCTGCAAGCGCCTCTTGAATCCGTGCCGCAGGAATTTCGTGAGGAGCAGCCCCTCGCTGGAGGGTATCGTTGGACTCAACGGTGTGTTCCATCTGCCCCCCCGAGGGAAGTCCCCATCTGCGCGGTACTGTACTCCAGCATATTGAAGGTGACAAGGTCCATATTTCGTTCGAGAACGCTCTCGAACAGTACCGTGCTGTACCTTGCCAATAACAATAAAGTTATCGCTTACTCTCAGTGCGCGTCAACTAGCGCTCTGGGCTGCTGGCAGCCCGGAAGCCTCATCTCAGGAAGACTCAAATTCCCTGAATTGTGACTGGGCGCAATGAAGTCAGTGTCTTGCAACAAATGAGGGGGCTTCTGCAAACGTTTCGGGCCGCAATTTCGTGATGGGCCAACTGGCGAGTTCTTCGCTCTTTTTCCGCTGCCGAACTTAAGGTCCATCGTCGTCAGCACCAGGCTGCAACATGTCCACGCAGGAAAACATTGTTCAAAGAGCCGGAGACTCGGTTATATAAAACGTCATGCTGAAGATATCCGCAATATTCGAGCAAGACCGGGATCCATTCGTGGCGGCACTTCATCAGACTGACAAGGTTGATGTGGGCGCAACCCGGTGGAATGGGCATTCAATATCCATATCTATTCGTAGTGCCCACATAAAGCGGGCCGTTCTGGCGCTATGCCTGGCCGTTCCATTCACGAACCTCAACGTGAGCGGAACGGCGCTGGCGCAAGATCACGAACAGGTTCTTCAATTTCTTCTGGATGATGCTGCTGCCGCACAGTCGAGGGGAGATTTTAGTGACGCGGCGGAATCGTATCGCAAAGCGACTGAACTCGAACCTGCAGTTCCAGAGTTCTGGGCCAATCTGGGGCTCATGTATTACCAGGCAGGAAAATCTGCCGAAGCTATTCAGAGCTTTAAACAGGCGATACGCCTGAACGCGACTCTTTATGTTCCCCAATTGTTTCTAGGCATCGAATACCTTAAAACCCAACGGCCGGATGCGGCCCTGCCATTGCTCGAAACTGCCACCCGGCTCAATCCCAAAGATCCGCTTGCTGAACTCTCTCTGGGAAACGCATACGCCCAGCTGAACCGTGCCGATCGCGCTGCCGACGCCTTTCGGAGAGCAACACAGTTGGCTCCAAACGATGGGAACGCCTGGCTCGGCGTCGGGACTGCCTATTTGCAACTGGTGGACAGCGATGCGCGTCTCATGACTTCGACTTACAACCAATCGCCGTTCGCCAGCCTGCGGGCCGCGGAGACGTTTGCCGAAGAGGGCAAACTCATTCAAGCTGAAAACGCGTACAAGATTGCAACGGATTTTTCTTCGCCCGCACCATGCGCTCATGCCGAGTTCGGGATTACGCTGCTTCGCGAGAAGAAAATCGCAGAAGCGCGTGAGCAATTCGGAACAGAAACCCGGACCAAAAGCCACTGCGGATTAGCGACCCTGGGCATTGCTGTGGCAGAGGCTGCAGAAGGACATCCGGATGATGCACGCAAAGCGCTGGCCGCGATTGCGGCGAACGATTCCGGATTCCTTCAGTCGAACCTGTATCTATTCCGCGGCGCCTTATCGACCGACCAGACGAATTCGCTGGCTGATCTGTCACGAAAGCACCAGAGTGACGGAGATTCCACAGTTGATCTCGGATCGATCATTGAACAGGAGCTCCTTTCCGACACGTTGCCCGCGACAGAAACCGATGAGACGGGAACGACGCAGGGGACACGAGGATCGGTGCCGACAGATGCCGAAACGCTTTATGCGGCGGGGAAGTATGCCGCCTGCAATCAAGTTCTGAAGCCGGCGCCGGAAAAGCTGGACAGCGCGCAACAGCAACTCCTTGCTTCCTGCTCGTTCTATGCAGGTGATTTCCTCACGACCGCCAAGGTCGCTGAGCGCCAAAAGGCGAACCCCGCGACGGTGGTGCGTGGTTTGTACTGGGAGACCAAGGCCGGCCAAAAACTGGCGATCGCCGCGCTGACACGGGCCAGCGAGATCGATCCAAATTCTCCCCGGATGCATATGTTGACGGGCGATGTGTTTCGCCAAAAGCGACGCTGGAGCGAGGCCGAGGCAGAGTATCGCAAGGCGCTCGCCATCGATCCGGCGAGCCGCGGAGCGCGCCTCAGCCTGGCGATTGTTTTGTTCACCGAACTGAAAACTGATGAAGCACTCGCAATCGCCAAATCTCTCCTGGCGGAGGCGCCGGATGACCCTGAAGCGAATCTGCTGGCGGGCGAGATCCTGGTGCAGGGGCATCAATACGAGGAGGCCGAGCCGTATCTCACCAGGTGCCAGAACCTCGATCCGGACATGATGCCCCGACTTCACGTACTTCTCGGACAGGTGTATGCGGCAACGAACCGAATTCCAGCGGCCATCTCGGAATACAAACAGGGATTAGCAAGCGATGGGGATGGCAGCATTCACTACCAACTGGCCCGGCTGTATGAAAAGTCCGGCGACAAGGACGCTGCTGCAGAAGCGATTCGAGAATCGCAGCAGCTGCGCAGGCGCTGGGACGATCAAGCGCATACAGCTATTGAACAACTTCCGACAGACACGACCCGGCAGTAAACCATTGCATGAGCCCCACGAAGACCAAACCGCCTGAGCAATTCGAATACGCGCTGAAGCGCGATGGGATGATTCGCCAAGCAGTTTCAACCCGAGATTCATCGGGTTCGTGCATATTCTTTGGCAATGATTCAAGGAGCGACACCTCATGTCTTCTTTCAAATTGCGAGCCCTTCTTGTTCCTTTCAGCGTGACTGCGTGTATTGCCGCCCTCACATTACCATCGCTTTCCAATGCACAAGCAATCGAACGCAGCAAAGATGGCGTCGCACTTCACTCTGCGAGTGGGACGCTTCGCGTAACCATCTGCTCTGAGCGAGTCATCCACATTTTCGCCGGCGTAACCGATGAGATTTCGAAACCGATCGTGCCAACTGTGATCCGTCCGTGCGGTGGAGTTCCGTTCACAGTTTCCTCGGGTGCCACGACTGTATCGATCAAGACAAGTGCGCTGAGAGTTGAGGTCGACCGCGCAACGGATTCCGTGCGATTTCTGACGGCCGCTGGCCAGCCTGTGTTGAGCGAGCACGAGCACGACGGACGTACGATCACGCCTCTCGATGTCGACGGAATGCACACCTACGAGATTCGCCAGGACTTTCTTTTGTCCCCTAACGAAGCTCTGTACGGATTGGGGCAACATCAAGAGGGATTCCTGGATCTACGCGACATCCCGGTCCGCCTCCTGCAAGCAAATACGAATATCTCGATTCCATTTCTCATTTCGACGAACGGGTATGGACTGCTGTGGAACAATGCGGCGCTTACGGATTTCAATCCGCCGACAGAGGTGATTCATTTAGACGAAAATGGCACGGGTACATTTCAGACGGGTCCGGAAGGAGAATATGGCTTTCTACTCAGCGGCAATGGAAGAGGGAAGCTTCAGCTCAGCGTGAATAACGAAAAAGTGATCGACCTTAGGAACATGTGGTTACCGTGGTCCGCAGGTGGAAAGATACAGTTGGCGGCGAATACAAGCTACAAGGTGACCGCCGAAACAGGAGGCGGCACGGAGCTCTCGGTGCGTGCTCCATCAGATACCATGGCTTTTCGATCTCAAGTGGGACAAGGGATTGATTATTACTTCATCTACGGACCGGAACCAAATCAGGTAGTTGCTGAGTACCGGGAATTCACGGGGGCTGCTCCGCTGCTACCCAGGTGGGCTTACGGCTTCTGGCAGTGTCGTGAGCGCTATTCGAGCCAACAGCAGGTTCTGGATACCGCCGCGGAATTTCGTAAGCGGAACATTCCAGTCGATGTTCTCGTTCAGGATTGGCAGTATTGGGGTAAGTACGGCTGGAATGCCATGAGATTCGATGAAAGTTCTTATCCGAATCCTGAGGAGATGATGACCGGGCTCCATCGCCAGAACTTCCACATGGTGATCTCAGTATGGGCGAAGTTCGGTTCAGAGACAGCAGTCGATCACCAGTTTAAAGATGCCCATCTGTTGCTTACAAGCGCTGCGAGTACCGGAGAGCCAGGAGAAACGAGAGAGCCTGAGAACTGGGCGGATCTCTTCGACCCGGAGGCACAGAAACTCTACTGGTCCGACATCGACCACAATTTATTCAGTGATGGATTGGATGGATGGTGGCTGGATGCTTCTGAGCCGGAAGGCGATCCTCTCAAGGACGACAATACTTACCTGGGACCGGGAAGGATCGTGCGTAACGCATATCCACTGTTTGAGACTTCGGCAGTTTATAACGGGCAGAGGGCCACAACCGAAAGTAAGCGGGTCGTGATCTTGTCGCGGTCGGCATATGCCGGGCAGCAACGCAATGCATCCATATCCTGGTCAGGCGATATCTCAGCGAATTGGGAGACCCTACGGCGGCAAATCCCAGCCGGCCTCAGCTTTGCGATGTCTGGTTTCCCATACTGGACGACAGATATCGGAGGCTTCTTTCGTCCAGCCGACCAATATACATCGGCGGATTACCATGAATTGCTGATTCGATGGTTCCAGTTCGGCACGTTCTGCCCCATTTTCCGAATTCATGGATATCAATCCAAGACTGAGATGTGGAACTACGGTCCAGAGGTGGAGAAGATCCTGACTGAATACGATCAACTTCGTTATCGCCTCATGCCTTACATTTACTCCAGTGCCTGGGGCGTCACCAGTCGCGGAGAGGCTGTAATGCAGGCGTTGCCATTTGTTTATCCTGGTGAGCTTGCACTAAGAGATGTCGATGACGAATTTTTGTTTGGTAATTCTCTATTGGTCAGTCCTGTGACCCAGCCGAAAGCAGAGAGTCGCAGGGTCGTATTGCCGGCGGGCAACGACTGGATAGACTTCTGGTCTGGAAAGTCCTTTCACGGTGGACAGACGATTGTGGCAGCTGCCCCGTTGAATCAGATTCCGATCCTGGTGAAGGAAGGCAGCATTGTTCCTATGGGGCCCGTAGTGCAGTCCACTGCAGATGCGGATGACCCGATGGAAATTCGCATTTATGGCGGAAAAGATGCTGACTTCCTGCTTTACGAGGACAGCGGGGATAGCTACGCATACGAGCATGGCGCCAGAGCAACGATTCGCTTGCATTGGGATGATCGTCGCAAGACTCTCTCGATTGGAGATCGCTCGGGCGCGTACCCGGGGATGCGAAGCGAGCAAAAACTCCACATCGTGTTGGTGAAAGAGGAGCACGGTATCGGAATCGGGCCGGAGTCAGAGGTGGATCGTACAGCAACTTACGCTGGACATCAGATAACGATCGTTCTCAGGAAGGCAGGTTAAGCGGGGGCCATTGCCGTCGTTAGGACGGCGGTCTTAGGATGCGGGTTGCGTCGTTGTCAGGTGGAGACGTAGTGAGCGTTGAATCATTAGCGACGACACAACCAATGATGAATGTCCATGCGAATCGAGTTCTCCAGCTTTAGCCGACTGATCATCGACCAAGACCGGCAACCTTCAGTTCGTGCTCCGAGCGCTCCGTCTCCGCAAGGAACATATCCACTTCGGATTCAGCGAGGGAATTATGAGATATTTCCGGATACATTTGGGAATTGCCGCGATGTTGTGCTGCAACTGGAGTGTTCAAGCTCAGCAGAAACCGACGTATCTTGATCCAAGCCTGCCGCCCGAACAACGCGCGACTGACCTTGTGGGCCGCATGACGCTTGAAGAAAAGGCTTCGCAATTGATAAATGGCGCCCGCGCCATTCCGCGGCTTAACATTCCGGCCTATAACTGGTGGAGCGAGGCACTTCACGGAGTAATTGACAACGGCGTAACCGAGTTTCCTGAGCCGATCGGCCTGGCCGCGACTTTTGACGTGCCGGGGATTCATGCCATGGCGACGGACATCGGCGTCGAGGGGCGCATCAAGCATGTGCAAGACGTACGCGCTGGGCACACCGGCATAATGGGAGGCCTGGACTTCTGGGCTCCAAACCTTAACCTTTTTCGCGACCCGCGCTGGGGGCGTGGCCAAGAGACCTACGGGGAGGATCCGTTCCTGATAGGCCGCATGGGTGTGGCTTTTGTCACCGGCATGCAGGGCGACGACCCAAAGTATTATCGCGTAATTTCGACGCCCAAACACTTCGTTGTGCACAGCGGCCCGGAGCCGACGCGCCACTTTGCGGACGTGGACGTGAGCAAGCACGACGAACTCGACACGTACGAGCCCGGCTTCCGGGCGGCAATCGTCGAGGGCAAGGCTGGATCGGTGATGTGCGCATACAACTCGATCAACGGAGAGCCGGCATGCGCCAATGAATATCTATTGCAGGACCAGCTACGAGGGAAATGGGATTTCCAAGGATACGTCGTCTCCGACTGTGGCGCAGTCCGCGATATTTTCTCCGGCCACCATTACCGGCCGACGCTGCCCCAGGCCGCGGCGATTTCGGTCATGCGCGGTATGGACAACGAATGTTTCGGCGCCAGCACCAACCTCAACGATTACGACTACAAACCATATCTCGAGGCCGTGCAGCAAGGCTATCTTCCCGAGAGCGCGATGGACACCGCGCTCATTCGCCTTTTCACAGCGCGGATTAAACTCGGCATGTTCGACCCCCCGGAGATGGTCCCCTATTCCAAGATTGACGAAAAGGAGCTCGACAGCCCCAAGCACCGCGATCAGGCCCGCAAGCTGGCTGATGAGTCCATGGTGCTCTTGAAGAACGATGGCACGTTGCCGCTTAAGGCGAGCGACATAAAGATCGCAGTCATCGGGCCTCTCGCAAATCAGACCAGAGTTCTGCTCGGCAACTACAACGGTACTCCGACGCACACCGTTTCTATTCTTGAGGGCCTTCACAAGGAGTTTGCGGGCGCCACCATTCAGTACGTGCCCGGAACACAGTTCCTGAGCCTCGATGCGGACCCCGTCCCCGCTTCGGCGTTGACTGTGGACGGCAAGGCAGGCATCAGAGTGAGCTACTCCGAACTCGACTTCAGCGACATCAACCATCCTGAGGCCATGAAGCCGCTGGCAGAGCGCACGGAAGCGACACTTAATGCCGCTGCGCAGCCATTGCCCGCTGAAGTTGTCAACGTTCGCCCGCTCAGTATCCGCTGGGAGGGCGAGATTACCGCGCCGGAGACGGGTGACTACAGTCTTGGCCTCAAGGCCAGCGGCTTTTTCCGCTTGCAGCTGAATGGCAAAGGCGTTGCCTCCGCTTTCGGAGGCAATCCCAACGAGGCCAAGCTGGGACGTGTGCATCTTGAAGCCGGCAAGCCCGCTGCTCTGCGCGTGCAGTACTCCCCGATGGGAGACGGAATTCCCAACTCCACGCTGGTCTGGTCGAAGCTCGATTTGAAGCCGCAGCCCGAGGCCATTACCGCGGCCAGGGGTGCCGACGTGGTGATTGCCGTTCTTGGCATCACCAGCGAGTTGGAAGGCGAGGAGATGGAGGTGAACGAGCCCGGCTTCCAGGGC
Source organism: Occallatibacter sp. (assembly GCA_049518955.1). Lineage (GTDB taxonomy): Bacteria > Acidobacteriota > Terriglobia > Terriglobales > Acidobacteriaceae > Telmatobacter. Next base: position 24,363 of record JBEKRG010000069.1, read on the forward strand.
GGCGATCGCACCAGCCTCGATCTGCCCCAGCCGGAAGAGGATCTGCTCGAGGCACTTGTTGCCACCGGCAGGCCTGTTGTCCTCGTGCTCACCAATGGCAGCGCCCTCGCGGTCAACTGGGCCAAGGACCATGTCAATGCCATTCTCGATGCGTGGTATCCCGGCGAAGAAGGTGGGACCGCAGTGGCAGAAACCCTCTCCGGAAGAAACAATCCCGCGGGCCGCCTGCCCGTGACTTTTTACACCGGCGTCGAGCAGCTTCCGTCCTTCGAGGACTACTCAATGAGAAACCGCACCTATCGCTACTTCGAGGGCACACCTCTCTACCCCTTCGGCTACGGCCTCAGCTTTACGACCTTCTCGTACAGCGACCTCACGCTGCCCAAAAACGCGGTGACTGCCGGCCAGCCCATCACCGCAGAAGTTACCGTGACCAACACGGGCAAGGCGGCCGGCGACGAGGTGGCTGAGCTCTATCTCAGCTTTCCGGATGTCGCAGGCGCGCCGATCCGCGCACTTCGCGGATTCCAGCGTCTGCACCTCGATCCTGGCCAGTCGGAAAAGGTGCATTTCGACCTGAAGCCACGCGATTTGAGCATGGTTACCGAAGTGGGCGAGCGGATCATCCCGGAGGGCAAATACTCTTTGTCGATCGGCGGCGGGCAGCCGAATAACGGCGCTCCAACGGTGGAAGGGACCTTCGAGGTTCAAGGCTCTTTCGTGCTGTCTGAATAGCCCTCTGACTGATGCTCGACCTGCAAGGCTTATGCGTTCGCCAGACCGAAAGATTTGGTTAAGATTATCGATAAAGTTATCGCATACTTTACGGCAGTTATGGTATAAAGAGCTGTGCCCACAACGATGAAAGATATCGCGCGTGACCTCGGTGTTTCGGTGGTCACGGTTTCAAAGGTGCTCCGAAACCACGAGGACATCAGCGAAGCCACGCGGAAGCGAGTTCTGGATCGTGTGAAGGAGCT
>JBEKRG010000070.1:0-24819 GCA_049518955.1 Occallatibacter sp.
CAGCGCGGTCAGGATGTTGGACACTTGCAGATTCTCCATTGAGCATCCGGCTCTGCCTCTTCCCGGCTTCTCCGGAAACTCCGAACCAAGTCAGCACTTTCTTATCTGGCCCTTCGACTGGTGAATATCCAATTGATTAGATTCACTCTAGGTCCGCGTTCGGTACGGTTTCAATCACCTTTGCCCCGCTCTTCCTGACACGAAAGTTGCAATTTGCTGAAGCAGTTGAGGCTCTCGCTGGCCACCCGCGATGTGAGCCACGGCGAAATCGCAGTGGATGATGCGGCGCTCAAACGGAGGCGGCGGCGCGGGCTTTGCGGCGTTGCCTCCACGCGAGGATGGGGCGAACCGCGAGGAGCGCCGCGATGACAACAGTCATGGCCAGCGGCGTCAGCACGCCGGGCTTCATCTGCCACCAGTAGTGTGCCACTCCGCAGATCGCGGCCACGTAGATAAGCGTGTGCAGGCGCTTCCAGTTTCTGCCGCCAAGCTTGCGAATGGACCACGCGGTCGAGGTGAGCGCCAACGGCGCGAGCGACAGATACGCGGCCATACCCGCGGTGATGTAACGGCGGCGCGCAACGTCGACCAGCATGTTATGCACGTCAAAGTTGTTGTAAAGCGCCACCCAGGTGAGCACGTGCACCGTGGCGTAGAAAAAAGCGAAGAGCCCCAGCATCCGGCGAAAATCGATGAGCCACGCGAGGCGCGGAATGATGCGGCGCAGCGGCGAGATGGCCAGCGTGATGGCCAGCAGGCGCAGAGTGCCGCGGCCGGTAGCGAAAGCGATGGCGCCGGTTTCATCAGGACCGAGGTTGTTGGTCAGCGCTCCCCACACAAGCCAGCAAAACGGCGCCAGGCAGGCGGTCCAGACGACGGTTTTGAGAGCGATCAGAGTCGAGCGGGACATAGTCGTTCATTCAACGCAGCTAGCGGGGCCAGCCGATCTGTCGTTTCGCATCAGTAGTATTTCTTGAGATCCATGCCAGCATACAGCGATCCCACTTGATCGGTGTATCCGTTGAACATGAGTGTGGTGCGGGCCTGCTCGTAGAAGGGCAGGCCGATGCGGCGTTCAGTCTTCTGGCTCCAGGGCACGCGGTCCACATTGGGATTCACGTTGGAGTAGAACCCGTATTCGTCCGGAGCCTGATCGCTCCAGGTCGTGGGCGGTTCCTTGTCTACAAAGCGAGCGGTGACGATGGATTTGGCGGATTTGAACCCGTATTTCCACGGGAGGACGATGCGAACCGGTGCGCCATCCTGGTTGGGGAGAGTTTCGCCGTAGAGGCCGAAGGTGAGAAGCGTCAGCGGGTGCATGGCTTCGTCCATGCGCAGCCCCTCGGAGTAGGGCCAGTAGATGCCGGGATCCTGGCCGGCCCACTGCTCCACATGCCAGTTGTAGTAAGAGAAGAACTGTACATATTTGGCGCTTGGCAGCGGGTTGCACTGCTTGATGAATTCAGACAGCGAGTAGCCGACCCAGGGAATCACCATGCTCCAGGCCTCGACGCAGCGATGTCGGTAGACGCGATCTTCCAGCGGGCGCAGCTTGAGCAGGTCATCGATATCGAAGGTGAGTGGCTTGGCAACCTTGCCGTCGACTTTGACGGTCCAGGGACGCGTGGGTAGCCCGCCTGCGTTTTTTGCGGGAGCGCCTTTGTCGACGCCGAACTCGTAGAAGTTGTTGTAGTGGGTGATGTCTTCGTAGGGCGTGAGCTGCTCGCCGGTAGTCGTGAGCGGGCTGGGGACGGTTTGAAGTTTAGTGCCCGCGCGGGCAGTGATGCGCGGATTGATAAGCCCGCCGAGGCGATCGGCGGCGAGGACAGCGGCGCCGGCCGCGGCCGCCCGCTTCAGGAAACGCCGGCGGCTCAGATAGTGGAAGTAGTCGTCGCGCGAAGTGATCTCGGACGAGGGTATGTCGGGCGGTTTGCCGATGAGCATCTTGACCTCAGTACGGGGAAGCTTGCGGCTGCATTCATTAGACACTGTGAGGGAATCAGAGTTACAGGGAATTGGGGTGCCCCGCCCTCGCCGCGCCTTTGCTTTTGCGGCTAGGGTGGGGACAGCACGACCCAACATCGCGCACGAAAAACCGATCTCGGATCTCAATCCCCGCCATTCATGTCAAGCCCGGCCCTCCCCGTCCACACGCTGCAACTATTGAAAGAACGGGAGTTGTCAGTCCAAAATTCTTTCCCCAAGTTTGCCGATTATTTCTGCCAACTCTCTACACTTGTCTTAGATGGGGACAAATGAGCGAACTCGCCAACTCGCGAAAAAGGCAGCTTGGAGATTGCTCGTTTGCAGCTCGGCGCCTCGGATTGAAGGCTCTCTATGGACCGGTTACCGCCACCGTTCGCCGACCGATATTCCGCTAATCCGGGTGGAGCGAAAATAATTAAATAAAAAACTTGGGATGTTTCGCTTACTTTTCGCCAACTAACCCATTTAGAATCAGCAAACCAATTTCGGGATTGTCGAAAATATGCGCATAATTGCGCCACATATATGCCCAACAACCTCTTTAGAATCAACACGCGATTTGCTCTTTTGCAACATGTGCGTGTTCACCCGCTAAACGTCTCATTTCTTTACTCTTGTTTCATTTGCGACCCACGATCCACTCCTTCGCTCACACCCGGGATGGCTTGCTCCTCGCCTCGTCCCGGCCTATGATTTCAGCCAATCACCATGCCCGACATTGAATCGCTTTTGACGCGTTGGCAATCCAACGGCGTCCTCGACGCGGCCACCGCTGCCCGCATCCGCGCGCATGAGTCGCAGTCTGCCTCCAAAGACAGTCCCGGCCTCAAATGGCAAGGCATCACCGCGCTCATCCTCGGCGCGATTCTCCTCGCCTGCGGTGTCGTGCTTTTCATCTCCGCCCACTGGGACCAACTCGGCCCCGCCGCGCGTTTCACGCTCGTCTGCGCCATGGTCGCCGTCTTTCACATCGCTGGCGGCTTCGCGCGGCCCAGGTTCCTCGGCCTCTCCACAGCGCTCCACGCAGTCGGAACCGTCGCCACCGGCGCGGCCATCGCCCTCGTCGGCCAGATCTTCAACATTCAGGAGCACTGGCCCGCGGCCGTGCTTCTCTGGGCGCTGGCCGCCCTCGTCGGCTGGGCTCTGCTCCACGATCAGGCGCAGCAAACCCTCGCGCTTCTTCTCGTACCCGCATGGATCTTCTGCGAGCTCGACTTCCGCATGAGCAACCACATCGGCGAAGGCATCTATATAAGCCGCCTGTGCTTCATGTGGGCGATTCTCTACATCACATTCTTCCTCGCCTCGCGCCGCCGCGCGGTGCAGGGAATTCTATTTGCGGTAAGCATCATCGCCGCAGTCCTGGCCATCTACGGAATGTTGTCGGCATGGCAGTCGTCGACCTCCGATCAGTCCTTCATTCCCTTCGGCACGCGCGTCTGGGCCTGGATCGCCATCGCCGCGCTCCCGCTTGTCATCGCCGCATTCCACGGCCACAAGGGGCTCGTTCCTATCGCTGGATCCATCGCCTTCTGTCTTGCGCTGCCCTGGTGCTATCAATCCATTACCAAGAGCTACACAGCGCCCAACGGGATCACAAGCACCTGGGTCCGCACCGATCCCAATCTGCTGGCCTACGCCCTGGTCGCCGCCTTCGCCGTCTTCCTCTGCTGGTGGGGAGTGCACCTCGTCTCGCGTGCACTCGTCAACCTTGGCATCGTCGGCTTCGCCGCCGCTGTCGCATGGTTCTACTTCAGTGACATTCTCAACAAGATGAACCGCTCGCTCGGCCTGATCGGGCTCGGCATTCTCTTTCTCGCCGGCGGTTGGGCACTCGAAAAAATGCGCCGTCGCATCCTCGGCCGCATGACGCCGCCGAATCCGCCGGCGTCGGCTGCCGCTGCAGCCGACGTTAAAGGAGGTGCCCAATGAAAATCGGCCGCTTCACTCTCTCCGGCGTCTCCATCGCGCTGCTCATCATCCAGTTGCTCATCGTTTCGTCGGTCGCCGGCAAGTATCTCTGGCAGCGCTGGCGCTGCCCTCGCGTTTGGACCCGCGCCGCGGCATTCGATCCCGAGCTTCCCATGCGCGGCCGCTACCTCTCGTTGCAGCTCACGGTCGACGGCTGCCAAAGCACATTGCCTTCGGCCAAATTCGCCACATTCCCGCGCGACGTCAACGGCGCCATCAAGCCCGGCCCGTATGTTCTACGCCCGCGGCCCGTCCTGTTCCGCGCCAACCTGAAAGTCCAGAACAACCAGCTCGTCGCCTTGCGTGTCGAGGGCCAGGAAGACTCAAACCTCGGCGAAGAGATTTCCGCCGCGCCCGGTGCGCCCTGCGGCCAGATGCAACTCTCCGACCCCGTCGACTTTTACATCGCCGACACCGCGAAGAGTCCGCTGCCACTTCAGCCCAAGCAGGAGCTTTGGATCGAAGTGACTGTCCCGCCCACCGGCCCGCCGCGCCCGATTCAGCTTGCTCTCAAGCAGGACAGTTCTTGGAAGCCATTGGCATTCTGACAGCCCGCTATAGGGAGGATGAAATGAGTGAGGCCGAAAGAGTCGTGAAAGAGCGGGAACCAACTGCTCGTGAGCACTGGAAGCAAAGCGAGATGCCAATTTGCGAAATCGTGACTGCGAAGGGAAAACAACTTGGTTTTGCTCGCAACGTCAGTTGGAGGCCGCTGCACGAAACCATCGATGCTGCCTGGCAGGACGCCGCGCATCGGATGGTCGGCAAATGAACCAGCTTGTGTATACCATTTGTGCTTGTGTCGGCGCATCCGCTTTAGCCGCTAAGGGATCGCACTTCCAATTTTCCTGACCGTCGCTAGGGGTCTCTACGCTTCTTCGGCCTGGCTCAGATCGACCAATCCCACCGGCAGGTCCATCTCCACTTTCTTCGCCGCGAGATCGATCTTGCGCAGATAGCTCTTCGTAAACGGAACCAGCACTTCGCCCTTCGCGCCGCGCACCACGAGCAACGGCGCGGCTCCCCCGCTCCGGTCCACGGCCTCGATCTCGCCTACGTGAACTGCCTCGGCGCCCGCCACATCCACCAGCACACAGCCGATCAGGTCGCCGACATAAACCTCGTCCTCGCCGAGAGCCGCTCGCTCCTCGCGCGGAATCGCAACAACCATTCCCTTCAGCGCCTCGGCCGCCGTGATCGAATCCACTCCCGCAAAATGCAGCACTACGCCACCCTTGTGCAGCCAATCGTTCAGGAGCTCCACCTGCCGCGGCGCCTGCGCGGCCGCAGCCGCAGCCACATCTGCAGCGAGCAGCCAAAGCTGCCGTCGTTCTTTAAACTTGTCAGGAAAGTCAGTCAGAATCTCGGCGAAGACTTCGCCTTTGCGCCCCTGCGGCTTGCGAATCCGCGCCAGCCAAACCCACAACTCGGTCGGTTCCGGCACAGCTACCTCCGGCCACCGAAAACGAAGTCGGCGCAAACGAAAGCCATCCTAGCCTTCGTCGTCCTCTTCCAGAATGTCGAGCGTGTAGCGGTGATGCAACTTCATGCTCACCGCGCCGAGAATGGTGCGAACTGAGCGGGCAGTGCGCCCTTGCTTGCCGATCACCTTGCCCACGTCCTGTGCCGCAACGCGCAGTTTGAGAACGGTGTTCTCATCCCGGTCCACCGCTTCCACTTCCACGGCGTTCGGCTCATCCACCAGGGCCCGCGCAATCTCGCGGACCAATTCGTCTACTTGCACCATATCGACTTGGGTCATGATCGTGCCTCTGACCTTCTGCGTTCGAGTGAATTGATTAGTTCCGCGAATAGTATCACTTGAAACCAGCCGCGAGCAAAGACTTCTGGCTAGACCTGCAGCGCCCAGTCCCGAGTTCTGCCCTGTTCAGCCGGCCAAATCAGGCGGCCGCCGGGTCCGTAACCTCGGCCGCGGCTTCTGCCGCAGGCACTGGGTTTTTCGCGACGATCTTCTCCATGGTCAACGAGAGCTGCGCGCCCTTGCTGCGCCAGTATGCGATCCGCTCGTGCTTTAGGGTGACGCTGGCTGGGTTGGTGCGAGGATTGTACGTGCCGACAACCTCGATGGAGCGGCCATTGCGGGCACGATCCTTCTCAATCACGACGATGCGGTAATAGGGCTGTTTGCGGGCGCCAACGCGCGCCAAACGTATCATAACCACGATGAATAAGTTCCTTTCGGCTTCCAGATCTTGAGTGCGATGTTCCCGGGATTTCCCCCTACCGGTTGATCCCCTGCGCTCGCCCGGCAATCGGGTGTTCCACAGGTGATCCGGCACAATTCCGGCCAGACAGATGCGCCCGGCCGCACACATCGCAACACCTAAGTATCGCCGAAACAGGGCGTTTGAAGCAAATCGGCGCCCTCGGCCCAACTGCGCTCTGAAACCCCGCGAGATTCGCGCCGAAACGGCCATCCAAACGCGGTGCTCGCTTATGATGGCAGAACCGGCTCGCGGTTTTGACGGACGCCAAAATCGGAAGTCGTCTTCGGAAACAAAGAGCATGAATCGCGAGTATCAAAAGTGCCGATCCAGCCGCCTGGGCCGCGAGATGGAGCTGCTCATCTTCGGCCATGCGGGTCTGCCGGTGCTCGTCTTCCCCACCTCAGGCGGCCGCTTCTACGAGTTTGAAGATCGCGGCATGATCGCTGCGCTTGCCGGCAAAATCAATGCCGGCTTGTTGCAGTTCTTCTGTGTGGATTCAGTGAATGACGAGAGTTGGTACAACTGGCAGGCCCCGCCGCGCCAGCGCATCGCGCGCCACATGCAATATGAGGAGTACCTGCTCCACGAAGTGTTGCATATCATCCGGCAAAAGAATCGTGATCCGCGGCTCATGGCGCTCGGATTGAGCTTCGGCGGCTATCACGCGGTCAATATCGCCCTCCGCCACCCGGAGATCGTGAGTGGATTTCTCTCCCTATCGGGAACATTCGACCTCACCAGCTTTCTCGACGGCTTTTACGACCAGAATTGCTACTTTCATCTGCCCACTCACTATCTGCCTCGCCTCACCGATCCGCGCTTCCTCGATCGCTTCCGCCGCAACAGGTTCGTTCTGGCCACTGGACGGGACGATCAATGCTTGGGCGGGAACCAGGATCTCGACCGCATCCTGAACGAGAAAGGAATCGCGCACGAATTCCATGTTTGGGATCTGCCGAACTCTCACGATTGGCCCGCATGGCGGCGAATGGTCCAGCAATACTTGTAATCGCGCGAAAGAATTTCAATTCGCCTCAAATCCATCTTAGGAGACAGCGCAATGAGTCAGCTCAATCCGTATGACAGTTTCCTTGACGGCCGGCCCGTGGATGCAATTCTGGCCTCGACCGCAGACGCCATCGCCGATTGCCTCAGAGCGATCGGGCCAAACAGAGTCGACACTCCGCCCGCGCCCGGCAAATGGAGTGCGGCCGAGATCGTTTGCCACCTCGCCGACTGCGATTTAGTCTTCGGATTTCGATTGCGCCAGACTCTGGCCGAAGATGGGCCAACCATCCAGCCCTTTGATCAGGACAAGTGGGCTGCGAATTACTCGCGCATTCCGGCAGCCGACGCACTCGCCGCCTTCTCCGCACTGCGCAACTGGAATTTGCGCATGATTCGCGACGCGCTTCCCGGCGCGGCGGCCCGTTCCATGACGCATCCCGAGCGCGGCACCATGACCTTTCAAACCGTTGTCGAAACCATGGCCGGCCACGACCTGAATCACCTCGGCCAAATGCGCCGCATCGCGGGCCAGAACTCTTAGCCGGTGCCGCATTCATTGCAACGTGACGTACACTGTTGCCGGGCAGGGATGCGGCGCCGCGCCTGCTGCGTACCGCACAGCGCGCGGAGGACGATTGTATGAAGATGATCGGCATCCTCTTCGGCGTCGAGAACAGCTTCCCCAGCGCCCTAGTCGAGCGGATCAACGCCCGAAACCCAACCGGCATTCAGGCTGAGTTTGTTCAAACGGGCGCGGTGCATCTCCATCAAGCGCCGCACTACGCCGTCATTCTCGATCGCATCTCCCACGACATCCCGTTTTATCGCGCGTTCCTCAAGCACGCCGCGTTGAACGGAACTGCGATCGTCAACAATCCCTTCTGGTGCTCGGCCGACGACAAGTTCCTCAACTACGCGCTTGCCGCGCGCCTCGGTGTCGCAGTGCCGCACACCGTGTTGCTCCCGCACAAGGAGTATCCAAACGGGACCTCGGAAAAATCGCTGCGCAACCTCGAATTCCCGCTGAATTGGGACAGCGTGCTTGCCGCCATCGGTGAGCACGGCTTCCTGAAGCCGATCCATGGTGGTGGCTGGCGCGATGTGCATGAGTTCCGCGGCCGCGATGAATTCTTTCGCGCCTACGATCAATCGCGCGACCTCTCTATGGTGGTCCAGAAGGCCGTCGAATACACGGAGTACTTCCGCTGCTTTGTGGTCGGGCCAAAAAAGGTTCGCATCATGCCTTACGATCCGCGTCGGCCGCATGCCGAGCGCTACCTGCCAAGCGCCGTGCGCTCCAAAACGCTGCGCGCCAAGCTGCTCCACCGGCGCATGGAGGAGGATTCCCTCAAGCTCTGCCGAGCCCTGGGCTACGACTTGAATTCGGTGGAATTCGCGGTTGAAAATGGGATCCCCTACGCCATCGATTTCATGAACCCCGTTCCCGATGCCGATGTGCACTCGGTCGGCGAGGCAAATTTTCAATGGATCGTCGATCAGACGGCCGATTTTCTCATCGCCCGAGCCAACGCTTCATCGCGTACTCAAGCCATCCACTGGCCTGCGCTTCTCGGCGCGCCGTCGCTTGCTAAGGAGCGCAGAACAGCAACGCCCCGCGCAAAGAAATCGTCGGCGACGCGTTCGGCGCCGATACAGAGCTGAGCCGCCGTTCTACGCCAGCGCAATCTTCAGAGTAATCCCGATATCCGAGATCTTTTTCGTCGGCATCTGGACCCTTAATCCTGCATCGTCTTGCTTCCAGCTCAGATCGCCCTCGTGCCCCAGCAGTTCCACCTCGAGAATCTTGCCCGGCTTTTGCGGGCTGGCCAATCCAAGAGTCTTCACCACGGCTTCTTTCTCCGGCCATCCCATCACAAACGCGTAAAGTGTTCCGCCCTTTGTCGTAAAGCGCACATCCTCGGAGGTCATGTCGTTCTGCTTGTCTTCGTTAAAGTTTCCGGTGACAATCTTCACTTGCGTCGAGGGGCCTTCGCCGTAAATCTTCCATGGGCGTGTCGCATAGATGCCTTCGCTGTTGATCTGCATCCACGTGGTGATGCCTTCCAGCACCTCCATCTCCTCAAAGTCCAGTTCGCCTGAGTTGGGCAGCGGGAAATTCAGCAGCAGGTTGCCATTCTTGCTCACGATATCGGTGAGCAGATCGATCACCTTCTTGGGAGTTTTGTACTTGATGCCGCGTTTATAGTGCCATTGTCCGATGCAGGTATCGGTCTGCCACGGATTCTCTGCAATGCCGTCTGACACGCCGCGCTCGTGGTCGAGCGCGCATGTGCCAATGGCGCAATCCGACGCCTCCTTACTCGTGTAGACCGCTTCGACTCTGCCCCCGTTCAGTCGCGCGCTTTCGTTGTAAAGGTGCGACACCATCTTTAGGCCATATTCCTCAAAGGGAAGGTGCCCATCGGTGTAGAGAATGTCGGGATGATACTTGTCGATGAGGTCGGTCATCCGATTGAGATAGTGCTGCCGCCAGGAATTGGGAATGCCATCGTCGTTCCAGTCCAGCTTGCCGATGAACGGTTCGCAGCCTGCATCGTGATAAAGGTCAGCGTACCTCGGATCGACGCCGTCGTAGGAAACGCCGGCGAGTGGCCCGGTCTTGTCGGCGCCGTGGCTCACGGCGAACCATTTGTAGCTGATCCAGAGGTGCTCGCTCACGCCGAAGCGCAGCCCGTGATTGTGTGCAGCCTTTTGCCACAGGCCGACCACATCCTTTCTTGGCCCCATGTTTACCGCGTTCCACCGCGTGTACTTCGAGTTCCACAGGTCGAAGTTGTCGTGATGCACACCCATGCTGAAGAAATACTTAGCGCCGGCCTTCTTGTAGAGACCCATCAGATGATCCGGGTCCCATTTCTCCGCCTTCCATATGTTCACCAGATCCTTGTAGCCGACCTTGGAAGGATGGCCATAGGTTTCGCAGTGGTACAAATATTGCGCCTGGCCCTGCACGTACATGTTGCGGGCATACCAGTCGCCATCTTCAATGGCGGACTGCGGTCCCCAATGAGCCCAAATGCCGAACTTGGCATCGCGAAACCAGTCAGGAATTCTGTAGGCTTGCAGAGATTCCCTAGTTGGCAGGAAGGGGGCCCCTTGCGTCGCAGGTTGGGAAAATGCGCGCTTCGACAAAGCCAGGGAGGAACATGCGCCGCCCATCAATTGAAGCAAATCTCGACGATTCATTTTCATGAGGAATTTTTCCCTTTCCTGTGCTCATCCGAGCATGCGAATTGAGTTCTGCGCCGGCACTGGCCACGATCTTCCTTCCTACTTTGTGGCGGAAGCAGCGATCGCCTGACGGAGGTTTTGTTCCGCTTCGGCACTCCAATAGCCGCAGTCGAGTTCGAAAAAGATTGAAGTATAAGGAATCGCGATTTTGGTCTTGATGACGAGGATACGGAAAATCTGGGCCGTTTGATCAAGCTTGGCGATAATCTGCTCGTGCTGCAGAGTGATTGTCTCCGTGGACTTGAGTAGCTTTGCGAGTTGAGCGCGATAACGCGACACCCCCGGTGCATCCCCTTCCGCGATAAATTGCAGCTCCTGGTCAAGATAAATGTTTGCGTGAACATGCTTTTTGGCTGCAATGGCGTTGAGAACGGTGCGAGAGACCTCCAACTGCCCGGCCCGTGAGACGATCGTCTCAATGCCGGGCCTGGACTGAGCCGGATATGCCGAGTCCGCAACCACAATCCAGTTGCGATGGCCAAAGAGCGGCAAAAAGGCTTTCAGTTGGCGTTTCCAGTCAGCTCTCGCGATCCCCTGCGCGACGGTCATGGCTTCTATCCTCAATCCCGGTTCATTTCAGTTCTTCGTCCGAGCAAACGGCCACCTTTCCGCATTTTCCAGAGGCCATCAACGCATAAGCCTCGTCGGCGCGTTCCAGCGGAAAGCGGTGCGTGATGATGTCGGCCGGATGCAGCTTCCATCGCACCAGCCGCTCTACAAGCTCTTCCATTAACCAAGTCGACGTGACCCACGAGCCGTAGAGTGCCTTTTGATCGTGAATCAAGTCGTGCGAAGGATTGAACTCGACGCGCCCGCCTTCGCCGAGAAAGACAATCTTGCCCCACTTGCGCGTCGCGCGAATCGCCGTGGCCCGCGCGGAGTCGTTCCCCGAGCAGTCGACGGCACGCTCTACGCCCACGCCGCCCGTGAGCTGCCTGACTTCGGCAACGTTGTTGGGGCCGGAAGCGAGAACGGCGTCGCAGAGGCCGAGATCGAGCGCGATCTTCATGCGTTCGGGAACGACGTCGATGCCAATGATTTTTTCCGCGCCCAGCTTGTGGCAGAGCGCGCCCGCGGCCAGACCCACGGGCCCGAGGCCGCTGATGAGCACGGCATGGTTGCCGTTAATGCCGATCTTTTCCAGTCCTTCGTAGACCGTTCCAAATCCGCACGCAACCTGCGCGCCATCGCCATAAGTCAGTTCCTCGGGCAGCGCAATGAGGTCCTTCTCCTCGGCCACCATGTACTCCGCCATACCGCCGTCGCGCTGCCATCCGTAGGCGCGGCGATATTTCTCGCTGGTGCAGGAGATCATGTAGCCGCGCCGGCAGTCGTTGCACACGCCGCAGCCCGAGATATGGTAAACAATCACGCGGTCGTCCACTTTGAAGCGGCGGCAACCGGGCCCCACGGCCACGATTTGGCCCGCGGGCTCATGTCCGGCAATCACACTCTGGTAGCCTTCAGGGCCTTTGCCGAGATGCTCGTGATAAATGGCGCGAATGTCGGAGCCGCAAATCGTTGACGCCTTCACGCGCAACAGGACTTCGCCGTGGCCCGGCACTGGCACCGGCACGGTGCGCATCTCGACAGTGGAGTTGCCCGGAAGAAACGCTGCGGTCATCGTGGCTTTCATTTACTTTGCTCCCGGCTTCTCGTTGATCTGAGCTCGAAGTGCCCCACATAATCTACGGCCGCGTGATCTCTCCGTTTACGTCCCAAAGATCTTCCCAGGTTTGGCCCTCTTTCCACAAAAAGACCTGACCTTTAATCAAGCGGCAGTTCCGATCGATGACCGCGATCGAGCGCATCTCCTCGTCTGTGAGGGGCTCTCCAATAACGCTCTCGAGATTGGCGCGGTAATGATGAACGGAAAAGGGAATCGGCGTTTGCCCGCGCTGCACGGCCCATTTGATGCACACTTCGGCCGGTTCAATGCCGTGGCCCTCGGCGATGCGCGTAATCACGGGATCTTCGGTGGGCGCGGTGTCCTCGGCGGTGCGGTCCCGTTCCGGCCGTCCCGGCGAGCCGATGGGGCAGTAACCGATTGGCTGCATACCATTGTCGAGCACGAAGTGGAAAAGCTCAGGCTGCTGGAAGTGTGGGTGCAACTCCATCTCGTTCACCGCTGGTTTGATGCGGGCGTCGCGCAGAACCAGCTTCAACTTGGGGATGGTAATGTTCGAGGTGCCGATGTGCCGCACCAAGCCTTTGTCCACCAGTTCTTCCATCTTGCGCCAGGTCTTCATGTAGTTCGTATGGATGTAGGGCCTGGCGTCGGGAGAGCGCGAAGCAACATCGCAGCCCGGCGGATGAAAATTCGGGAACGGCCAATGCACGAGGTAAAGATCAAGATATTCGAGGCGCAGATCGGCCAGCGACTGGCGGCAAGAGGCGATCACGTCATCCTCACCGTGCTTGTTATTCCACAGCTTCGAAGTGATAAAAAGATCTTCGCGCCGAACCCCCGATCAAAGAATCTCCTCAAACGACGTGCCGATATGGCTTTCGTTGCCGTAAACCGATGCGCAATCGAAATGCCGGTAGCCCGCTGCCGCGGCGCCCTTCACTACCTCGGCGACTTGATCTGCGGAGACGTGGTCGGATCCAAATGTTCCCAGGCCGATCGAAGGCATCCTCGACCCCGTGTAGAGCGTTCGTTGCGGGATCTCCGCCGGATCAACAGCTGCGGTAAAGGCAGGATTCGACATGCGCAAACGACCTTGAAAGATAGATAGTTCGAGAAAACGTTATCACTAACTTTTCGGAAGCATAAATTTGGCGGGTGTGAGTGTCAACTTCAGCTCTGCTTCGACTTTTTTCGAATGAGCGAGCCTTGCTCGGTCGCCTGCGGCCAGAATTTAGTTCCGTATTCGGCCAGACCGCCCTGCGAGTACGTCCCGCTTACGAGTCGGCCCGGACAAGGACGCACGTGATGTTGTCGTGGCCACCGGCTTCGTTGGCGGCGTCGACCAGGCGCGTGCACGTTTCCTCAAGAGTCAGGTCGAGCCGTAGCAGGGACTCGACGACGGAGTCGGAGAGTTCGCGAACCAGTCCGTCGGAGCAGAGAAGAAACAGGTCGCCGGGCTCAGTCTCGAATTCGAAGATGTCGGGCGTCACCACGCTTTGCGTGCCGAGCGCGCGTGTGATCACATTTTTGAGTGGCGAACGAAGAGCTTCCTGCTCACTCATTTGGCCCAGGCGAATTTGCTCTTCCACCAGGGAGTGATCGAGCGTGATCTGTTCCAGGTGAGAATTGCGCAGGCGATAGCCGCGGCTGTCGCCCACATTCACCATCCAGGCGCGGCGGTCTTCCACCAGCAGCGCAACAAGAGTGGTGCCCATGCCATTGAGGCTTGGGTTGCGTTGGGAGCGCGAAAAAATGGCCTCATTGGCGGCGGTGACAGCCTCCGCGGCCTCGATCGGTGGGGGACTGGTCCGGGGGCGCTGGGTGAGCCACTGCATCATCTCCGAAACGGCCAAGGTACTGGCAACCTCGCCTGCGGCGGCGCCGCCCATGCCATCGCAGACTACGTAGACGCCATGCTCGACGGAAAGTCCAAATGCATCTTCGTTGGAAGGGCGCTTGCGGCCGCGGTCGGTGAGCGCCGAGGCAGTGTAATGGACGACAGCCGAAGCCAAGAAAGAAACCCCCGTCGCTCAGTGTACCTAAAAACAGCGGGTTGGTGCGTAGCGACAAAGGGGCCTTGAGTACGGGCGTCATGGGCCGTCGAGCGGGAGAGAAGAACCGCGGCGTGACCCCGATTGGGCCATGGTGCGATGACGACGGCGCTTCTTCTTGGTTTCTTTATGGAAGCCCGTTCGCGATGTGCAACGGCGGCGGCGCGGGCAGGTCGAAGACCTGGATGGCGCCTGCGTTGAGCAGTGCCACGCGCCGGCCGGAGGGAGAAACGGCGACGTTTCCGCCAGCGTCGAGGATTGGGCTGACTGGCGAAACCATGGTGATGTCGCCATTGGCTGCGTCGAAGATGGTCACGGACTGCTCCTTGACGTCGCCAGCATCCATCGGCGCGTAGGCGTAGATGGAGTGCGTCGTATCAAGCGTCTCCCATGCCAGACGTGAGCCGTTGGCCGCGACGACAAGTTGTGGCCACACCTCGGTTGGTGGCGCCTTCGTCTCCCAAAGTGTTTTACCCGCGGAGGACACAGCCACAAGACTGCTCTCTCCTGATGGTCCGCATGTGGTGGCAAGAATCTCCTGCTCCGAGAGAAACTCGTCGTCCGGCTCGCAGGTCGATTCGACCTGTCCGAGCATCTTGCTGCCGCCGGTGAAGTAGCGAAAGTTCAATATCCAGTCCATTCCGCGGCTCCGCAGATTTTCGAGATAGCCCACGGAGTTGATGGGCAGATGAACGGCAGTCCGGACGCGACTCACCAGCATCACCTCGCCGGAGTCGCGGCGAAGAATGCGGATCACGAGATCGGGGGCTTCGCCGCCGGCCTCTGAGTCTTGGTCAGACGTGACGGCAGCCGATGCGGTGGCGGGGCTCAGGGTGTCTCCTGACTTTGAATCCTTGGCGGCCGGCTCGTCAGAGTTGGTGACGAGAAAATGTTGTTCCGGGTCAAGCTCAATCCAAAGCAGCGGACCCGGAAAGTCGAGAGTTGGTTTCAGTGTGAGCGTGCCATCGCCTTCGAGAAGGTTGTTGCGGTCGCGGACCAGAAAGTGTCCGTTGTTAAGCGGCCACAAGTAGCGCACGCGGTCGTGGACGGTCCAGGTGGCCTCGGCTTCGACGGTACCCTTGGGCAGCGAGAGGACGACGGCGCGAATTTGACGTTCGTCGTTATCGTCGTTATTCAGATGATCGCGATGCATCAGGCCGGGAATCCGGAACGTGAAAAGCAGCCGGTTTTCGTCAAGAAAATCGAGTGAGGCCATCGAATTTCGCGACCCCATATAGTTGGCGCTGGGCGCGCTGAAGCCGAGCGGCCCAATCGGAACGGTGAACTCGGGCGGCAGCGAGGGCTCATTGGGGAATCGGTCTACGAGGAAACGCTCTTTGACGGGAGGCGAAGACTTGGGCGCGGGCTCAGTTGAGCTTGGCGTTGGAGCGTTCACTGCTGGTGCCGGCGCGAGTGGAATCTCTTCTTGCGCGCCCAGCGTAACCAAGGCGAGCGCCGAGAAAAAAGCCAGCAATCCGCAGATCGAGAATGCGCTGCGCCAATGACCCGACCCCACGATTCCGAGCGCCCTCACCATCGATGACTATTCTCGCCGATGCGGGCATGGCGGTGGAAGCGCGCGGAGCCGAATCGTTCAACCACTGGTTGAGAGTGTAGCGGCTCAAGTCCCAATGTGCGTGAAAACGCGAACCCGGCCGACCGCGCCGTGTGCGACAGTAAAGGGGAGATGGCAGACCCCACGACGGCCGATCGGAACCTGGCTGCGGAACCCGCAGGCGGAAGACTCAGGTTCCTCGGTTACGGCGCATGCGCCCTCGCCGGTGTGCTGTGGGGCACCGGATTCTACTGGGGCAGGCTCGCGCTCAACCAGATGAACGTGGAGCACATGGTGCTCTACCGTTTTCTATTTGCCTGTCTGGGCATGGCACCGGTGATCGCGTTGCGGCGCGTGCGGCTGACAGCGACCGAGATGCGGGCCATGCTGCTGGCCGCATTCCTTTTTGTTCCCCTGCAGTTCCTGCTGCAATTTCATGGTCTGGCGCTCACAACCGTAAGTCACGCGTCGCTGATGGTTGGCGCCATGCCGGTGCTGCTGGCAGCAGCAGCGGTGATGTTTGCCGGCGAGCATCTGGATGGGCTGAGTTGGCTGGCGCTCTGCGCATCGACGGTGGGCGCCGCCATGGTCGTACTGGGCGGCAACCGTGCGACGACGGGAAGCGAAACGCCGACCCTCCAGGGCGACCTGCTGGTGGTCGCGTCTCTGGTTTCGGCTCTCGGCTGGATTTTTCTCACCAAGAAGCTGATGAAGACGCACAGCCCGCCCGTGGTGACTGCGTACACGATTTATTCGGGCACCGCAATGCTCGTAGTTTGGACGGCTGGATCCTGGTTGCTAAGTCAATTGACGCACCAGCCCGTTGAGCCGATGCCGTTCGCCCATGTGAGCGTGACCGCGTGGGCAGCACTGGCAATCAGCGGGCTCCTATGCACGGCGACAACCACGCTTCTCTGGAACTGGGGCATTCATCACGTGCCTGCCTCGCGCGCCGGTGTGTTCCTGAACATCGAGCCGGCTTTGGGATCAATCCTCGGTGTGGAGCTGCTCGGAGAAAAGCTCGGTCCCTACGCGTGGCTGGGTGGGGCGCTCATTCTGGTCGGTGCGATTACGCTCACCATGCGCGGACACGAGCCTGAGCCGGCAGTGATTCTGGAATAGCCGCCTGAGCTTGCGATAGCATCGGTGGAATGGGGAATGCCGCCGCTTCGCCGCCCGCGCCAGACCATCATCTCCCAAAGAGAAGCAAACAGCGCGACTGGATAGAGATCGGCATCGCCTACGCGCTGATCGAGGTGGTGGAATGGACGCCGCGGCCGTGGCAGCGAGGTTTATGGCTCGTAGCCGCTCTCGGGATCGCCTTTATCTTTTGGAGATCGTTTGACGGCTGGGCGGCGATGGGCTTCCGCACGGCAAACCTCTGGCGTTCGGCCTGGATTGTCGCAGCGGTGGCTGCGCTTTCCGCCGCGGCGATGCTGATCTCTGCCCGCGCCCACGCACTGCTCATGGTGGAGGGCATCTGGGTTTTTCCAGAGACCTACGGCGCGTATGCCGTTTGGTCCTGTGTTCAGCAAATTCTCCTGCAGGGGTTCTTTCTGTTGCGCTTGCTGCGTGTCACGCCCAGACCGTGGCAGGCGGCCTTGCTGGCGGCAACGCTGTTTTCTGCGGCGCATATTCCCAATCCCATCCTCGTGTCGCTTACGTTCATTTGGGGATTCGTCGCCTGCCTGCTGTTCTTGCGCTACCGCAATATCTATCCGCTGATGTTGGCGCACGCCTTCCTGGGGATCACGATCGCCATGACGATCCCTGGGCCGGTCGTGCACAACATGCGCGTCGGGCGGGCCTACCTGAACTACCGGCCGCACATGCATGCCAGCCATACGTACTATCTATCGCAGCCATAGCGACCAGATGGCATCAATGGTGGCGTGTGTCACTGCCGATGCTCCCACGCGGCGCTCGGCACGCCAGGCGCGGCCGTAAAAGATTCCGGCCAGCGCAGCCAGCAGTACGTAGCGCCAGTTGAAACTCGCGGTGCGCTTGTTGAAGTGTGCCAGACCAAACAGGCAGGCAGTCACGAACAGCGCGCCGTAGCGGCCCAATCGCTTCTCCAGCAGATTCTGCAGCCACCCGCGAAAAAACAGCTCCTCGGGAACGGCAACAAAGAAGAAGGTAAAAAACCATGCGCCGGCAATAGCCCATATCCCCGGCCAAACTTTGTGTGCGTGCAGAAAGCCGAGAGCCAGTCCGAGAGCCAGCGCGATGGGAATATAGAAAGCGGCCTCGCGCAGGCCGATTCCCAGGTCTTTGCCGCGCAGGCGAAGAGCAAAGCCGGTTCCATCCAGACGGCGGATAAGGACGAAGCCGTAGATCCCCGCATCGAGAAGAAGAATCTTGTTGAAGATGGCCAGATGAGCCGGCCACGCGGCCTCAAACCAGCGCAGGTTGACCGCCAAACCCAGCGCCGTCAGAATCAGAAAGTCGCGCCAGTTGCCGCGTTGTTCCGGGTCGGCCTTTCCGGCCTGCATCAGGAGCGCGGCGATCGCAACTGGGAGCAGCGCGTATAAGGCGAACCACTGAAAACGGAAGATTCCAGCGGCACAGGCGACAAGAGCATACGGAACACAAAAAAGAACGGGAAGCGCGAGCTGTGCCCATGCAGGCAACCTTCGCGCCTGCGCCGCCACGGCCTGCGGGAAGAATCCCACGGCGAGGAAGGGAATCAGGTTGAACAGCGCGGCCACCAGATTGGCGGGAGTGATCATCGACGGTACATTTATTTTGCTCCTCCGCGCCAGCGCGGAGTCGAAGAAACCTTGGTCACCATTCACCGATGATTGGCAGTAAGGTTGCCGCCTCGAGCGCCGATACTTCCTTTGGTCATTCGCGGAGGCTCATTTGACTCTTCTCACGTGGAACCATGCCTGCTTGGTGGGGATCCGCGCCATGGACGATCAGCACGGCATTCTTATGGACGCCATTAACGACCTGCGTCTGGCTCTGTTGCGCGGTTGTAGCCACGAGAAGACTTGCGAGCTGCTCGACCAGTTCATCGAATTTGCACGCATGCACTTCTGGAGCGAAGAGCGGCTGATGGAGCAGACCGGGTTTTCAGGCCTTGCCGAGCATCGTGCGGTACACCATCAAATGCTTGCGGAGATTCTGCAAGTCGCGCACCGGCTGCAATACGGCGAGGCCCTCCAGTTGCGCCCGCTGCTGTCTCAACTCCACGACGGTTTTCTCGAACATATTGAACAGGTGGACCAGGAATACAGCCCATGGCTCCGCGAACACGGCATTTGCTGATGGATTGTGAGAGCCGTCCAATCCGGCGCGCATTTGCGCGGCCAGCCCCGCATTGCTGAAACTCCCTCAGTTCGGCCGGACTCTTGCCGATAATCTACACTCCGGCGATCGCCGGCAGGAGAATCTCATGGCGCTATTAACGTGGGATAGCGGTCGGTATTCGGTTGGGGTCAAATCCATCGACGGTCAACACAGCGTGCTCTTTGGGCTGATCAACGATCTTCACGAAGCAATGCTGAAAGGTCAAGCGCAGAGCCAAACCGGCCCATTACTGCGCAAACTTGTTGACTACACGCAGACCCACTTCACCGCGGAAGAGAAGATGATGGCGGAGGCAAACTATCCTGGACTGGCCGATCACAAGCTCAAGCATCGTGACCTGATTAAGCAGGTCCAGGATTTCAGTTCGCGGCTCGAAAAAGGCGAAACGGCACTGAGCCTGGATCTGATGAACTTTCTGCGCGACTGGCTCACCAACCATATTCAGAAAGTAGACCACGATTACACCCCGTGGATGAATCAGCACGGTGTGCACTAACGTTACAAGCTCGCTGCTTGAACCGAAGTTACGCGGAAAGGAACGGTTGCGGCGTCAGCTCTCGAATGAAAGCTGCGCCGCTGCCCACACCGGCGCGGAGGGTTTTGGTTCGGAAGCAAGTTCGTAGACAAGACGCTCAAGCACCAGCCGCTTGTCGGGCGGAGAGGAACGCAGCTCGAGGTCAGCGCGAGCCACCAGGCGGAGCGCGCGGGTCAGCTCGCGGCGGCTCTTGTAGCGGCGTGCCTGGCGGATCAGGTCGTCGGCGGCGAAGGGCGGCATGCGGAATCCCTGCCACAGCGCTTGCCAGATGGCGCGCGAGTCGCGCACGTTCTTCTCCAGAATCACCAGCATCTGGCGGAATGTGCGGGCCAGCATATAGAGGTGGCCAATCGCCGCGTCCTCGCCGGCATCGGAGCTGTTCAGAAGCCCTTGCAACAGCGCCAGTGCACGCACCTTGTCACGCGCGCTGATGGCATCGGTCAATTCGTACAGGGTGCGCTGCTTGGCGCTCAGCACCATGGTCTCCACGTCGCCGAGAGTAATTCGTCCGCGCCCGGCCGTGTAGAGCAACAGCTTTTCCAGCTCCGACGACACCAGCATCATGTCCGCGCCCAGCGCGTCCACCAGCTCACGCGCGGCGTCGGTTTCCATCTGCAGGCCGGCCTCTTGCGCTTTAGCCACGGTCCAACGCATGGCGTCTTCTTCGTTCACGCGGGCCAGCTCCACCATGCCGCAATGCGCGCCCAGCGTCTCGGTCAGCCGCTCGAACCGGTTCTTGTCGTCGAGATCCATGCGGCGCGTGTCCGCAGGAATGCGCAGGAAGTCCGCAATGAAGAGAAGCAGCGCTTGAGGATTGGGCGATTGAAAGTACCGGTCGAGCGCCGCGAATTCTTCCTTTTTGGCGCCGCGCGTGTAAAGCTGCCGCACATTGCGGATGAAAATCACCTGGAACGGCGCCATCAGCGACGGCGTTTGCGCGCGGTCCAGCGCTTCGAAGATCGAAGTTTGGGTGAGATCGAGGTCGGAGAGGCAGAAGTCGCGGAGATCGGGCGGGACGAAAGCCTTGAGCACTGCCGCTCGGCAACGGTCGAGAAGGAAGATCTCGTCGCCGGCCAGAACGTAGCCCGGCCACAGTTTACCCGTGCCTGCCGCGGCGGCTTCAATCTCCGCGGTAAAGCGGGCGACGGAGCTGAACCCTGCGCCCCAACGCGAGCCGGTCAACGCTCCCACCCCACTTCAGCGCGTTCCAACGCCGCATCCTTCATGCGGCTCCAGAATACAGCCCTTCGGGGTATGTGACCAGCGCGGAAAAGCGGGCAGGAATCAAGAGATAAGCGGGTACCGGGCACGACCTCAAAAGCCTTCAAGGACGTCGGCCACCAGTTGCCGCGCAAATTCGCGCGACAGGCGCTGAATGGCGGCCGGATCTTCCTGGATGAATGTGGGCAGGTTGGTTGTGGATTGGTACTGCTCGCGGAAGACGTAGTTCTTGTTCTCGTAAAGGACTCTGCCGTCGTGGGCGGTGAGCGTGACGCTGGCGACAATGGTGATGATGAAACTCGAAGACTGCTGCGTGGCGGAGTTGTAGGTGAGTGGGGCCGTGGTTTGCTTAAGGATGGTTCCGTGCAGAACGGCGTCGGCATCTTCTCCGGAATTGGGGGTCACGCGGAAGCTGGTGCGCGACGCGAACTCGCGGATGACAGCTTCGGTCAAAGCCTGCTCGGTGCCGCTGGCATCGGTGCGCGTGGCGAAGACGGGAACGGCAAGCGTCTTGATCTCGGGAGGAAGATGCGTGGCCGCGCCCAGCGTGTGATAGCCGCATCCGCTGAGCAAACAGAGCGCAATCGACGCGATGGGCAGGAATGCGGACGGACGCATGAGGCCATTCTATCGCCCGGCGTAGGGGCTCTTGTCGCGCAGCCACTACACCCACGCCGTGGCCAGCCGGCCGAGGCCCGGAGTGGGCAGCTTGAGCCCGTCGCTGCGGTGCGCGAAATAGAGATCGTTGAGTTCTGCGCCGCCGAGTTGTTCGAAGCGCCTGAATCCGGCGCGGACGAACTCAGCATCGAGCAACTCAGGCGTAAAGAGCAACTGGAATGGCTCTCCGGCTTTGGCCACGCGCCGCGCCAGAGCGCGGAAGGTCATGCGATGCAGAAGGCTCAGCGCATGTGGAGACACGGCGTAGTCGAAGCTGACGGCTGTGCCTGCCGGAAGCATGGCGATGGTTTCAAGCGTGGCGCGGAAGGCCGCGAGCGTAAGGTATGGGACCACGCCAAGCCATCCGAAGAATGCGGGCTTGCTTGAGTGAAAGCCCGCGTTGGCCAAACCCGCTGCGAGCGTCATGTGCTCGAAGTCGAGCGGCACGAAAGTGAGGTTGGCGGGCGCGACAATGGCGGCCGCGGCAAGCAGGGCGCGCTTCCATTCCTGTGTGGCAGGGAAGTCCACCTCGAAGACGCGCAGTTGCGGAAAGGGATTGCGATAGGCAAAGGTGTCGAGGCCGGCGCCGAGAATCACATATTGCGAGACGCCGAGCGCGACCGATGCGGCCAGGCGGTCCTCCGCATAGCGGCTGCGCGCGGCCATGAAAGCGCGAAAGGCGCGCGAGAATGGATGCATCTCGCGGACCGCGTCATAGCTGAACTCGGGGCCGAGCAGCGGAATGGCGATCGAATCCGCGAGCACGCAGGGCTGGTCGAGAACCTGGTGGGCGGCGCGCCGCCGTGCCACGCGAAGAGCAGTTCTGCTGGCGCGGCCGGTCTCCATGTTCCGGAGTGTATCTTACGATCCACGAACCACGACTCAGAACCCGTGCGATTGATAGAGATCAGAAAACTGGCACCGATCTCTGTTCTCTTATTGCGCCTTCACGCGTGTAAAGTTGATTGCCCCCGTCTGGTTGCTCAACGTCATCGCATTCGGTCCGTTAAACACATACACATACTCGGAATTGGGTGGCTTGGGCATGTTCTCTACCCGTTGTACATTGCAAACTGGCTCGTTCGGGATTCCGCAAGGGACAAGCATCATCTTGCTCTTCGGCGACCAGTTTGTGACCGTAAAGATAATGCTGTTGGGCGCCACCAGCTGGTAGGGGCCGGCTTGCATCGTCTGCGTGCCGGTATTTGTAACTCCTGTTTGGTCGTATTGACCGTTCGACATGAACGAAATCGTAATCATGCCAGACTGAATCGTGGCCCGCCACTCTCCGAGAAGGCTGGCTTGTTGCGCTTGTGCCGTTTGTGGCCTGGAACCGATGACCAGGCTGCATGAAAGAATCGCAGGAAGAACCAGGCGCATAACCGCCTTGCTCGTCCTCATGGGAAGAAGGGAGCTTTTCAAGAGACACCTCCTGGGTTTTGGTTGGAGGGGATGCACGCATCATAGCACCGGAGGTTTTGGACGGGAAGACGATTTTTCTGGCGACACGGAATTTGCGCCGGGGTCGAGAGCGGCGCGTATCCTGATTGCCATGAGCTGGACGACTAGTTGGACAAGTAGCTGGATCGGTTGGGCGCTTCTTTCCGCCGTATTTGCCGCGGCCACGGCACTGCTGGCCAAAGTCGGCGTTGCGCATGTTGACTCGAACCTGGCCACGGCGCTGCGCACCAGCGTGGTCGTCGTGTTTGCGTGGGGCATTGTGCTGGCGCTGGGCAGTCACGGAGAGATTCGCGCGCTCGATCGGCGAACGATTCTCTTTCTGACGCTGTCTGGATTGGCAACGGGATTGTCGTGGCTCTGCTACTTCCGCGCGCTCCAGCTGGGGCCGGCTTCGCGCGTGGCGCCGCTGGACAAGCTGAGCGTGCCGCTGGTGATGGTGTTTGCATGGCTGCTGCTCGGCGAGAAACTGAATGCCGCAGCCGCGATCGGCGGATTGATGATTACAGCTGGAGCGATGGTGATGGTGTTTGGGTGATGGTGAACCGTGAATGAGTGAAGAAGTGAAGAAGTGAACGAGTGAAGATGGGAACTGAGAATTGACAACTGAGAACCGACCACCGATCACCGTCCGCCGTTCACCATCCTTATACTGGAACGAATGAAAGCGCCGGAACAAGCTGAAGCGACGCGCCGCATCGTGCTCACCGGATTCATGGGCTCGGGAAAGACGACCGTCGGGCCGTTGGTGGCCGAGCGGCTCGGTTGGACTTTTGTCGACGTGGACGACGTGATCGCGGCGGAAGCCGGTACAACGATTCCCGAGATTTTTCGAAGCGAAGGCGAGACAGAGTTTCGCAGGCGGGAGCGGGAGACGATTAAGACGTTGGCACGATGCGATGGACTCGTGCTCGCTCTCGGCGGCGGAGCCATCGAGGATGATGCCACTCGCATGCTGCTGGTCATGGCGCCCACAACGTTGCTCGTGCATCTCGAAGTGAAACTCGAAACCACGCTTGCGCGGTGCAAGGGAACCGAGCATCTGCGGCCAGTGCTGGCCGACGAAGCAAATCTCAAAGATCGATATGAGCGGCGCCTGCCGCTCTACCGCATGGCGCATGTCACGCTCAACGTCGACACAATGACTCCGGACGAAGTCGCGGAAGCGATTGCGCTCGCCGCGCAAGGCTGACTCGGGCTGTTTATCTTCTAGTACCGATCCCCCCCTCCCCCTCATCTATCCATTTTTTGGCGTTAACCCCCTTATTTTCAACCATTTGAATCTAAACGGCATTGTCCGTAAGCCGTTGATTCTAAAGATTGGCAATCTAACCTTAGCCTTCTAAAGGGGTTAGACTGCTTTTTCGGCGGAAATTGTACTTATTGGTTAACATTTTGCTTTGCGGCGAGGTCGATCCGATTCGGACTGCCGGACGGTTTCCAGAACACTTTTCCTCCTCAAAAAAAATGGGCGGCGCGAGGAGTTCCGGCTCGCCAAAACCGGAACCGCCATCGCCGCGCCGCCCTATCGTCGTCACCATTACCACTGAACCCAGTATGGAGAAATCGCGGAATTAATCGGCAAACTTGGGGAAATTTTTTTGGCGAGTGTTTTCAGATGGTTGCGGAGTGTGTGGAGTGTGGAGGGGGTTGACAGTGAAAACAGTGGTCCGAGATCAGTAAACAATGAAAGGCCTAGCGGGATAGCGGGGGCTTTGGGGTTGGAGTGGCGGGGCTGGTGGCGATATTGCCGTTTTTAAGTATCGATCCGGCGTGAGGCCTGCATTTTCGGACTCGAGTATTCACTTTTGAGTTATTTCCGCGTTGGCGACGTCCATGTAAGTCTCTGTCAAGTGAAAAGCACAACATTTCTGGGCGCGCTTCGGAGAGGGCGCTACTTTGTTTGATCAGAACATTTCCTTACGCAGCATTTGCCTCTCGGCTGGTGGTTCCCG